>CANQZJ010000038.1 GCA_947628315.1 uncultured Oscillospiraceae bacterium
CCGCTGGCATCCGTGCCCGTCCTCAGAGAAAGCCCCTCGTGTTGCCCGCCTTTCGCCCACCTCTCGCGGGCCGGTTTTTCCGGCAATACCCTCGGCATTCTGCACAAACGGACACCGGGGACGGGGGACGAAGGAGGTGCGGGATAAAGCGGTGGCTCACCGCCTGTCACACCGCCCCGCAATGCGGGTCGGGAGGGACGGGGAACAGGCCGTTTCGCACCGCTCCCGATCTGTTTTTGGAAAGTTGACGTGGCTCCGATTTTGGGCCGTTGAGCCAACCATGGCTCCAAACCAGCGGAAATGCCCGCCGTTGGGCCGTTTCGGATGGCTCCGAGGTGGCTCTGGCGGGCATTTTCAGCATTTTTGAGGAGGGAAGCAATATGTCAGAAGAAAAACTGCGCATCCACACCCGGGTGTCCCAGGAGATGGAGCGCAAAATCAGCGCGGCGATGGAGAAGGACAACTGCCAGAGCCGAAATGAATTTCTGGAAAAGGCGCTCAAGTTCTACTGCGACTACCTGGCCGCCGAGGACGTGTCGGAGTTCCTGCCGCCCATTTTTGTCCACGCCATGCGGGGCACCATCCAGTGCAGTGAGGATCGGATCGCCCGTCTGCTGTTCAAGCTGACGGTGGAGATCGGTATGATGATGCACGTACTGGCGGCGGGATTAGAGATCGATGCCAGCCAGTTGGACGCGCTGCGCTGGCAGTGCGTCCAGGAGGTGAAAAAAACTAACGGAGGGATCTCGTTCAAGGACACGCTGAAAAAGCACGAAGACGATTGACCGGGAAAAAGTTTGATCGTCCGCCAAGGGGCTTTTATACCCATCAGCTGGACCGAGTGTCGGTTCACAGGGAACCGGCCAGAAGGTATTCTCTCTAAGAATTTTTTAATTCAGAGGGATAACAAAAACTTGGGAGGTGCTGTCTACGCCGCGCGTGATTTTCAAGTGCCCGCACATCAAGGGCGGTGGTGAAAAGGCCGCTGCCCATCTGGGCAACTACGTCAAGTACGCCGCTACCCGTGAGGGTGTGGATCGCATTGATCCCGGCAAGGCCGCGCTCCCCGCCACGGAGAAGCAGGTCAAGCTGGTGGAGCAGCTCCTCCGGGAGTTCCCGTCCAGCCATGGTCTGTTCGAGTACGAGGACTACCAGGCCGTACCCACCCGGGGGAACGCATCGGAGTTCATCACCCGCGCCATCGAAGATAACTACGAGCAGATCGCACAGCGGGAGAACTACGTGGACTACATCGCCAGCCGTCCCCGCGTCCAGCGCGTGGGGATCCACGGTCTGTTTACTGCCGGTGACGGCCCGCTGGTGCTGTCTCAGGTGGCGGACGAGGTGGCGCGCCATCCTGGCGTGGTGTGGCTGCCCATCATCTCCCTGCGGCGGGAGGACGCGGCGCGGCTGGGGTTCGACAACGCCGAACGCTGGAGCAAGCTGCTGTCTTCCCGCGCCATGGACATGGCGAAAGCCATGAGGATCCCTGACGCGCAATTCCGCTGGTACGCCGCGTTCCATGACGAGGGCCACCATCCCCATATACACATGGTGTGCTACAGCGCCGATGGCAAGTCCGGCTTCCTCACCAAGCGGGGCATCGCGGACATCAAGTCCATGCTGGCACAGGAAATTTTCCAGCAAGACCTGATCGCCGTCTACCAGCGGCAGACCCAGCGGCGGGACGAGTTGACCCAGAATGCCGGGGAGGTTATGGGCCAGCTCATCATGGAGATACAGACGGGCACTCTGAAGAATCAGTGCATCGCACAGCTCATGCTGGAGCTGGCCCAGCGTCTGCAAGAATGCTCCGGCAAAAAGCAGTACGGATATCTGCCGCCAGCGGTGAAATCGCTGGTGGACGAGGTGGTAAACGAGCTGGAGAAAGATCCCCGCATCACTGCCGCCTATGATCTGTGGTATCGGGAGCGGGAAGAAGTGCTGCGGACGTACAAGGACGATCTGCCGGAGCGCGAGCCGTTGGTGCGGCAGAAGGAGTTCAAGCGGATCAAAAACATCGTGGTCGAGGAGGCGGTGCGGCTGGGTAATTTTGTGCCGCCCGATATCACATCCCAGGCTGAGGCATCAGGTGGGTCTGATGGCGAACCTGCGGACGATGGGCCATTCGGCGTTGAACCTACGGAGGAGCACACCGATGCCGGAGAAACCATTCCACACGCCCGGTGGACGCCCCAGTATCGTGCTGCCCGTCAGCTGATGCAGGGTGACGGGGATGCGCCAGCGGATTTCGCGGCGGCGTTTGAATTGCTCACCGAGGAAGCTGATACCGGGAACGCTCTGGCCATGGCCGACCTGGGCCGGATGTACGCGGATGGGCTGGGCCAGGAGCCTGATTCTGCATTGGCACAGCAGTGGTATGCCAACGCACTGGCGGCGTTTCTGGAAGCGGAAAAGGTTGCGCCGGATCGCGTCACGGAGTACCGCATCGGCAAGCTGTACGCCGCTGGGCTGGGTACGGAACAGGATTATGAGGAGGCCGCACTGTGGCTGGGGAAGTCCGCCATCGCTGGATACAAATACGCCCAGTACACCCTGGCCGGTCTATACCGGGATGGCAAAGGTGTGGAGCAGGACTACGCTGTGGCGCGGGAGCTCTACGCCAAAGCGTCCACCTTCCCCTACGCCGCCTACGAGCTGGGGAGGCTGTACCGGGATGGGCTGGGCGGCGAGGTGGACAATGACCGCGCCGCCCGGTATTTCCATCAGGCATTCCTCGAGTTCCAGGTCATGGCAGACAGGGCCCCGGATGACAGGCTCCAGTACCGCGTCGGCTGGATGCTCCTCCACGGGGTGGGCACGGAGCAGGACGAAGCTGCCGCACTACCGTGGCTGGAGAAAGCCGCCCAGGGAGGCAACCCCTTTGCCAAGTACCAGCTGGGCAAGTTGTTACTCACTGGGACGGATACGGTGCCCAAGGACGTGGAGCAGGTGTTGGAACTCCTTACGGAGTACGCCGAGGACGGAAACCAATTCGCCCAGTACACGTTGGGCAAGGCGTACCTGCTGGGGCAAGATATCCCACAGGATCAAGGGCAAGCCGTCCACTGGCTGAAGCTGTCCGCCGAGCAGGGCAACCAGTACGCCCAATTTTTTCTAAACAGGGTGTACGGTTCCATCTTTTCCTCTACCGCATCGCTCCTCTACCACATGGGCCGCATCTTCCAGGAACAGCGTCCGCAGCCTATGGGTGGGCTGCGGGCGGCGGTGGACAGCAAACTCAGGAGGAAGATTCGGGAGAAGAAGATCGCCATGGGCCACAAGCCGGACGACCACGAGGAAGAACAGCGGATGTGACCGTGTATGATACAAATTATTTTTGCCCTGGCTCTTTTCACACAGTGCAAAATCAAGTATAATTGGATTAGTCTGTAAAGGAAAGAGGACAGCAGCATGGGACAGATCAGCTACATCGGCAAATTTGATTCAGCGGAGCGTCTGGACAAGATCCTCTACTCCTACCCCGGATGGCGGCGCGACACGGTGATGAACGAGCAGCGGTCATTGACCGTTCTGTTGACCATGCTGACACAGGATGAGCTCGCCATCACCGAGCACACCTACCCCTATGACGTCGGCATTTACGATGATAAGGAAATGGTGTTGCTCTATGATTCGCTGGCCCGGAAAACCAGGTGGAAACATTTCGAGCGCACAGCTATCGGCGCTGTGCGCATTAATGCGCTCCGGCTGATGCGCGAGGCGGGGCCTCCCGACTATGATGATTACATCAGCTACCGGAACGGCCAGATCAACATCCACTGCGGCAACATCGGGCCGACAACGTTGCTGATGAATCTTGTCCGGCACCCGGAACTGCGTGAGTTCATCATTTTCGCACACCCCAGCCAGGCAAAAGAGGGCACGGCAAAATATTACCGCTTTGAGTTTTCCAAAGAGGCCCACGACACTGCGGGCAGATATCAAAATGACATTTTTGATTATGTACGCAGAATATCAGCAAAGCACAGCTGGATCATTCCCAGCATTCCGATTGATGGGGACAATTCAACTGAATAAAATATCCAAAGAGCAACGAGAGCCAGAGCGCCGCTGAAACGGCGCCCTGGCTCTCGCTTTTTCGGGAGGTGTTTAAATGCCCTACATCCATTTCACAGAAGAACAAAAGCTCCAGGCCAACGCGGTGGACTTGGTGGAGTTCCTCCGCTTCAAGGGGGAGGCGTTGATCCGGGAAGGGTCGGAGTACCGCTTAGGCAGCAATCACAGCGTCACCGTCCGGGACAATGAGTGGTACGACCACGCCGCCGAGAAAGGCGGCGGGCCTGTGACGTTCCTAAAGGAATTTTGCGGGATGAATTATGCGGAGGCGGTACTGGCCCTCCTGGATAAGGACGTCAGTGAGCTCTGCTCCCAGGTGACCGCGCCCAAGGAAAAAGTGAAGAAGCCCTTCGAACTGCCGCCCGCCAACAAGGATAACCGGCGGGTGTTCGCTTACCTGCTGAAGCACCGCCACCTGGATCGGGAGGTACTCACCACCTTCGTCCGGCTGGGGCTGGTCTATGAGGATCAAAAGTACCACAACGCCGTGTTCGTGGGCATGGACAAGGACGGCACGCCCCGCCACGCCCACAAGCGCAGCACCAACAGCCAGGGCAAGACTTTCCGCGTGACGGCGGAGGGCAGCGATTTCCGCTATGCCTTCAACTGGCCGGGCACCAGCGGCCACCTGCTGGTGTTCGAGGCGCCCATTGATATGCTGTCGTTTCTTTCCAAATTCCATGACAGCGACTGGCAAAGGCACAGCTACGTGGCGCTGTGCGGCACGTCCTCCCAGCCCCTGCTGGGGATGCTGGAGCGGTACCCCAACATCGACACCGTCCACTTCGCGCTGGACAACGACCAGGCGGGGCAGCTCGCCACCCGGCGGCTGGCGAAGCTGGTTCGGGAGAAGGGGCTGGCGGTGAACGCGCTGGTGCCCGTGCTGAAAGATTGGAACGCGGATCTGTGCGCGAATTTTGAACAGACCATGAAGGAACCGCAGCATGAACAGAAATTATCGTAAGAGGAGAGGTGCGCTATGCCTCAACAATTCATCATCCTAATTGTTGCCGCAGTGGCCCTGCTGGTCATTGGCGGCGTTTCTTTTTTGTCCGGGCGGGGTTCGCTGGACAGCATCAAGTCCAAGCCCGTGGGCGACGGCCAGCACGGCACCGCCCGCTGGGCCACCCCCGCCGAGATCAGCAAGACCTTTGCCCGCGTCCCTTTCAAACCCTCCAAATGGCGGCAGGGCAAAGACCTGCCCAAAATCCAGGGGCTGGTGCTGGGATCGCAGGGGAAGAAGGGCAAAATCACCGCCCTGGTGGACAGTGACGACATCCACTGCGTGCGCTTCGTTTCTTGACAATCTGTGTAGAAATACGCAATAAAACAAGACAGATTTCGCAAGAAATCTGAACTCTATGCTTGATTGGGTAGGGGAAGTACCTGCCAACCCCGGTGTGACGGGTAATCAAAACTCTAATACTCCGACGTGCACCCATAGTGTCATATGGGATGTATGGAGCTCGGTGAAGAGCGGATACGTGGTCTGAGACGGCCATGCCCGCAGGAGGCTATAAATCGGTCATGTCCAGTATGTTTTGTTGCAACCGACATATGTCCTGAGTGTACGGCTCGTAAATGTCAGGATGGTAATACAGCCATCCGCCCCCATGCGGGGTGCTGCCGCCGTTGAAATTTGCAGTGGTGGAAAACGGCAGAAAACCCAAAAGGTCGAATGTCTTTGGCAGAAGCTCACACCAGCCAAAGATGGCAGTCGGGCTAAAGGGACGGGCTAAAACCGATATGAAAAGCTAAAGCATAGGGAACGAAGGAACCATGGACGGCACTTCGTTCTGTTGAAGTAAGTGAAGTGACACCTTCGCCGCGCAGGCAGGAAATGGCCTGCTAATCCATGGGGCAGCAGCCCGTAGTAGCGATGATGTCCGCAATAATAAGGCGGACGGAGCGAAGGGGCATAGTCATTGCAGATTGTATGTGAACAGAAAGTCGAGGAAGCCGTAGGCATACCTGACTAAAACCAGAAACACCAATTCCAGAGAGGAGGCGGTGCGTATGGCACAACAATTCGACTACCCGAAAACCGAAACCCAACTATGCGAAATCCAAGATAAGCTGTATCAGCACAGCAAGGAGGTCTATGACGCGGGCGGCCGCCCAGCGTTCAAAGGACTTCTCGAAATCATGTCAGCAGAAACAACCATCATCACAGCAATTCACAACATTAAAAGCAACCACGGCAGTGAAACCCCCGGCGTGGACTCCAAAACTATGCGCAATGATTATCTGCATAAGCCTTTTTCGTGGGTAGTTAACGATATTCAGAACGCATTCAGGCACTATGAACCACAGAAAATACGCCGGGTGTACATCGACAAACCAGGAAAATCCGAAAAGCGCCCGCTGGGCATTCCCACGATACGGGACAGAATCGTGCAGGAGTGCATGAGGATTGTGCTGGAGCCCATATTTGAAGCACAGTTCTTTTCCCATTCCTACGGTTTTCGTCCCATGCGGGACGCACCTATGGCATTAGAACGAACGAAAGAACTTGTATTCAACACAGGTTATTACTGGATTGTTGAAGGTGACATCAGCAAATGCTTTGACCGCATAGATCACTCCATTCTGCTGAAACGCCTATACCACATGGGCGTGAAGGACAGGCGGGTACTGCAAATCATCAAAGCTATGCTGAAAGCCGGGGTCATGGACGAGTGCGAAGTAAACGAGGAAGGAACACCACAAGGTGGATTGGTCAGTCCATTGCTTGCAAATGTATACCTGGACATGATGGATGAGTGGGTGACCAAGCAGTGGGAGGCAAAGAAAACCAGATACCAATATTCAACCGCCTCATGTAAACTTACCGCCATACGGAAAAGGACTGGCCTAAACCCTGGATACCTCGTTCGCTATGCCGATGATTTTGTAGTTGTCACTGATACCCGCGCCCATGCCGAAAGCTGGAAAGCCCGGCTGCAAGAATTTCTGCAAAGCAAAATGAAGCTGACATTATCCCAGGAGAAAACGCTGATAACAGATGTCCGAAAGAAGCACATCAAATTCTTAGGCTATGAGTTTAAAATGATTCGGGGAAAGGCCCGCCGGGGCTATATCCCAAGGACAATTCCAGACAGAAACCGATTAAAGTGGAAAGCAGATAAAATCGCGGAGGACATCAAGAAAATCCCGCGCAATTACAGCCGGGAACGGATGATTGGCGAGATAAATCGTATCAACAGCCAAGTCAGAGGGCTTATCCAATATTATCAATGCTGTACATGGGTGAACATTGCCATGCAGAAACATGGCAGGCGGCTGCAGCTTACGGCTATGCGCCGGTTAAAGCAGTACAAGGGGAAATGGATTCCAGCAAACGAAGTACAAAACCTCCCCCGTGTCCACCAGAAATACAAGCAAAAGATTCCCTCAATCAAATACCGTGACATTTATGTTGGCTTTACTGCACTCACCTTTTGCAGATGGGAACTCACTCCGGGTAAAAATCAGGCCGAGACACCCTATACAGAAGAGGGCCGACAGCTACACTTCAAGCGCACAAAAAAGAAGAAAATTCATGCGCGGCTTGATGATATGTATTCGGAGAAAACGGCCCAAATCATTATACATGGGAAATGGAACAAACTCAATAATTTTGAGTTCATCATGAACAGAGCCTACGCCCTCAACCGCGACAAGCTCAAATGCAGGGTCTGCGGCGGCTGGCTCATGTCCGGTACGCCATATGCCCATCGCATCAACCCAAACCTCCCATTGAATAAGGTAAATCGTGTCAATAATCTGGTCTCGCTCCACAAGAATTGCTTCATAGCGGTTAATGACCCCAGCTACAGCCTTAATGAATTTGATGAGAAAGCACAGAAGAAAATTATCGGTTATAGGGAAAAACTGGTTCTTTCACATACTCGCAACAATATATCTGCATTGATGGAGCGCCGTGTGCGGTGAAAGTCGCATGCACGGTGCGAAGCGGGGGAAAATCCGCTCTGACTGCGGAACATCATTTGTTCAGTAAAAGCGGCGGATTACCTATCGCTATCTGATGATTGGCGCGTCAGGCGTGGGCAAAACAGCGTTCTTCCTGTACCCCAATCTGGAGTACGCCTGCGCCTGCGGCATGAGCTTCCTGGCCCTGGACACCAAGGGTGACCTGGCCCGGAACTATGGGGCCATCGCGCAAAACTGCTACGGCTACGCGGTGTCGGTGATCGACCTGCGTAACCCTACCCGCTCGGATGGGTTTAACTTCCTGACGCTGGTGAACCACTACATGGACGAGGCAAACCGGCGCCCGGATAACCTGGCGGCGCGGGCTAAGGCGGAGAAGTACGCCAAGATCTTGTCCAAGACTATCATCAGCCCGGACGGGGACAGCGGGAATTATGGACAGAACGCCTTTTTCTACGACTCCGCCGAAGGTCTCCTCACCGCTGTGATTTTGCTGTTGGCGGAGTTTCTTCCGCCCAGGGAGATCGACGGCCAGCCCCGGGAACGCCGCCACATCGTGTCGGTGTTCAAGCTGGTGCAGGACCTGCTGGAACCCTCCGGCGCCAAGGGCAAAAGCTGTTTCCAGGTGCTGATGGGCCGTCTGCCCTCAGAGCACAAGGCCCGATGGTTTGCCGGGGCGGCGCTGAACACCTCGGAGCAGGCCATGGCCTCGGTGCTGTCCACGGTGCTGTCCCGGCTGAACGCCTTCCTGGACACGGAATTGGAACAGACCATCTGCTTCGACAGCCCGCTGGACGCCGAAACCTTTGCCAGCCGGAAGTCCGCCATCTTCCTGATTCTCCCCGAGGAGGATCAGACGAAAAATTTCATGGCGGGGCTGATGATCCAGAATTTGGCCCGTGAGCTGTTCTCCGTGGCGGATGAGAACGGCGGCAAGCTGAAGAACCGGGTGGTGCTGTTCTGTGATGAGCTGGGCACCATGCCGCCCTTCGACATCCTTCCGCTGTTCAGCGCGGGCCGCTCCCGCCGCCTGACCCTGGTGCCCATCATCCAGAGCCTCGCCCAGCTGGAAAAGAATTATGGCCGCGAGGGCTCGGAGATCATCCAGGACAACGTGCAGGATACCATCTTCGGCGGGTTCGCGCCCAACAGCAAGACCGCCGAGGAGCTGTCCCGTTCGCTGGGCAGCTATACGGTGCAGTCCGGCTCCATCAGCCGGAGCAAGGGGGAGAATAGCCAGTCCCTCCAGATGACGGAGCGGGCGCTGATGACGCCGGACGAGCTGAAGTCCATCCCCAAGGGGGAGTTCGTGGTGATGAAAACCGGGTCGCACCCCATGCGGACGAGGCTGCGGCTGTTCCTGGACTGGGGGATCACCTTCGGGGAGCCTTATCAGACGCCGGAGTATGGGCAGCGGAGGGTGTACTACGCCGGGCGGCAGGAGCTGGAGCAGGCGATTCAGAACAGATATTTTTTAGCGTCCCCGGAGGAAGAAAAAGTCCGTCCCCTGCGGGAGGGACGGACTGGGCAGAAAGGTGATCAGCGTGACCGGCAGCAGGGGCAAGCAGGCCAGCCGCTGGCGATCATCCCTGACAATATGAAAAAGCAGGATGGGCCGCCCGCGACCCCGGATGGGAGGTGAGACATTGGCCTACTATGATTCCATTTACCAGGACACCGAGTTAGGCCCGCGGGCCAAGGCGGTGTACATCTACCTCAAAGACCATGCCAACAAGGAGGGCACCTGCTGGCCGGGGATTAAAACCATCGCCGCGGGGGTGAGCCTGTCCCGCTCCACTGTGAAGCGGGCGCTGGATGATTTGGTGAGGGCGGGGCTGGTGGTGAAGGAGAAACGGTGGAGGGAGAATGGGAGTTTGTCATCGAATTTATATCAGATTAAATAATGTATTTTCGTCTATTCCTCCCGGCAAAATCACAAGCTAAGCCATACCATTAATAGCCAGCCCAATAAAGCCCAGGGCTGTATGCTTCTGGCCTTGCTGGCCTTCCGGAAAAGTACGGCAATCAACTGGAGTCATGATTCCCCAGTAGCCTGATCGGAGGCAGTATATTGACTTAACAACTGCATAAAACGCTTTTTGCGGGGCTGGCTGATGCGCAGCTCCTCCCCAGTTTTCAAAAACAGGGTATACCCTTTCACCCGCTGGGCGCAGGCCAGGTTGACCAGGCAGGAGCTGCTGCACCGGGAAAAGCCCTGATTGCCCAGCTCCTTTTCCAGTTTGTTCATGGTGCCAAGGCCGGAGTAGGGACCATCGAAAGTGTGGTAGGTGAGCAAGTGATCTTGAATCTCAATGTATTTAACATCGCACAGGTTGATTCGAACGGTTCCGATACGGGTAGAGATATCAATGGGCACCTTTTTCCCGTAGTCGATACGCCAAACAGCCCGAGACAGTTTAAGCGCAAAGCTGTAATACTGCACCGGCTTGAGGATATAGTCCAGTGCAGACACCTCATACCCCGCGATGGCGTACTGGGCCAAATTGGTAACGAAGATCAACAGCACCTGTTCATCCAGGGTTCTCAACCTCCGGGCGGCCTCCATCCCGTTGATGTCCGGCATCTGGATATCCATGTAGATGATGTCGTACACCGGCTTATACCGTTCCAGCAGGAGTACAGGGGAGGAGAAGGTGTCAATTGTGAAAGAGACATCATTTTCTTTAGAAAATCGTTCCAGATAGTTTTTCAGCGTGAGGACGGCATCTTCCTCATCCTCCACGATTGCTACATGAATCGCCATACTTGGCCCCCTCCTTTGTTCTGTATATTGAGAAATGATTTCGTAGATTAAGAAGAAGCCCGTGCTGTGGGGATCGGAATGGAAATATGGAGGTTATAAATATCTTTGCGGAGCTGAACCGATAGGACACCGCCATAGAGCTGAGCGATATAGCGCATAGACTTTGTACCGAATCCGTGGAGGTGGCGGTCCTCTTTGGTGGTATCCCAAGCTCCCGGCAGGCAGCCGTCAAAGAAGTTGAAGATCTCAATTTCCACGGTCTCTCCTGCCTGTTTGACGGACACGCTAATGACCCTTTTGTCCGGGTTGTCCAGCTTGCGCACTGCCTCCATGGCGTTGCTGAGAGCGTTGTTGAACAGGGAATAGAGGTGCCGGGTCTCCACAAAGCACAGGGCCGCCCCGTCTGCCAGGACGGTAAACTGGATGCCCTCCTTCTGGCAGGCCATAGCGTTGAGGTGGAACACCACATCCAGCACCTCGCTGCCCGTTTTGATGGTGCTGTCATAAATGCTCATGGCAGAGCGCAGGGAGCCGATCTCCTCATCGGTGAGCCGTCCGGAGAACTGCTCGAGCCGATGGCGGAGGTCGTGGCAGAGGATATTGATGGCGTCAATACTATCCTTTAGCTGATGGTACTGCTTGCGTTCCTCCGAGAGAACCTGATCCATGACGGCCATATTGATGCGGTAGCGGCTCTGGAATTCAATGCTGCTGCACAGGGCCAGGATAAATACGGCCAACACCAGCAGATAGAGCCGGTTCACCAGGAACAGCGGGTAGCTGACCATTCGGTATTCGTTGCTCATGCAGTCCGGCACGGTGAGGAACACAAGGCAGGCCAGGGTGAGCGCGGTGGTGAACACCCGGCTTCTCCGATCCAGCTCCTCCGCGCGCCGGAAGTTGGCCAGCCGGAACAGGGCGAGGTAGATGGCAATGTGGATCGCAAAGTAAAACAGCCAGTCAAACACGCTGGTAGTGGTCCGACCGAGGTCGAAAACGCGGATGCTAACCCGCTCATCGATGCCCATGACAGCCAGCAGTAAGGAGGTCAACGAGGCGGCAATCTCCATAGCGGCAATTCCAGCACACCAGGTTTTCAGCCGCCAAAAGACGTCTCCTTGGCAGCAGAGCAAGATAACCGTCAGCGGCATGACAAACTGCACAAGCCTCATAAGAAAACGCGTTGCCAATCCGGCGTAATGTAGGCGCATCTGGGCCAGGGCCACCGTAAGCCCGATGCAAACCAGAAGGGACAGTACCAAACGAAGGGGATACCATCGCTTTTTGGGCAACACGGCGCCAAAGATGAGCCCCGAGATCACCAGTTGGACCATCATATTGAGCTGCATACTCATTTCGCGCAGAAGGGGGTTCTGCACGTGGGCGGCGGCCTCCAAAATGTCAAACAGACGCCCCATCTGTGATGTCACCTCCCGCTCTTTTCATCAAGAATTATAATACTGCCGCCAAATGCTGTCAAGGAATTGTAGAAGGCTACAATTTTTAGTTTACGAAACGGTTTCTTAGAGTACGTATATTCTCTTGCCATCCAGAAAAAAGGAAACTATAATGCGCTCAACCACGGGGGAAACAAAAAATTTTAAGGAGGATAATCGGATGCTGAAAGAAAAGCGAACTCTCTTGACCCTGGTTGGCGCAGCGTTGAGTGCGGTGACTGCCGTACTATATGCAGTGTTCTACGGTGCGGCCAACACCAGCATGAACAGCATGTCCTGGCCCGCCTTTGGAGTGCTGCTGGCTGGGGCGGCGGCAGCCCTGGTGCTGCTGTTTGTGCTGAAGCGGCCGGCCATCGGCGCGTGTGTGGCGGCGGTGTGCCACCTAAGCGCCTTCATGCTGGCCATCTACGCGTTCTACCCCTACATATCCGCCGCAGTGGTGGGCATTGACTCCACCTGGGAGGCCACCTTCTTCGTGGTGATGGCCCTGTTCCTGGCGGGACTGGTGGTGAACGACCTGGCCGCCATGATGGGCCTGCCCTTCAAGGGCCTGCCGGTGAAGATCGCCCTGCCGGTGTGCCTGTTCCTGTTCGGCGCCATCATGGCCGGCGGCGTGATCGCCAACGAGAACGCCCCCCAGATCTCCAGCGCCCTCAAAACCCCCAGCTTCGTGGAGGTCTCCACCGGGGATCCCAACGAGGACACCCAGTACTACAAATCGGCCTATCAAAATCTGGACGAGTTGATGGCCGCCGGCCGAGAGAAGGCTGAGGAGGCCATGGCCGAGGGCATCGTGCTGCTACGCAATGAGAACAATGCCCTCCCCCTGGGCAGCGGCGAGCGCAAGATCAGCCTGTTCGGCGTGTCCGCAGTGGATCCGGTCTACGGCGGCACGGGCAGCGGCAACGTGGACACCTCTGCCGCCCCCACCTGGCGGGACGCCTTTGAGCGGGGCGGTGCGTTCCAGGTCAACGGCGGGCTGTGGGACTGGTACGGCGCGGCGGAGCAGGAAGGCTACCGCCGGACCACCGGCTCCACCGGCCCGGGCGTCACCGGCGCCAAGAGCATCGGCGAGGCCCCCTGGTCCGCGGTGAAGGGCGCCAACGGCTCCACCTTCGCCCAGTACGGCGACGCGGCGGTGGTCATTATCTCCCGTCTGGGCGGCGAGGGCAGCGATATGCCCAGGGGTACCCTGGCCCTGAGCCAGCTGGATGACGTGGACGGCTCCCTGGGCGATACCGACAGCGGCGACTACCTGCGCCTGTCCCCTCGGGAGAAGGATCTCCTCCTGGGGCTGAAGGCGGAAAAGGACGCGGGAAGCATCAAAAAAGTGGTGGTGCTGCTCAACTTTGCCAACCAGGTAGAGGCGGACTTCATCGATGACGAGGCCTACGGCATCGACGCCTGCCTGTGGATCGGCACCCCCGGCCAGGTGGGTATGTACGCCGTGGCCGATGTGCTGTCCGGCGCGGTGAACCCCTCCGGCCGCCTGTCCGCCACCTTCTGGCGCACCCATGACCAGAACCCCTCCATGGCCAACTTCGGCGCCACCCCCTACGCCGGGGCGGACGGCATTATCAACACCGACGGCTCTCCCCAGCAGGACAAATACTACGTGGTCTACCAGGAGGGCATCTACCTGGGCTACCGCTACACCGAGAGCCGCTATGAGGACTACGTCATGGGCACCCCCAAGACGGGAACTTTCCAGTACGCCGATGCGGTCAGCTTCCCCTTCGGCTACGGCCTGTCCTACTCCGACTTTGCCTACTCCAATTTCAAGGTGGAGAAGTCCGGATCCGGCGCGGACGCCGCCTACACCGTGACGGTGGACGTGACCAACAACGGCTCCCAGCCCGGCAAAGAGGTGGTGCAGATCTACCTCCAGAAGCCCTACGGTAGCTACAACAGGGATAACCATGTGGAGGCCGCCTCCGTGGAGCTGGTGGGCTTCGCCAAGACGGAGCTGCTGGATCCGGGCAAGACCCAGACCGTGTCCGTCACCGTCATGGAACGGCAGTTTGCCTCCTATGATTCGGAGAACGCCAAGACCTACGTGGTGGTGGACGGGGACTACTACCTCACCGCCGCCAAGGATGCCCACGATGCGGTGAACAACATCCTGGCCCAAAAGGGCTTCTCCCCCGAGACCACCGATGGTCGCATGGACGCCCCCGGCAACGCCGCCATGGCCTCCAACGCGGTGACCCTGGCCCTGGATCAGGACACCTTCTCCACCTCCGCCGCCACCGGCGCGGACATCACCAACCAGTTCGAGTACGCCGACTGGAACAAGTATGAGAACCGGGGTTCCGATGAAGTGACCTATATGTCTCGCAGCGACTGGGAGGGCACCACCCCCAAAGGCTGGTCGGACGGCGTGGTGCTCCACTGGAGCGACCAGATCGCCATCGACCAGGACTCCCTGGGCCGCCAGGGCGAGACCAAGCTGCCCACCGTCCCCGATGAGTATCCCAAGTATGACACGTTCAAGGATGGGGAAGTGCTCAGCCTTATCGACCTGCGGGTCAACGAGGACGGCACTGAGATCCCCTATGACGACCCCCGGTGGGACACCCTGCTGGATCAGCTGAGCTGGAAGGACTACACCGACGTGATCCCCTCCGGGATGCGCCGCACCGGCCCGGTGGTGTCTATCAACAAGAAGGAAACGCTGGACCACAACGGCCCCAGCGGCCTCACCCAGCCCTACAGCTCCGGCCCCCTGGGCCTGGCCGCCACCACCAACGACCCCAACAAGAACTCCAAGGCCATGTGCTATCCCAGCGGGGGCATCCTGGCCGCCACCTTCAATGTGGATCTGCTGTACGATGTAGGCGACCTGATCGGCGAGGACGCCCTGTGGGCGGGCTACAGCGGGCTGTACGGCCCCGGCTCCAATATCCAGCGCACCCCCTACTCCGGGCGGAACTTCGAATACTACTCTGAGGACGGCTACCTGTCCGGCATGATCTGCGCCTATGAGTGTGCCGCCATGGAGGGCCACGGCCTGTACGTCTACAACAAGCACGTGGGCCTTAACGACCAGGAGGACTTGCGCCGGGGCATCTGCACCTGGGCCAACGAGCAGTCCATCCGGGAGATTTATATGCGGGCCTTCGAGCTGCCCATCACCATCGCCGGCACCCAGTACGAGCGGGACGGCGAGAGTGTCACCCTGAAGGGCGCCAGCGGCGTGATGCTGGCCTTCAACCGCATGGGCCTGCACTGGAGCGGGATGCAGAAGGGCATGGTCACCAACTTCTTGCGAGACGAGTGCGGCATGACCGGCATCGTGGTCACTGATATGTGGTACGGTACCGCCTCCCCCTACATGAACCTCCCCGCCCTGCTGGTGGCGGGCGGCAACCTGGTGGATGGCATCATGGATGTGGCCCATTTGGACGCCTCCAAGCCAGGGACGGGCCACGCCGACGTGGCCTGGGCCATGCGGGAGGCCATGCACCGCATCCTGTACACGGTGGTCCACTCCAATGCTATGAACGGTACGTCCGTCCATACCCGGATTGAGAAGGTCACCCCCTGGTGGCAGACCGCCATCCTGGCTGCCAGGATCGTCACGGGAGTGCTCACCCTGGCCTGTCTGGCCTGGTGTGTGATCAAACTCAAAAAGCAAAGCCCCAAGAAAGCGTCAAACTGACAAAAACGGAGGATGAAAACAATGAAAAAAGTACGCAAACTTCTGGCCATCGCCCTGACGGCGGCCACCCTGGGCACCCTGCTCACCGCCTGCGGCGGGAAGGACGTGTCCGGTACCTACACCCAGACCATTGATTCCAAGACCTACTTCTCTGCCCAGGAAGTCAAGAACGATATGCCCGAGGCGGAAAAGCGCCCCGATGGCAGCGAGGCCATGGTTCCCTTCATCCGCCTGTTCGGGATGTTGGACACCCGGGTGGGCGAGGACGTGGCCGGCACCTCCTCTGCCGCCGGCGTTAGCGACTACTACAACGTCAAACTGGAACTGTCCGGCGGGAAGTACAAGCTGACCAAGAGTTTCAACGTGGACATGGACTACGTTTTTGACGAGGTGAAAGGCATGATGGGCGGCGGCGCCGACAAGCCCACCCTCAGCCTCACCTTCTCCGGCGCCTACACCGCCAAGGATTCCGCCGTCACCCTGGAGGTGCCCACCCAGGTAGATGCCCAGATCAGTCCCGTGGCCGGCATGGCCGATAACTACACCCGGTTCGGCGGCACCTATATGGATGTGAGTGAGACCACTGCCGACAGCGAGGCCTTCCCTGGCCGGTTCCTCCACTACTTCAACACCCTGTACTTCGTGGAGAGTAGCAGCATCTCCTCCATGACCGTCACCGTGGACAAGAACGCGGGCACCTTCAGCATCGGCTGAGACCAGGCGGCAAAGAGTACCAGCAGGAAACGGCCGCTGCCGCGCGCAGCGGCCGTTTCCCTCTTTCCGCAATTCTTTACGACAAAAGGGAGGGAAACCATAGAAATGGGCAAGAAAAAGGCAATTGCCATAGCCGCGGCAGCCGTCATTTTGATCGCCACGGCGGTAACCATCGTCATGCTGATGAAAGCCAGGGGGGAACAGCAGAAGGCAGCTGGGACGGTGGACACGATCTACATCGCCCACCAGCCGGACCGGCTGGACTACATGGAGGGCGAGGAATTCGACCCCGCCGGGACAGTCATCAACGCAAACATGAAGGACGGCAGCGTAAAGGAAAACGTCCCTTATGAAGTCAAGTGCGCCAGCCCGCTCACCTACAGCGGCTATTCCGTGACCTTCACCTATGAGGACAAGAGCGTGTCCATCCAGCTGAACATTACAAAGCGGGGCAACGCTGCGGAATACTCTGTGGAACAGACCCCAGAAAACGCGGACAGCCCCCTGAAGGGGAAAACCTACTTTTTCCTGGGTTCCTCCGTGACCCGGGGGGAGCGGTCTGAGGGCGAGTCCATGGTGGACTTTGTGTCGAAGCGGAATGCCTGCCAGTGCATCAAGGAGGCGGTATCCGGCACCACGCTGATGGACAACGGCGAGACCAGCTATGTCCAGCGGCTGGACGCCTATCTGGCCGATGGCAACCGGGCGGAGCACCTGGACGCTTTTATCTGCCAGCTGTCCACCAACGACATCAAGTACCCGGATTCCTTCGGTGAAGTGACCGGGGCGGACCAGCGCTCGGCGGAGGACTTTGACCGCGCCACCACCTGCGGCGCTATGGAATATATCATCGTGAAGGCCCGGGAGACCTGGGACTGTCCGGTGGTATTTTACACCAACAGCGACTTCCACAACGAAAACTATGAGACCATGCTGGCCTTGCTGGATCAAGTGGAGAAGAAGTGGGGGATCGAGGTGATCGACCTCTACCGGGACGAGGCGTTCAACGATATCCCCGATGAGGACAAGGATCTGTACATGAGCGACACCACCCACCCCACCAAGGCAGGCTACCGGGACTGGTGGACGCCCAAATTCGAGGAAAAGCTGGCGTCCCTGTCCACAAAGGCGGTGGATCCCCAATGAGGAAGCGGTGGGTAAAAGCCCTGCCGGCGCTTTTGCTGGCGCTGGCGCTGGGCGGCTGTGCCTCCGATCCGGCCCCGCCCGCGCCCACACCTTCCCCGGAAAACACCGGGACGCCCTCTACGGGGCAGCTGGAATTTCAGCTGATCGGGGCCGACGGCAACGACAACGCCTATGACCAGAAGCTGGTGGCCCCCATTGAGGACTCCCCGCTGAAGGGCAAGGTCATCTACTGGCTGGGCTCCTCTGTCACCTACGGGTCGGGTTCCAACGGGCAGTCCATGGCCCGGTTCATGGCGGCGGCGGACGGCGTGACCAGCGTGGTGGAGGCCGTCTCCGGCACCACCCTGGCCACATCGCCGGAGGGTGGGGAGGACTCCTATGTCTCCCGTATGCTGAACGGCAAAAAATTTTCCAAAGACGACAAGGTGGATCTGTTTGTCTGCCAGATATCCACCAACGACTGCAAGCAGGCGAACCTGGCGGCGATGGGGGAACTGACCGCCGATGACGTGGTCGAACTGGAGCAATTCGACCTGGCCACCGCCGCCGGCTCCATTGAGTACCTGATCCGCTACGTCCACGACACCTGGGGCTGCCCCATTTACTTCTATTCTGGCGCATTCTTCGGAGACGGGGACGATGGCCCGCGAGTCAATGACGACCCGTGTGGAAGCGACTATGAAAAGCTGGTAAACCTGACCCTTGCCGCCGCGGAGAAGTGGAACAAGCAGGACGGGTACCGCGTCAACGTGCTTGACCTGTTCCACGATGAAGGGTTTAACAACCTGGTTTCGGATTCGGACTATGCATACCTGATGCGCGACGCGATACACCCCCGAAAAGCGGGCTATTTGATTTGGTGGCTGCCGGAATTTCAGGAGGCATTTTACCGGGAGTTCTCCTGATTGTCCGCAGCCGTAATGGGTTTGACGCTACTTTAACGGAAATGAGGCTGATTATGAGAAAAAAGATACTGCTCAATCAGGCTGTTTGGCGCTTCACCGATATGGACGGCTCCACACAGGAGGTTGCCCTCCCCCACACCTGGAACGCCATCGACGGCCAGGACGGGGGGAACGACTACTGGCGGGGGACGTGCGTGTATGAAACGGCATTCCCCAGGCCGGAAATTTCGGCGGACGAGCGGGTGTACCTGGAATTCCAGGGGGTGAACGCCTCAGCCAAGGTGGTGCTCAACGGCGCCGAGGTGGGCAGCCACGACGGCGGCTATTCCACCTTCCGCTGGGATGTAACAGACTTCCTCCAGGATGAAAACCAGCTCACCGTCCACGTGGACAACAGCGTCAACGACCGGGTATACCCCCAGAAGGCGGACTTCACTTTCTACGGCGGCATCTACCGGGACGTGTGGCTCATCGTGGTGAATAAGAATCACTTCGATCTGGACTTCTGGGGCGGTCCCGGCATCAAGGTCACCCCCACCGTGTCCGGCAAGGACGGCAGCGTCCGGGTGGAGACCTTCCATAAGGCCGAGGGCGCCGGTGTGGCTGTTCGGCTGGTGGACGCGGAGGGCACGGTGGCGGCCGGCGGCGTGGGGACCGACATCACCCTCACCATCCCCAACGTCCATCTCTGGGATGGGGTGAAGGATCCCTACCTGTATACCTGCGAGGCCGACCTTATCGTGGGCGGGCAGGTGGTGGATCAGGTGTCCGCCCCCTTCGGCGTCCGCACCTTCCATGTGGACCCGGACAAGGGGTTCTTCCTGAACGGGCGGCCCTATCCCCTCCACGGCGTCTCCCGCCACCAGGACTGGGAGGGCATCGGCAACGCCATCACCAAAGAGCACCATGACAAGGACATGGAGCTCATCCGGGAAATGGGCTGCAACACCATTCGTCTGGCCCACTATCAGCACGACCAGTACTTCTACGACCTCTGCGACAGGTACGGCATGATCGTCTGGGCGGAGATCCCGTATATCTCGGAGCACATGCCCAACGGCCGGGAGAACACCATCACCCAGATGAAGGAGCTCATCGTCCAGAACTACAACCACCCCTCCATCGT
>CANQZJ010000039.1 GCA_947628315.1 uncultured Oscillospiraceae bacterium
GCCAGCATCAGGTTTTGCAGGATGCGCTCCACGTCCTTGGTGGTCTCAAAAAACTGCTTATACTCCTCGTTCTCGTCGAAGTTGAAGTAGGCGGTGTTGTCATAGTACCGCCGCCCAAACTCCTTGAGCGCCCAGGTCTTGCCCACCTGCCGCACGCCTTTCAAAATCAGCGGCTTGCGGTGCTTGGAATTTTTCCACTTCAACAGGTCATTTAAGATCAGTCGCTCCACAAAAGACACCTCATCACACTTTTATAGGCTTTTTGATGGCATTCTATCACACTTTTATTGTATTATACGCCATAATTTAAGAATAATCAAGAGGGCGGCGCAGAATGTGCCGCTCTCTTTGTCTCTTCCTTCAGTTCTATCCAGGGCCCTATGCCATAGGTTCCCTCTCTTGCTGAACGCCCTGCTCCCTGCCTCCATTGAAAATATCATCGGTGAACCCTTCCAGGCCGTCCACAAAAACATTCCATGCAGACGATTTTGGAGCAAGAAGGACTGCATCACCGAGCTTTTGTGCCATCACCTCATCCGTATCAAATTGAAACTTCTCAGGTAGCTGCACTGCTTGACCTTCGTTATCCTCAAAAGCTATCACTGTTTCCTCCATTTATCTAAATGATTATCTACGATTGTCTACGATTATCTACGCATTGACTTAATGGCGTAATCAATTGACTTTTGGCGCAATAATGGCATAAATCGTTATACTGCTCATTCTTATCCAAATCCTCGCAATCGCCCCTATGTCAGTTGTTTCTCTCTTTCTTTAGCTCTATCTGGGCCTTGTGCTTGCGGCCCACGTTCTTTCCCGAGCCCATGGCCCCGGCCCGCATGATGGTGTCCGCACCGTATTTGTCCCGGATGGCGTCCATGGCCCGGTCCAGCTTCCTGGACCGCTCCTTCTGCTCGTCCGCGAAGAGAGACATCTGCGCCTCCTCACCGTGGGACAGGTCCGTTAGGGACACACCCAGCAGCCGCAGGGGTGTTCTGCCATCCCACAGCTCGGCGAACAGCCGCTTGGCGGTGTCATATATCTCCCCAGTGGCGTCCGTGGGGTCCGGCAGTTTCCGCTGGTGGGACCGGTCATGGAAGTCGTTCCCTCGGATCGTCACCGCCACGCACCGGGCCTTGGCCCCGTCCGCCCGCATCCGGGACGCCACGCTGTCGGAAAGGGCCAGCAGGATACCGTGGGCGGCATCAGCGTCGGTCACGTCCTCCTCCAGGGTGGTGGAGTTTCCATAGCCTTTCAGCTCCTCCGGCTGGCTCTCCACCGGCGAGTCGTCTATGCCGTTGGCGTAATCGTGCAGGAGCCGGCCCAGTTTCTTGCCGATAAGCGCTTGCACGCCCTCCACATCCGCCCGGGCCAAGTCGCCGATGGTCTTGATATAGGCCCGCTCCAGCTTCTCCCGCGTGGCGTGGCCCACCAGAAACAGCTCACCCACCGGCAGGGGCCAGAACTTCTCCGGCAGTTCCTCTCGAAAGAGGGTATGCACCTTGTCCGGCTTTTCAAAGTCTGAGGCCATCTTGGCCAATATCTTGTTCTCCGCCACGCCCACGTTCACCGTGAAACCCAGGGTATCCCGGATCTCGTCCTTCAGCTTATGGGCCGTGGCCACTGGATCCGGGTACATGTGGCCGGTATCGGTCATGTCCAGAAAGCACTCGTCGATGGAGAACTTCTCCACCGCCGGGGCATAGGCCCGGCAGATGTCCATAAACGCCTTGGAGCTGCGCTCATAGAGCCGGAAGTCCGGCGGGGCCAGCACCAGGTCCGGGCACTTTCGCAGAGCCTGGGCCACCGGCTCGCCGGTCTTGATGCCAAACGCCTTGGCGGGGATTGACTTGGCCAGGATAACGCCGGTACGCTTTTCCCGGTCGCCGCCGATGGCGGAGGGGATGAGGCGCAGGTCGGCCTCGCCCCGGGCCACCCGCCGGGCCGCCTCCCAGGACAAAAACGCGCTGTTCACATCCACATGAAAGACCAACCGTCCCATGGCCTCACCTCCCTTCCCATGATTATAACATAAGATACGGCGGCCCGCACGGGCCGCCGCTGCTTTTTCTTTATATCGTTACTTGTTGGCCAGAGTCTCGACCATGTTGGTGACCAGTTCCAGCTCCGCCGCGTCCAGCCGCCGCAGGTTGCGGATCAAATCGGCCAGCTGGGTCGGATAGGCGTTGCCCTCATCAAAGAACTCCATGGGCGATATGCCCAAATACTCACAAATGCCAAAGAACGCCTGCATGGACGGAAGGCTTTTCCTGTTCTCTATATTGTTGATATAGTTATTGGCCTGTCCCAGCGTCAGAGACATATCCCGAGCCGAAACACCCTTGCTTGTTCTCAATTGCGCCAGCCTAGTGGGAATGAAATCTTCATACATGGGTTATCCCCCCTCTAGCTAGATTGTACATTACACAGCATGTCAATCCATTAGATTGAGGAGGGTGTTATTGTTGACTTAAAAGATTCAAACTATTATAATCTGTTTAGATATGAGTTTTAATCTTTCAGGAGGTAGAAACATGCTTTTATACAAGGACGGAAAGTTTCATGCACATGGCGTCGCGTTCACCATTCCAGACGGGTTTCTGGTGGAGCCGGCGCCGGACGCCATCCCGCAAAACGGCCTTGTCGCGTACACATCGGACCAGCGGTACATGGTGGAGTGGGACGTAGAGCAGGGCTGCCATGGCACCAAGGAGGAACTGGAGGAGCTATTTCTCCCCGGCGGCACATTCATACCGCTGGGACCCATCACCCCGCTCACAGTCAACGGCCTGGCCGGGCACCAGGTCATGTGCCGCTCCAGCGCCGACCAGCGCTGGGAGATGCGTTTTGATGCCGGAGAGGGCGAGGAGCTCTCCGTGTGTATCTATGCCAACATGAAGAACGGCAATATCGAGGACGCCAGGGATGCGGAGTTCATAAAGACGGTCCTGGCCGGTATCGGCGTAGAATGAGCTGAAGAAAGTCGAGCACCAATTTGAAACCGGAGCGCTTACCGCGCTCCGGTCTTCATTTATATTCTTTCCCATGTCAATCATTTCATTTAAAAAGTAACCAGGGGTCTCAATGATACCCCAAGCGTTTCAGATTTTCCACTGCGTGCTCCTCTCCCGCTTTCGCCGCCAGCTGATAGCACTCTACTGCAAACGGGATGTTCGGTTTTCCCAGTTCTCCGCTTTCGTAGATCCACCCAACATTTGTATAGGCGAGCGCATCACCAAGCTCGGCTGCCTTCTTATAGTAGTCGATGGCAGCGTGAACATCTTTCTTCACCCCGCGGCCCTGTCCATACATCGCACCGAGTTGGTTATAGCAGTACATATCATTCCCAAGGGCGCCCAGCCGGTAATACTGCCTGGCTATCTCATAGTCCTTTTTCACACCATACCCGTTCTCATAGTACAGGCCCGCATAGAATGCCGCGCCAGGATATCCGTTGTCCGCCAGTTCAACGAAGTACCGAAACGCTTTTTTGTAGTTCTTCTTTGTTCCCCTACCCCAGTGGAGACAATTGGCGTAGTTGAACATGCCCTTGTCGTCACCTGCATCAGCTGCCATACGGTACCATTTGATACATTCTTTATAGTTGGGCTCACCTGTGAGCATTCCGTACTCGAATATGTTGCCCAAATTGATCATCGCACTGGTTACACCAGCTTTGGCAGCGATTTTGTAGAAGGCAACCGCCTGCTTCACATCGTGTTCAAAACCAAGGCCATTTTCATACAGCCACCCAAGATTTGATATAGCCTGTGCATCCCCTCGCTCCCCGGCAAGGGTATAAAACTGCGCGGCGAGCTCATAATTCTGCTCAAAGACCGTCCCCTTCTCACAGGCATAACCGATGTTGGTCAGCAGGTAAGCATCTTCGCCATTCCAGTCACGATTCAACCGCAAAACGCCATCCAGCATGTTTGTTCTCTCCTTTACATTGTGCTTTTTCCAGTCGTTATAGACCTCGGATACGAATTCTTCAAGTGTATAGATTCGGTCTCCGATGCAGCTATGCTTGCAGGCAAGGTATATCACGCCATATCGTTTCAGTTCCAGATTGACCAGCAGTATGCAATAGCTATGGTTTGAGGCAACACATCTCAACCCGTCACTGCGGAGTTCATCCATAAAATGATGCATGTCCTCTACCGTAGGAAAACGAATCAGATAGGGCAAGGATTTACTTTCTTTCTCCCAATACCTCCCCTGGCAATTTTCCTTATAATGCTCATAATAGACTTCCATCAACATGCGCGGCACCCCCAAAGGATGTATGATCCTAAAAGAGGCCAAGAAAAACGCCCATCGTTACCGACAGGCGTTATCTTCGTATTACACCTATCGGTCAAGCTGGAGCACCTTACCTTCCGGCAGGTTGCTGTGCGGTCAACGAGCTTGTCTCTCGCGCACTCTTTATAGGTATTGTTATTTTACCACAAATACGGAGCTGGGTCAATCCGGCGCTTAAACCAACGTCCTTGAGACGTCCTCAGCCACCATGCTCATTGAAGTAGTCCTCGGCGTCCTCGTAGTCGTAGAAGTCGTCGTAGTGGTAATAGTAAAACTCTTCCGGGTCGGAATAGTCTTGCACGTCGTAGGGGTCGGAACGGGTGGTCGTGGTCTTTTTCGACGTAGAGCTCGTGGTGCTTTTATTGGTTGTGGCAGCCTTCTTCGTCGTGGTCGTAGTGCTTTTCGAGGAAGAGGACGAAGTATAGGATTTAGAACTCCAGGTCGAGAATGCGGACGGTTTTTTCGTAGGGCTGGGGTAGACGCCCTTGCCATCTACCTGCAGAGTGGGTGCATTCCAAGGAGAGATATCATATTTTTTGCCGTCGCAGTGGACCGTCGCCATTGTAACGCTGATTTTGTCCACGCGCCCGATCTCCAGATCATTGAGCGCTTTGACCAGCGCATATTGGTTCCGGAGGGTGAGACCGGAAAGACCTTCCACCTCGATATGGGGATAGTAATACAAGACGTTTCCGCCCCCGGACGAGGAAATATCCACCCTCACATTTCCAAGGCCATAGCTTTGGCAGATGGCTTTCACGCTGTCGATATATGTCTGCCGGGCCTCATTGGGCAGCCGATTTGCTTCTATACCGACGAACAGCCCAAGGACAACACAAAACAGCATAACTACACATAAAATTATCGCTGCGGTAGCTTTTTTGCCCTTGGGATGGCCGTACTCTTGTGGCAGTTTTGGTTTCTTTTCCTGCTCCCTAGTAATCGTCGGTAATACCCTTGGCAACATAGTAGTCCAACATGGCCCGCAAGAGAATGGTAAGCGTTGTAAGGCGCTGCTGCCCATCAATAATCGTTTTGTGCGCCACGGACCGATTTAGGTAGGGAGAATCATCTTTTTTCAGAATGATAGAGCCAAGAAAACTATCACTCCGCTCCGCAGTCAACTCTGCCCAGATACCTTCCCAATTGTACTCGTCCCACACATACCCCCGCTGAAAATAGGGCACGTCGTAGATAACTTGATTCCGCAAAAAGGTCAATGACTTCTCTGATGCTTTCATATCTATTCCCCTGTTTTCGTTTGCATTCCTCAATTCATAGGGAGTTATTTAATTGTCAAATCCGAAGTTATCAATATGCAGAGTGCGGCAATTCTCCGACACTGTTCTCACTGTGGGCTGCGGGAAGCCATCTTTCGCCGTAGCATTGACCTCCAGCGAAATATCTACCGTACACCCTTCCAAAGTGGAAAGGTTTTGAATCACTTCCTCCACCAGTTTCTGCACATCACGGTTGATTCGGGTAGTGTCCAGCGGAGCAGACATGAAGAAATGCTTGCTTACATTGGCTTGGGGTGCTGCAGGGCCAGGCTGCGGCACAGGCCCCGGCTGATTAATGATTTGATTTCCACCAGGCTGGGGCTCGAACCACGTCGGCGGGTTGTCAGGCTGGTCTGGTTCATTTGTGGGAGCAGGGGCCGCAATTTGCTTAAGGGCGTCAACAATCTTTACGAGGTACTCGGATTTGTCAATCATCCCGACATACTGGTTGTATCTCAAATCAACAAACCTGTCATCGGATATGCCCGCTGCCAAAGCAAAATACTCCGTGGAGTTCACGCCGGCCCGAATTGTCTCCTCCAGAACATTAAACCCGGAAAGCCTCGGCAAATAACAATACGTGCAAAGATAGTCCCACAGTTTCTTGATGTTGATGTTACTGCTGTCTTTCCACAGTACGCTGTCCAGCTCCATCAAAAGCAGCGCCGGTGCCCACTTCGTGATAAGAGCCTCATTTTGTACCAGTTTCTTTGCCGCCTTTGATACTACCGTCTCTGTCCCACCGCTGATGCGGATCGTATCCCAAATGATGCTTTTCATATCAACAGTTCGGTCAATAAACGGAACGAGCAGCCAGCAGTACGCCTCATTCAATCTGGCGAGAACCGTTTCATTGGCGCGGATGAGGTTGTTCTCCGTTTCCCGGTTCTGGGTGGCGTCGAGGTTCAGATCCTCGCTGTCCTCTTGGATGGATTTCCATGCAAGGTACCTGCGAACCCCATCTTTCAGTCCGTTCATTGCGTCGCTGTCGGGGGCGACAAATGCCAGCATGTTTCTGAAAATGCGCGGCGATGTCCCCCTGTTATTCAAGATGTCCTCGACCCTTGTCAACGCGGGGCACTTCGGATCGGAAGATTTGTATGTATCCTCAGGACGCAGGATGACCAGCCGCACAGCCTGGTCATCCGTCACATCCAAAGAGGACGACGGACAAATGTGCAGGCCGGCAAACGGCGCTTCCTTTCTCCAAGAGCGCAACCGGGTCTCAATTTCATATTCGACGTCCGTGTTGGAAAACTGCGTCGCCCGATCTTCCGCGGTCTTCCGCAGCGTGGGACGGGTGTCGTACCAAAAGCGGTCGGCTGAAGGGTTGGAATAAAGATATGCCAGCGATGACTGAAGGGTATTCAGTGCGTCGTTAAAGGTTGCTATATTTTCTCCCGGATGAATGGAGCCTAGCCTGACCCGGGACGCCTCAATGCCCCTTACCGCCTGGTCGCGGGAAGTTGGTGCGCTCCCCAGGAAAATCGTCCTTGCGACCCGCCGGGAGGCCATGTACTGCGCGTATCTGGCTACGCTCTTATCCTTGCGATAGGGCACGGAATTTTTACCATCCACCTCATTGTCAAGAATGGCGTTCCAGTTATCATCCCCCAGATGCCTGGTCAATTCGTAAGACACATTTTGAACGCTTAGTGGAATAGAGCCGGGAAGGATCATGGCGCTCCCGTCGCCGCCTATCCACAGCTCATGGATGACTGCGGCCATCAGCCGCAGGACGCCGCGGGTCCGCTGGAACCGCTCCAGCGTGGACCAGTCGTTATAAAGCCTGTCAAAAATCTCTGGATGGATGGGGTAGCAGGATCTCATCCGCTCGTAATATTCGACCTCCCTTGTTTCTATCGGGAAGTCACTATCGTTCTGTGCATAGAACTCACTATACTTCAAGCAGACCGCATCCCGGCTTTCCTCGTCTTTACAAGGAAGAAACAGCCGGCGTCTTACTACTTCAAAGCCCTCATTTGCAGCAACAGGTTTCCAGATGGACTCCATACGCCCAAACGTGTGTTCAATAGTTTCGAGCGCAACACGCCCAGCCTCTCCGCCAATCTCGATCTCAGACTGCGGGATTGATGCCACGACCAAGCTGTTTTTGCTTGCCCTTGCGGCCTCTGTGATTTCTTGAATGAAAGAGATAAAGTTATCGAATGAACCGGCTGGTAAACCCTTGACGTCATATATTTTCTTTGCATACGCGACCAGCTCATCCATCAGAATCAAGCAGGGGCCGCAATCGTCGAACAGCTCTTTCAGTGCCGCCGAACCAGGCGAGACGCCTTTCTTGTCCGCTTCCTTCACATGGTCATAAAGCTCTGGCCGCCCTGCTGATTCTGCCAATTGCGCCGCCATCTCCCCCCAGAGGGTGTTGATGGTGATGCCCGGCATATTGATAGGCCGCCGCGCCTTTGTCGGGTCGATAGCTGTACCGACCAAAACAGCAACATTGGCCCGGGGCAAAACGTCAAGTCCAGCCGCCTGTAGGACTGGTTTGATGCTCGGAATCTTGTCCGTGGGCACCGTCGCTCTCAGCATGTGGTAAAGGGCCAGCATACTGTGGGTCTTACCACCGCCAAAAGCAGTCTTGAGCTGAATGACAGGTTCTCCGTCCGCACCAACAACACGCTTGAGAGCCTGCACCAACAGGCCTCTCATTCCCTCTGTCACATATGTACGGTTAAAAAACTCCACCGGGTCACGATACTCAAAGGCGCCTTCACCGCGGGCGACCTGGGCCAAGTCCGCGGCAAATTCTGCGTTCTTATACCTCCCCTGGGCAACGTCGGGATGCGGCTCGATAATATCCCGCCAGCTGGGAAGGCCCTGGATGCCATCATGCCGAATCCCGCTGATTTTGGTTGGCTTGTCCGGGACAGACTGCGCCGAAGTCATATTCGTTGACCCTGCGGCAGAACCGTACTGCACCTCCCGGAGGATGGAGCGGATCTCCTCCGCCGCGTCATCGTCGAATGCCGCGCAGAGCCGGGCCATAGTATCCAACGCACGCCAGGTATCGCTGTCGCTATAATCCGCACTGCCATGATGGGAGGTCTTGTTCCGCACACCCATGAGTTCCTTCGCCCAGTTGCGGTAATCTATGGACAGCTTCTTCCGAAACACCTCGTTCCACTTCCGGTCGAGCAGGCGAATGCAGTTGGCAATATCCAGGGAATCCACCAAGTCGCCGTATTCTCCGATTTTTGGAAGGTCATTATACTGGTCTTTCAGCGTCAGCAGGACCTCATGCCACCAGCCATTTCCATACTCCCGGCTCAATTCCTGCGATACATATCCCGCGAACAGCGGCAGCAGGATACGAAACCCTTCCTGCACTCTTCCAACATTATCTGCCATTTCTGTTCTCCTCTTTTCGTTCTCTTTTACATAGCGGATTATCTAAATGATCGTCTCTGATTATCTACGATTGTCTTAAAGATTTTTTATTGACCACCTAAGTTCAAATGACACGGACTGGCACAAATAATTATGCAATTACGCCAAGATGGCGTAAAAATGCCCCAATTGACTTAATAATGCCGCAATCAATGGTCCAAATCGTCTTGCTTCAAGAACCAGATCGCGCCTTTTGTCCTTCCGTCGCAGTCAATTCTTCCACGCCTTTTCAATCTACGAAGGAGATTGGAGAATTTTTCACTTTTTTGATCCGGTGTCATGGAATTCGGAAGCGTACTGCCAACCAGCTTCATCAAAACATCCTTTTTTGAAGGTCCATTCTTCTCTAGGGCTCTGATAATGTAATCCATACTCATCTCGTCACCCAGTCCGCTATCCTTAAAGTAATCCTCTGGCTGCCCAACAGCTTGTGCAACACTGAAAGAGACATGCACGTTTGGATATCTGCCCTCTGCCAGGCCCTGCTTTTTCAGTTTCTGGAAGCTTTCTGCGGAGATTGGCTCCTTCTTTTGGATCTTGTCCAGCAGGAACACTGTACGGATATTCAGCGACTGGTCGGAATTGAGCAGCTGGGTATAGTTCGGATCAAGAATCTTTCCGTAGACTGTCACGCGGACGCGATTGGGTACTGACAAGTCATAACTGGGCAGGGGGAAGAAACGGTTCTTCTGGATCTCAAATATCCTTGGGATGCCTATGGCGTTGCTATCAATCATATACATATTGACCATGGCATTGACAAGGAATGGGTTTCGATAGAACGGAGGCTTATACCCCGGCTCAAGAGCCGTCTCAATGGTCTCGGGAATGAACGCGCCCTCGTTCAAAAACACCAGCCGGTCTTCAAATTCCTCCACATTGATTTTTCCCCGCAGCGTATAGTCTTGATGGGCGATACAGTTGTGCAGGAGTTCCTTGATGAGGTTGGCGTCGTACTGGTCTACCTCCTCCGGGAACAGCGTTTGCTGTCTGGCAATGTACCGATACTTCACATTACGGATTTTGGCAAAGACCTTGTCCACCGCCAGAAGAAACGGCGTGTCGAAGTGTTCATAGGTCTTCACAGAGCCGTCTTGATTATACAGCGTCCAGGTGATCCGGGGAATGAAACCGTTAAAGAAGTTCTTGGCGTATTCGTCGCCCAGAAGCAGCAGCGCCGTGCGTGTGACTTTTCCGTTCAGGAGAATACCCGCTTTATTGAGAAGCTCGACATCGGAGAGCTGGTCGAAAAAGGCAGCCTCCTTTTCGCGGTTTACCTCGTGCTGGATGAAGAGCCCCCTGGCCCTTTTGACCGCCGCAGGGTCCAAGTCAGAGAAAGTCGCCCCATCTACGATCTCTTTTGACCAGTCATACCCGCTCTGATAGCGGATCATGTCCAGCTTATTCATGGGAAGCGGGCAGACCGCATCTGCCGTGCGGCCATAGGCCATGTCATTCCATGTAGTTGGTATTCCGGCAATCGCTGGTGGGATTTGAAACAGGATGACTCGTTTTCCCTCGACCGTGAGCTCATAAATCTCCATAAAGGTGAGGCCCTGATTGGTATGTCCCCGAATCTCCTGCTTCAAATTCTGCAGAGAGCGGCCCTCTGCCCGGTAGTTCGACCCGACGACTCTTGGTTCATTGGACACGCCAAAAACCAGCCACCCTTCGCCCTTCCCGCGAATATTGGCCTCATTGCTCAACGCGGAGAAATATTCCCCTATGTCGTTGAAATTATAGGTGTTCCCCGCTGTTTTGAACTCCACCACCTCGTCCTCATGTTTGGACATCATGGCGCGGAGCTTGTCTGCCACGGTTACCTCATCATATATCATGCTGTCCCCTCCCGTGGGTGGTCAATCAAAGAAAGATTGCTGAATCGGAGTTTCCGTTTGAATCTCCGCCGCTCTGGACTGGATATCCGGCCAGGCGGTAACGAGCGCGTTGTACGCATACGCCTCCTGCGCCCAGCCCCTCTTGTCTGCGATGGTGAACAGCCGGTAGGCCAAGTCCTTTGCCTGGTCGGCGTTGGAGCCGATCATCGGCGCAACTATCCGGGCACAGCCCAGTACGCCGTCCTTTTCCATGGCATGGGTGAGCTGCTGGGTCAGAAGCCATATCATGCCCTCGTTTTCGTTGACCTCCTCCGGTATCTCGTCTCTCCCGAGCAGATGAACGATACCCTTCTGAGCGTACACGACCCCCGCAGAGGCCAGGGCGGCGACGGAGGTATTTTTCGCCCTCGCCAGGGTGTCCGCCTCGCCGAACTTCATATCGTTGAATGCATTCTGCATGTAGAGCTCGACGCAGAAACGGCTGTTGCGGTCCAGCTCCCCATCCTGTTCGTTGAAGTAGATATCCAGTTCTTGGTTTATTATCTGCAGGGCACTGCGGACCGTCATCTCCGAGCCGTCTGCCTCCAGCACCTTACTGTACTTAGAGAACACACCCATGCCAGGGCCGATGGCCGACTGGGCCAAGTCCACCGGGGCGATATTGCTGCTCTGGAGCTTTTTGAGGGCCGGCCGCAGCTCCCGTTTCAGTTCGGCAATGAGATTCCGCCGGGTGCAGATAGGGGCGTCCAGCGCCCGCTTGCGGCACACAAGGACGATGGACGAGGCCAGGGCGTTGGTGCCACTGGCGATGGAACGGTTGGCCATTTCCGTCCGCATGGGCCATGTGCCGGTAATGGCAAAACCAGCTCGAATGATAGCGGAAAGCATGGTCTCCCAGCCAGTGGAGGCCGTGCTGCTGTCATCATCTTGGTCGCTTTGCTTATAGGCATAGTAGATAGTCACAGGAACATCGTCCCTGGCATACTGGTAAATCTGCCGGCAGGAACGGAGCATTCCGTCCTCAAAGAAGTCCCGGGCCTTTTCCACGCTCCCATCAAACCGATAAGGGGTGGCAACCAGCTCTTCTGCTTTTGGTACCAGCATAGTGCGGAACAGATTGGGATAGGTATCCTTCAGTGTCCGCCGCATCCAAACATAAAAGAAATCAGACAGGTCTGCATAGCCAATGTTATCGTAATACGGCGGGTCTGTCGAAACCATTATCTCACGAAAACCACAGTCACTTTGGGCATCAGCTTGGCCTCCTGTGCCTCCAATATTACCTGGCAGCTCTAAAAGACATTTGTAAACCCACCCAAGCATATTGTCGTAACTGCCAGATGATGTGCAAAATGGATTCGCTTCTGCGTAGTCCCAAACCATGGGAATTGCCTGTCTGCCAAAAGTATTTCTTATTTTTTCTCCTGAATTGTGCCAAGAGCAAATCGAAGAGTGATAATCTGCTAATTTATCTATGATGAACCCCAAATACGCCCCCACAGCCTCGCCATAGGCTTTCGCGCCGATGCCACCCTCCCGGAGCGGAATATGGTCATTGTACATTCCAGCACGCACTGCGTCAGTTTCCGCTTGAGCTTGCGCCTCTCTCACTAAATCGCTGAATGTGGTCAGCGCCGTAAGCTGTCGAGGTGTAAACAGGTCTGAATAATCCGTCATGCCAAACGCCGGCGGACTGAACCAACGTGGATTCTGCGGCATTTCTCCTGTTGGATATGATTCCGGTTTGTCAACATCGGCCGCCATTATTTGATCGACATCCGGCGATAAGTAACGACGCCCATGCTCACCCTCAGCCACGACTGCCATCAATGTATGGCCGACATTTCCCGCCTTACCAGCGGTCTTTACATATTCATCTGTAGTGACCTCGCCGCAAGCAGGACATTTGAATACGGCGCTTCTGCCCCGCTTGTTGGTCTCCTTCTCTTTAGGACATTTTCCGTGATGGACTTCATATCGGAACGCGCCGTTTTCCAGAATGGGCTCAATCCACGCCTCGTTCCCTCTCTTTTTGGACAGTACGAAACTACTGGCCAGGGGCATCTCGCAGCCGCAGGCCGGGTTTGGGCACTTCACCGTCCGGGCCCATATCCAGGCGATGACCGTGGCCTCCCCGCCTCCCTGGTCCTCGGGCACTTTTACCTTGGGATAGAGGTGGCCTATGCGCTCAAAGGCTTTCTCCTTTATCCACTGGCCATAGTAGCGGACATCCTCCGCCAGCCCGGCGGCGCCCGCCATGGTCTCACCGGCTGTCTGCTGACTCCTGGCCTCCGGATTGACCGGGGCCATCCCGGCAAATCGGGGCGGTATCTCGATCATGGCCTTATTTATCATCACAGCTACAGGGTTTAGGTCGTGGCCGTGGGCCTCCAGGCCCAGCCGCTGAGCCTCCAGAGGGATGGCGCCGCCGCCGGCGAAGGGGTCCAGAAGAGCAGGCGGGTTCCCGTCCGTGTACTTCATGATTTCCGCCTTGGCCCGGGACAGCACCAACTCGTCGTTAGAGTTCTCCCATACCACCAGATCCTCCAGTATCTTGAAAAGCCGCTCCCGCTCTTTGGCCTGGTCCTCCTCTGTGGGGAACAGCTCCGGATGGCTGGAAGGATCGTCAACTAGGCTGGACCAGATGACCGCACGCGCTGCCGCCAACGGCCGCCGCGCCCACCAGAGATGGAGGGTGGAAGGATGGCCGTGGCGGATAGACTTTTCCCGCGCAGACTCCGCGTTGATTTTTTCCAGAGGCAGGGCTACTTCAATCAGCTTTTTCGTTGCCATGTCTAAACCTCACTCTTGATAGATGATCTCCGCAGAGCGCACCAGCTCGGCGATATCAAAGTTGACGCTGGTGGCAGTGAAATCCGGTGCATTTGTGAAAGGTTTCTTCAGATATATCGTCCTCGTGTTCTGGCCATCCACCTCGACAATGGCCAGGATATAATCCTCCGGCCCATTCAGCGCGGTCAGTATTTCGTTCTTGCTTACCGTGACTGTGGTCGCGCCTTTGGCTCTCCCTTTGACTTCTATGAGCCGCAGGCAAGACGTACCTTGACGCCGCTCCTTCGGTATCTCCGATTCTATGTCATAGCCGCACTTCTGGGCACTGACGTCCCGAGGGATATACCCCATGAGCGTTTCTATGTTGGTTACGGCTTTCATGGCTGCGTATTCAATGGCCTGGCGGTCGCCCTGACCGAATACCGGTGCGGCGCCGTTGTTCATAAGCCTGTGGAGCAGGCCCTTGGGAATAACGAGGGACCCGCCGATGATGACAGGTGCCGCGGCAGATACCATGCGCTCTCTGTCAAGTTCCGCCAGCCGCCGCTCCATACGCGCCTCCAATTCAGACGCCCGCTTTGCTGCGTTTTCAGAGTTCACCCTCGCGTTGACCTTCCCGGCAACCTCTTTTATCTTCAAATCGGCCGCCCGGAAATCCCAATACTGGATCTCTGCCGTCATTCGGTCCTTCACGGCCTTTTTGATTTTGTCCACCATCTGATACTTGTGGGTCTTGACATCAGAAAAATGCCGCGGGATGATCTCGGAAATGGCATACACCTGGGCTCTCTCCTCTACTCCCTGGGTCAGCCAGTCCTGTTTCTCTATGTACGGTCGGATGGCTTCATACTCCGCCTCGGTCGTCGCTCTGTAATCCAGGTATGGAGCATACCCCGCATTGGAAGCTGTGCCATCCTCCCGCAGCTCCACAAAATGGACATGCTTTGAGATGACCCTCTTTGACCCGTTGGGCAGCATCACACCATCCTGGATGGAATCTTCTATGTAGAACAGCAGCCGCGGCTCGGTCCCATAGTCGCTCTCATCAATGAAGATCGCCCCTCGCTTCAAAACGTCGGACAACCGCTCTCTCACGAGGTCGATCGTCGCATCGAGCAGCGGATGGCCCGGGCAAATCAGCGTCGCCGGAACGAGGCCGGGTACATTGCAGTTTTCTTTTTCAAAACAGATGCGCTCATACCGGGAGAGCACGGACTCTCCGAAACCGATCTGCATGTCCCGGTTTCTGACCGCAAACGGCACCGATGTTATCTCATAGCGACCATGCTCACGCCGGTGAATCTTTCCGCCGACTCTTGTAAATGCCTCGACAAAGAACGCCTCGATGAAGTGGGGCTGGAGCTTATGGGCTTCGATGCGCTCCATCTCCGCCCGTATCTCCATGACCTTGCTCACGTCCATGGTGTCCTCGGTGAGAGCATTCTCCTCGATGAGGTCACGCAGTTTCTGTTTGTCCATGGAGTTGTCAACGACCTGCCACAGGCGGGCACGGACCTCCGGGTCATTTCCGTAACGGATGGCCTCCACAAGAAGGTCACGCAGAGAGCGGTTGTCGAAGGTCATCTTGCCGAGGATGTCAAAGACCTTCCCGCCAAGGGCCTCCCGCTCTTCCTCCAGCTTCTGGAACAGGCGCTGGAACACCATGCCCTCCCGGGTCTCCTGGGATACCAGGTTCCACAGATGGCAGACCTCGGTCTGGCCTATGCGGTGGACGCGTCCGAAACGCTGCTCCAGCCGGTTCGGGTTCCATGGCAGGTCATAGTTGACCATCAGATGCGCCCGCTGAAGGTTGATGCCTTCGCCGGCGGCGTCTGTCGCCACAAGGACACGGACCTCCTTATCCTGTCGGAACAGTTCTTCGACCTTTCGCCGCTCATCGCGAAGCATGCCGCCGTGTATGGTCACGACCGCCTCTTCGCTGCCAAGCAGGGAGCGAATTTTTTCGCTGAGGTAGCGCAGGGTGTCTCTGTGTTCGGTAAAGATGATGATCTTCTCCCGCTGCCCGTCGGCAGTGTACATACAGCCGTTATCCTGCAGCAGCTGTGAAAGCTCGTCCCACTTGCGGTCCTCGCCGCTGGCCCGGACTTGATTGGCCAGCGCCTCCAGGCGCTTTAGGGTCTTGATTTCTGCCTCCAGTTCCGTGATAGTGGTGGCAGCGGAGGCCTGGTCTGCGACTCTCTCCTCGTCCTCTTCGATTTCCTCAGAGGAGAAGTCATCATACCCATTATAGTCGTCATCCGAAACGATTGCGGAATGGTATTCCTGGGCTCGTCTGCCCAGTTTCTCCTCGGTCAAGCGGCTCTCCAGCCGCTCACGCCTGCGGTGGAGCGACTGGTAGATCGCCTCCGGCGACGATGCCAGCCGGCGCTGCAAAATGGTCAGAGCGAATCCGACCGTACTCTTGTGTTCTTTTTCAAGGTTATCGGCCCGGTTGAACTCCTCCTGGACATAGGCGGTAACCTCTTGGTAGAGTACGGCCTCCTTGGGGGACAAGTCATAATTGACAGTATAAGCCCTTCTCTCCGGGAACAGCGGCGTGCCATCAAACTTGAGAAGCTCCTCCTTTACCAGCCTTCGCATTACATCCGAAACATCAATGGCCTGGTTGCTGGTTCTCTGCGCTCCTTCAAATCTGTCCGGGTCGATCAAGGACATGAACAGTTGGAAATCTTCGTTTTTGCCGTTATGGGGCGTCGCGGTCAGGAGAAGAAAATGACGGGTAATGCCGGACAGAAGCCTGCCCAGCTGGAACCGCTTTGTATAATGGATCTCTCCGCCAAATACTGTCGCGGACATTTTGTGGGCCTCATCGACCACAATCAAGTCCCACTCCGTGACACGGAGTTTGTCCTGCAAAGCATCATTCCGTGCCAGCTTGTCCAGCCGCACGATGCACAGATTCGTCTCTGCAAATACATTCCCGCCCACCGCCGATTCGATTCGGTCGTTGGTGAGTATCTCGAATTTAAGGTGAAATTTGTTGTACAACTCATCCTGCCACTGCTCAGACAGGCTCCCCGGCGATACGATGAGGCACCGCTTCAAATCGCCCCGGACAATTAGTTCCTTTAGGAGCAAGCCTGTCATAATCGTCTTGCCGGCGCCTGGGTCATCGGCAAGGATATACCGGAGGGGCAGCCGCGGCAGCATCTCTTGGTACACGGCTGAGATTTGATGCGGCAATGGTTCAATCGCCGACGTATGCACAGCCAGATAAGGGTCAAAGATGTGAGCAAGATTGATGCGGTAGGCCTCCGAAGCCAAACGCATATCGTTGCCGTCGGCATCAAAGCTCCAAGGGAGATGATTCTCCTTGACGACAATATCTCCCTCGCTCTCACGATATATGAGCTGGCTGCCCAGTAATCCATTGGCGTTCTTAAAGGTCACTTCCAGAACGCCCGACCCATGCCACTTAACAGCAACGACCTCAACCGTTTCACCGGTTGACAGGCCATCAACCAAGCTTCCAACTGTGATACTCTCTAAAGTAGCCATTCTCAGCACTCCTTCATAGCGTGAATAGTATCACACTAGATGTCCAATAAAATTGCCAGCGGAAAGGCGGCCAAAGCGAAGTTTACAAAACTCCTATCATATGAGGCCAATTATACCACAAAGCACAGGAATCTCCAACCATAATGTGTTTTTTGCTGAGTAAAACATTCTTTATGACATGTTTGAACGGTCGCTGGCATTATGCAGTTGGCAATGCTCAGCCTTCCATTTTGGCGGCTTGGAAGCCCAAAACGTGACCCTATATGTCTTCTGTTTTGTAAAGTGGACCGAGAGTTTTCCGCCCACGGCACACGCCAGGGCCTCCCATTTTTTGTGCAGTGCCCACAGCCCTTCCTGCTTAACATCCTTCAACTCCTTCATGGACGGAAAGTAACGGAGTCCCCACGCAGCACATACTTTCTCTGCGTCGTCCATCCACATCTTTTTTGCCGTCTCAAAGTCAATATCTTCATATTTCCATGGTGTTGTTATCGTAACCTGGTATGCCGTCACGGTCTTGGTTTCATCCTGCAGCCGATGTTCCGGGACCTCCTCAACACGCCATAGTTTATAGCCGGACTCCGACCGCGCCGGGCGGATATTGAGTTCACGGTTGCTTTTCTCGCGGATGATCTGCTGCAGTTTCATTATGTGGTCATACTGGTCTTCAAGTGTGTGTTCCAGTTGCTCCATATCTTTCAAAGAGACCGAAACCTGCGTCGCCTTTTCCGGCTCCACCTCTATAAAACCCTTCCCATCAAGCGTTATCCCCAAGTATGTCTTTTTCATATTTCAGCCCCCATAAATAGTGTTCGGCAATGACCGATATGCGCGTATGGCCCATGGCAAATGATACCGTCTGCATAGCGTCCTTATCCAGCCAAATTCCTTTCATATCCTTCCGACAGCAGTATCGTTCTTCCGGTGGCAGAGTTGCCGGGTCACGTGCGATGTCCTTATACATGCGAAACGCATATTCTGCACGAAGCGCATGTACGTCAAGGTGGGAGGGTATTTCCGGCCAAACCAGACCCTCTCCCGCTTCGCGCATACGCTTTACGACGGCCTCCACTTCTTCCGGCGGACCCCAAATTCTGGCCAAACGTTCACGCCCGCCTTTCCCGCATATCACATGAACATAGTATTCTCCATCGTCCTCGACTAAGTCCACCCCGCGCACTCGCGCAAGCTCCTTATCGGCTCGCAAGCCGGTACACCGGCAAAACGTGATTATTTCTTCGTTATTCTCTTCCGAGAAATTGGCATTCTTTTCCCGCCCTCTGCTCCGCATTATATCTTCCCTTAGACGACGTGGAAGGTCATAGTCCTCCGCGTGAAGGCCGAAAATTTTTGCGGGAGCGGCAAAGTAAGCCCGTATCGTGTAAGCGCTCATATTCCTACCCCATCTGCCTGGCTTGTTCTTGAGAATTTTAATATATGCCGGCATAAACAATGCCGCTTCTTCAAGATTCCGCGGCCGATGACCGTCAACGCGAAAATCTGCATTCCGCATTTCATCGCAGTAATAATTCCACCATTCATGGTAATCACTTACCGTCCCCCGAGCGTACAGTTTATCATCCATTTCGCCCGGTATCCTTTTGTCCTCATGACGCTTTCTTCCTACGCCATTCCGGTAGTATTCATTTAGCCTTTCGTGCCCCAATGCTCTCACGAAAGGCTTTTCATTTTGATGCTTTTTGCCCATAACTGCATACCTCGACCTTCCGGCGTTTTTTTACCAGGATCGCCTGACCTGCCCCCGTATTCGCGGCGTTAACGCACTGATCTCCCCAGGATTTTTTATGAGGCCCAGAGCCCTCATCTCGAACCGTATGGTTCGGCTTGTATACGCGCACTTTGGCTACGCAGGGTATGTCACGCCGCTTTACCGACGCGACCGGCGCTCCGCGGACTTTGTCCGCTTCGCGCCGTCCTAACGATGCCAGGGTTCCCTTAAGACTATCCCCCTTTGGGCACGCCTTTGGCGTGTGTATCCGCATGAATGCCGAAATGGCCTTTGGCCAAGTCAGCTTTCATACCGGAACATTGGTCTTGGTTCCTGGAGGCCTCCACCGCACGGTCTCGGCTTTGACTTACTCGTCCGATGCCGGAGAGGGCGCTCACTGCCGCTCTGCGTCTCCCGACGCTTCTCAGCTGTGGGCTTCCATCCCACTCCCTCCCGCACCGCTTCTTCTCGTTCGGGATATTACGCTGGGTATAATCCCATTATACGCACTTTTGGCATTCTGTCAAATTTTTGCGCCGAAAATCCCGATAAATGGTTAGAAGTCATTTGTTTGCGGGGATGTTCCCTCTCTTCCGGCCGCCTTCTTGGTGAAAACTATATGTTATCTAATCTCATGTAGGCATGAAGTCATTGCATCTTGGTTTAGCTTAGGTTAGACAGTGACCTCATCACAAGATCGACATCCTGATTCTCCAGTTCTTGAATGACATGGAGGTA
>CANQZJ010000040.1 GCA_947628315.1 uncultured Oscillospiraceae bacterium
GGCGTGGCCAAGGCCGCCGGCATCGACTTCGTGCAGGAGGTGTACGCCACCGCCGCCGCCGTGAATGAGTACATCCCGGACACCGACGCCGTCATCGAACTGGGCGGCGAGGACGCCAAGATCATCTTCTTCGGCGGCGCGCTGGAGGAGCGGATGAACGGCTCCTGCGCCGGCGGCACCGGGGCCTTCATCGACCAGATGGCCACGCTGATGAACGTGACCGTGAACGAGCTGGATGAGCTGTCCCTGAAACATGAAAAGATCTACCCCATCGCCTCCCGGTGCGGCGTGTTCGCCAAGAGCGACATCCAGCCCATCCTGAACCAGGGCGGGCGAAAAGAGGACGTGGCCGCCTCCATCTTCCAGGCGGTGGTGGATCAGACGGTGGCCGGCCTGACCCAGGGCCGGGAGCTGAAGGGCAAGCTGGTGTTCCTGGGCGGCCCCCTCCACTTCCTGATGGGTCTGCGGGAGCGGTTCGTGGAGACCCTCCAGCTGGACGCGGAACACGCCGTCTTCCCCGAGGACGGCGACTGCTTCGCCGCCATCGGCGCGGCCCTGTGCGCTACCGACTACCCCGCCAAGCCCTTTGAGGACTACATGAAGCTGCTGGAGGACAGCAGGGCGGCCACCTCCGTGGTGGACACCATGCCCCCCCTGTTCGCCGACCAGGCGGAGTACGACGCGTTCGTCGCCCGGCACAACGCCTCCACCCCGCCCCGGCTGGACGTCAACACCTACAGGGGCGACGCCTATCTGGGCATCGACGCCGGCTCCACCACCACCAAGATGGCGCTGATCGCGCCGGACGGCGGCATCCTCTACACCTACTACCACTCCAACCAGGGCAACCCCGTCGCCATCGTGCTGGAGCAGTTGAAGGAGATCTACAGGCTGTGCGGCGACCGGGTGACCATCAAGGGCTCCGCCGTCACCGGCTACGGGGAAGACCTCATCAAAAACGCCTTCTCCTGCGACCTGGGGCTGGTGGAGACGGTGGCCCACTACCGCGCCGCCGCCCACTTCAACCCCGACGTGGATTTCATCATCGACATCGGCGGCCAGGACATGAAATGCTTTAAGATCAGGAACGGGGCCGTTGACTCCATCATGCTGAACGAGGCCTGCTCCTCCGGCTGCGGCTCCTTCATTGAGACGTTTGCCAAGGCCCTGGGCTACAACATCGCCGACTTCGCCAAACTGGGCCTGTTCACCCAGAAGCCGGTGAATCTGGGCTCCCGCTGCACGGTGTTCATGAACTCCTCCGTGAAGCAGGCCCAGAAGGACGGCGCCTCGGTGGAGGACATCTCCGCGGGCCTGTCCATCTCCATCGTGAAAAACGCCATCTACAAGGTCATCCGGGCCGCCAACGCCGACGACCTGGGCAAACACATCGTGGTGCAGGGCGGCACCTTCTACAACGACGCGGTGCTCCGGGCCTTCGAGCAGGAGCTTGGCCGGGAGGTCACACGGCCCACCATCGCCGGCATCATGGGCGCCTTCGGGGCCGCTCTGGCCGCCAAGCATCTGGGTCTGGACAAATCCGGCCTGTTGGGCCCGGAGGCTTTACAGTCCTTTACCCACACGGCGAAGCCTGTCACCTGCGGGCTGTGCACCAACCACTGCTCCCTCACCGTCAACACCTTCGACGGCGGACGGCGGTTCATCTCCGGCAACCGCTGCTCCCGGCCCCTGGGCAAGGAGAAGATGGAGCTGCCCGACCTGTACCGCTACAAGTACAACAAGCTCCGCGCCCTCCACGGCAAGGGCAGGGGCGACGGCTCCCGGGGCCGCATCGGCATCCCCTTCGGCCTCAATATGTACGAGAACCTTCCCTTCTGGTTCGAGCTGTTCACCCGGCTCAACTTCGAGGTGGTGCTCTCCCCCGAGTCCACCCGGAAGCTGTACATCAAGGGTCAGCGCACCATCCCGTCGGACACGGTGTGCTACCCCGCCAAGCTGCTTCACGGCCACGTGGAGGCCCTGGTGGAGGAGGGCGTGGACGCCATCTTCTACCCCTGCATGGCCTACAACTTCAACGAGCAGGTCTCCGACAACTACTACAACTGCCCGGTGGTGGCCTACTACCCCGAGCTGCTGGCCGCCAACATCCCCGATCTGAAAAAGACCCGCTTCCTGAACCCCTACGCCGGGCTCCACCGGCCCCACGACTACGAGCGCATCGGCTCCCAGTGGTTCGCGGACGCCCTTGGCGTGCCCAGGCATGAGGCAAAAGAGGCCATCCGGGAGGCGTACAAGGCCTATGACGCCTACAAGGAGGACGTCCGGGCCACCGGCGCGGCCTACATCGAGCAGGCCAGGGCCGAGGGCCGCCCCATCATCGTGCTGGCGGGCCGCCCCTATCACATCGACCCGGAGATCAACCACGGCATCAACGAGATGATCGGCTCCTTCGGCTTCATCGTGGTCAGCGAGGACGCGGTGGCATATCACGAGGGCTACGCCCCCCGGAAGGTGCTGAACCAGTGGACGTTCCAGGCCCGGATGTACAACGCCGCCCGGTACGTCTGCACCCAGCCGGACATGCAGCTGGTACAGCTGGTGTCCTTCGGCTGCGGCACCGACGCCATCACCGGCGACGAGGTGCGCTCCATCCTGGAACAGGGCGGCAAGCTCTACACCCAGCTGAAGATCGACGACATCAGCAATCTGGGCGCAGTCAGGATCCGGGTGCGCTCGCTGATGGCCGCCATGGACGAGCGCAAGCGTCAGGAAGCATAGGCGTTTCCCTTCCGAAAGGAGTGTTCCCATATGGCAAAGTTAGTGTACGATAAGGACGGCCGCCTCCTGTTCACCAAGGAGATGAAGGAGGAGTACACCATCCTTATGCCCCAGATGCTGCCCGTCCACTTCGGTATGTTCCAGCAGCTGCTGATCCTGGAGGGCTACAAGGTGGATATGCTCACCACCAACCACCGGGGCATCGTGGACGAGGGGCTGAAATACGTCCACAACGACACCTGCTACCCCGCCCTGCTGGTCATCGGCCAGCTCATCGACGCCATCAAGCACGGCGGGTACGACCCCCACAAGATCGCCCTGTTCATCACCCAGACCGGCGGCGGCTGCCGGGCCTCCAACTACATCCACCTGCTCCGCAAGGCGCTGGTCAAGGCGGGGCTGGAGTTCGTGCCCGTCATCTCGGTGAACCTGTCCGGCCTGGAGAAAAACCCCGGTTTCTCCCTCCACCTGCGGCTGCTGCAGAAGCTGGTCTTCGCCATGATGTACGGCGACCTCATCGTCAATGTGGCAAACCAGGTTCGGCCCTACGAGGCCGAAAAGGGCGCCGCCGACGCCATGGTGGAGCACTGGGAGAAAACGCTCATCGACGGCTTCCAGAAGGGCAAGGGCATGAGCCGCAGGCAGATGCAGCAGCTGTTCGACCGGATCATCGCCGACTTTGCCGCCATCCCCGTCACAGACGAGAAGAAGGTGCGCGTGGGCGTGGTCGGGGAGATCTACGTGAAGTTTTCCCCCCTGGGCAACAACAATCTGGAGGACTTTCTGCTGTCCGAGGGCGCGGAGCCTGTGGTGCCCGGCCTCACCGACTTCATGATCTTCAAAATCTACAACCGCGTGGTGGATGTGGACATCTACGGCGGCTCCCAGGCGAAAAAGGCGCTGTGCCAGTTCCTGAAGGGGTACATCGAGAACTGCCAGAAGGACATGATCGCCGCCCTGAAAAAGAGCCGCTTCCAGGCCCCCGGCACCTTTGAGCAGATGCACAAGCTGGTGCACGGCTACCTGGGGGACGGCAACAAGATGGGCGAGGGCTGGCTGCTCACCGGCGAGATGCTGGAGCTCATCCACTCCGGCGTGCCCAACATCGTCTGCACCCAGCCCTTCGGCTGCCTGCCCAACCACATCGTGGGCAAGGGCATGATCCGCCGGCTCAAGGACGACTACCCCAACTCCAACATCGTGGCCATCGACTACGACCCCGGCGCGACAAAAATCAACCAGGAGAACCGCATCAAGCTGATGCTGGCCAACGCCCGGCAGCTTGCCAAGCAGGCCGCCGCCCAGGAGGCCGAAAAAGAACTCGTCCACGCGTGATACGTTTGATAAAGGAGCGATCTCTATGAAACTGGCAGAGGCATTGCAGGAGCGGGCCGACCTGAACCGGAAAGTCCAGCAGCTCCGCAGCCGCCTGATGGACAACGCCCTGGTGCAGGAGGGCGAGAAGCCCGCCGAGGACCCGTCGGAGCTGCGGAAGGAGTACGACGACGCCATGGACGCTCTGGAGGCCATCACGGCGAAGATCAACCTGACCAACTGCAGGACGGTGGTCAACGGCAAGACCCTCACTGAGCTCATCGCCCGGCGGGAATCCCTCACGCAGAGGGTCGCGGCCTACCGGGACCTGGCGCGGGCGGGCAGCGCCCTCACCCAGCGCTCCACCCGGGGCGAGATCAAGATCTTGAGCGCCGTCAATGTGCGGGAGCTGCAAAAGCGGGCCGACGAGCTGTCCAAGGAGCTGCGTCTGCTGGACAATCTGATCCAGCAGACCAACTGGACGTCCGATCTGTAACACGGCGGGACGGTAGCCTTGGGGTGTGGGTGCATCTCTTCCGGCTGAGAATGAACCGGACCAATGGTGGCGCCGCCGGGCAGGCGCGAGGGAGTTCGATCCTCCCGCAGTATCGTCACGCCCAGGACCGCGTACACCCGTATCGTCAGTGATATATCCGGTACTACCGCGCATCAACCTGAGGCGAGGGCGGGAACGGGGACGCCTGCCGATCAGACCCGCCCTTCCGGGCGGGTCTTTTGTTGGGAGATGATCTTATGGAGGAACTGCACATCGTGGACGCCCGCACGGAGGAACACTTCCGGGCCATGTCCATGATCCACGCCCGGGCGTGGCACGACAGCTACCGGGGCGCGGTGCCGGACGAATACCTGGCCAAAATCGGCGACGACCACTGGCTGGAGGTCTTCCGGGACAACTATGAGAGCCAAAACGGCATCAGGGGGCTTCTCCTTTACAGAGGGAATGTCCCGGTGGCCTGCCTCAACTACTGCCGGGCCCGGAAGGACAACTTCAACACCGACGGCGGCGAGTTCCCCAACGCCGGCTATGAGGACTGGGGGGAGCTGGCCTCCTTCTACACCCTGCCGGGGGAACAGGGCAAGGGCTACGGCTCCATCCTGATGGAGGAGGCATTAAAGCGGCTGAAAGCCGACGGCTTTGAGAAGGTCTTTGTGTTCGTCCTCCGGGAGAACGAGGGGGCCCGCCGGTTCTACGCCCGCCACGGATTTTCCTGGGACGGCACCTTCGCGGAGATCCGTTTCCCGCCGGACGGGCTGTGCATCGACCTGAGATATACGAGAAAGCTGTGAACAGACGCGAAAACGCCCCGGACTTTGACGTCCGGGGCGCGTTTTTTATCTGCACACGACGTAATCGCCGAACTCGCCTACGCGGGTCAGCAGGCCCTCCCACCGGGCATACTCGTGCCGGGTGAGGACATAACAGGCGTCCGGGTCGCCGCCGATCTCGCCGGTGAAGCGGTAGCGGCCAAAGGAGGCGGCGTTCTCAAAGGGACTGCCGGGGTTGAAGAACTCCACCGTGTCCGCGTAGTCTGCCGGGGGGATCTGCCGGAGGAACAACACGTAGATGTAGGGTGCGGGGAGCCGGTCTGTGACGTAAATATCACCGCCGGCAGTCTGCTCCGCGCAGGCGATGGCGTCGTTCAGGCCGTCGATGGAGGCGAAGGCCACCGGCTCCCGGATATACTCCGCCGCGAACAGCCCGAAGCACACCAGGACGGCGGCCAGGGGCAGCACGCTCCATCTCCCGACGCGGGACAGCAGCCAGTGGAGGCCCATGCCCTGAAAATAGATCAGCGGCAGCCACACCATGTTCACCCGGTTGACGTTCACCGTCACCAGACAGGCGCACACCAGCGCCACGATCAGTGCCAGCTGCACCGGCCCCTCGTCCGGGCGGGCTTTGCGCTCCAGGAAGGAGCGAACCAGTCCGGCGGCGGCCAGGGGCAGGCCGAAAAAGTAGTACAGCCCGCCGGCCGGCAGAGCGTTGTAACGCAGTCCATCGGACTGCGTTACCAGGAGTTTCCCGAAACTCCCGATGTTGTCCCACAGGCCGGAAAGGCCGGTGCCGAACACGCTCACCGCCGCCTGCCGGGGGGCGGTCAGCCTGGGGAGGGCGACGCCTAAAAACGTAACGGCGGGCAGGTCGGTCATGTTGATGAGCTGACACAGGCCGATGGGCAGGGCCAGCAGCACGAACAGCCCCGCCGCCAGCCAGAACCACCTCTCCCGCAGCAGGGACAGATTCATCAAAACATAGATCACCAGGAACAGGGGCAGGAAGAAAAACGCGGTGCCGTAGGCGTACAGCGCCAGGGCGAAGCTCACCGCCGCACCCATGAGCCAGCGGACGTTCTCCCGGCTCCTGACGGTACACAGCACCCCCGCCAGCAGGAACAGCGGCATGATGTTGCTCTCCAGCGCCCAGCGGCTGGCCATGATGTGCCAGGGGTTCACGGCAATCAGCAGCAGGGCGCACAGGCCCGCGCCCTCTCCCCCGCACCGCCGGGCCAGGCGCCACATCACCGCGCAGGCGGCCACGCCGCAGAGGGCGGCCGTCAGCCGGAGAGAGAACACGTTCAACCCGAACAGGGCGATGAAGGGCATGGACAGCCAGGAGTATAGAATGTTCTGCCCGCTGCCCCATGACGTGAGCAGCACCGGCCAGGAATTGCCCGCCCGATCCATGCCATAGCGGAGCAGGGCCCATGCCTCATAGCCGGTGGACGCCTCGTCCTGGTTGAGGCCGGCGGGATACCGCGTCAGGGCGATGAGCCGCACCGCCGCCGCCAGGATCAGCAGGCCGGCGGCGATCTCCCGCTCGTGGCGGACGACCCAGGACTTCTCACTCATGGAGCAGGTCAAAGTACTGGTCGTGGGCCTCCCGGTACTGGCGGTTGAAGTCCTCGTCCTGGCCGGCATGGAGCTGGGAGACATAGTCGTGCACCCGGTGCTTCAGCTCCGGCTCGGCGCGGGCGATGGTGGCCACGCCGATGTTGGAGCAGGCGTCGGAGATGCGCTCCGCCTCGGTGAGCAGATTCATAAAGGCGCTGCCGGCGTAAGCGGAATAGCTGCCGGAGCGGATGCGGTCAAGGTTGTTGTCCTTCAGGGCGGACACCATGTCGTCCACCACCTGCTCCAGGGGCTCGATGTGCCGGGCGGCGGCCACGTCACGGCGGCGGAATGTCCGGTCGGCCACGTCCAGAATGGTGTCCAGCAGCTTGCGGAGCACCGTCAGCTCGCGGAGGGCGGCCTCCGGCAGGGCCTCGTCCCTGGCCCGGAGATCCTGGGCGATCTCCACGATGTTCACCGCGTGGTCGCTGAGCCGCTCGAACTCGGTGACCACGGCGTAATACTGGTTCATGATCTCCACGTGGTTCTCGGCGGTCAGGTGGGCGGAAATCTGCACCAGATAGTTGCTGATGCGGTCGGCGAACAGATCCACCGTGTCCTCGTCCTCCAGGACGCGGGCGGCGGCCCTGTCGTCGTACCTCGCCACCGTGTCGAAGGCGTGGTCGATGTTGTTCCGGGCCACGTCGTACATGGTGAGCAGGGCGTCGTAGCACCGGCCCAGGGCGATGGCCGGGGTGCTGAAAAATACCGGGTTCAGGGCGTCCAGCTGGGCGTCGTACCTGCCGACGGCCACGGGCTCGTCCTTCACCAGCTTATAGCTGAGCTTCTCAAACAGGCCCAGCATGGGGAACAGGGCCACGGCGCTGACCAGATTGAACACCGTGTTGGTGTTGGCGATGCCGCCGGAGTCGATGGGGCTGCTCCAGATGCCGGACAGCGCCCCCACATGGTAGAGGACGAACACCGCCGCCAGCACCAGCAGGGTCTTGAACAGGTTGAAGATGATGTTGACGTAGCCCACCCGCTTGGCGTTGGCCTTGGCGCCGATGTTGATGACGATGGCGGTGGTGACGCAGTCGCCCAGGTAGATGCCCGCCAGCACCGCGTAGATGGCGCTGAAGGTCAGCTGACCCGAGGTGGCGAAGGCCTGCAGGATACCGATACTGGCCGACGAGCTCTGGAGCACGAAGGCCACCGCCGCGCCGATGACGTAGCCCAGCACCGGGTTGCTGCCCAGCTTGGAGAACAGCCCCTCGATGACGCCGGACTCGGTGAGCACGCCCACCGAGTCGGTCATGGTGAGCAGGCCGAAGAACAGGATGCCGAAGCCGATGACGATCTGGCCGGTCTTCACGGGGCCGGTCTGCTGGACGCCCATGATGATGATGATGCCGATGATCATCGCCAGCGGGGCCAGGGTGGACGGGGTGAACAGCCGCAGAAGGGACGTGCCGCTGGAGTTCACGTCCAGCAGGCGGATGATCTGGCCGGTGACGGTGGTGCCCACGTTGGCGCCCACGATGATCCCCAGCGACTGGTGCAGGGAGATGACCCCCGCAGCCACCAGGCCGGAGGTGATGACGATGGTGGCGGTGGAGGACTGAATCACCGCCGTCATGGCGAGACCCAGCAGAAAGCCCTTCAGCGGGGTGCTGGTCAGCTTTTCCAACGCGTTTTTCAGCGGGCCGGAGGAGCTCTCCTTCAGGCCGTCCCCCATGATGCGCATACCGTAGAGGAACATGGCCAGGCCGCCCAGCAAGGTGATGATATCGAAGATAGTGATGGTGTTCACCCCCACAAATTACTCCAGTATACATATTACTATATCCCGTCGCAAAAATCCACCTTTTTTTGCAGTCTTGCAAACGGGCGCGATTTCCTGTAAAATGGAAGCGGAGGAACCCGATATTCGGAAAGGAGGCACCTATGGAACGGAAAAGAACGTCTCTTGCGAAGCGTCTGCTGCTGTCCCTGCTGCTGGTGTGCCTGGTGATCCCCGTGGCCCGCGCCGACTTCGGGCCCAAGGAGGCCCTGTACATCAGGGTGGTCAACGGCCCGGACGAGCCGCTGTACATCGACCTGCTGGCCCAGGGCGATCCCGCGATCTCCGGCCCGGAGACGGAGGGATCCGTCCCGGACTATCTGAAACAGCTCCGCTCCCTGGAGGGGGACGGCTGGGTGCTGGCGGTGTCCACCGGCCTGATGAACACACCGCCCATCTTCGGGGACGTGACCCCCCGGGAGGACGGGACCTGGTACTTCGGCTACTTCGGCCTGCCCCGGACCTTCCGGCTGGCCGCCGCCACCGCGGGCGAGGCCAAATCCGCCGCCGAACCCCTCACCCGGAACCGGTTCTACACCAATCTGGTGTACGACTGGGGGGCCAACACCCTGACCTACGCTACCCCCACCCCTCTGTTCTGGGCGGCCCAGTTCGCCGCCACCCTGATCCCCACCCTGCTGATCGAGGGGGCGATGCTCCTTCTGTTCGGCTACCGGGAGAAACGCTCCTGGCTGGTGTTCCTGGCTGTCAACGTGGTCACCCAGATCGGGCTGCACCTGGCGTGCAATCTCCTGATGGGCTCCTCGGTGATGAACATGAGCTTCTACTGGATGTTCTACCTGTTCCTGCTGATCCCGGAGATCGTCATCTGGTGCGTGGAGGCCGTGGCCTACGCCCTCCTGCTCCGGGAGAGGGATTTCACCCGGCGGCGGGCGGTGGGTTACGCCTTCGCCGCCAACATCGCCAGCTACGCGCTGACCTTTCTCCCCCTGAATCTGCTGTACGAGCCCTTCACCCGCCTGTGAGCGCGAAAACCGCCCCGCCGGAGTTTGGATCCGGCGGGGCGGCGTTTTTATCTCATGCGGAACAGCCGCTCAATGTGCTTGTACAGCAGGAAGGTCAGCAGGGACACCACCACGCCCTTTACCAGATTGAAGGGCGCCACCGCCAGCAGCACCAGGGTGCCCACGCTGGTGATGGCCGGGTTGATGCCCGTGCCGATGGCCACGATCTCGTCCAGCGGCAGATGATACAGCGTGGAGAAGGCGGGGATCAGGTAGACCGCGTTGAACAGGCTGCCGAACACCATCAGCACGGCGGCGCCCACGGCCATGCCCGCCAGGGCGCCCTTACGGGTCTTGAACCGGTGGTAGATCACTGTGGCGGGCAGGATGAAGGAGCAGCCGGTGACGAAGTTGGCGAAGTCCCCCACAAAGGCGGTGCTGGTGCCCTTGATGACCAGCTTCAGCAAAATCTTCACGAACTCGCACACCACCCCGGCCACCGGGCCCAGGGAGAAGGAGCAGATGAGCACGGGCACCTCGCTGAAGTCCAGCTCGTAGAAAAACGGGGCAAAGGGCAGCGGGAACTCCCAGTACATCAGGATGGCGGCGATGGCGCCGAAGATACCGATGTACGCCGCCCGCCGGGCCGAGGACTGCTTCGGGGTCTTGAGCCACAGTTTCTCCGCCGCCAGGGCCAGGAGGAACAGCCCCGCGAACACCAGCAGGCACATCCCCAGGAACAGCACGTTGTCCTGGACGGCGGCCCACAGGTCTTTGAAATGATCCAGCATAAAAAAACACTCCTTTTTTGATTTGACGCCTGAAAATTGCCTTCCCAGGTGTTGATCAAAAGGAGCATGCGCAACACATCTTCTTCCATCCGGACTGTAACCGTTGGTCCCGGAGTTTCACCGGGTCAGCCACGCGCAGCGTGGGTCGCGGACTTTACCGCCAGTGGGGAATCTCACCCCGCCCTGAAGACAGTTATCCAGTTGTCTGGAGCCATTATAGCACCACGGCGCGGAAATGCAACCCCAAATTTGATGGGCCATAACCGGGACTTTCCGGCAAATTGATTCAAACAGATGTTTCAGTTTTTCTTGACTTGACCGGGCAAATCGGGTAGAATGGTGCCAATGAGAGGAGGCGATGGCCGTGGATATCATCACGCGGGACGCCACATGCTGCTTCACCGGCCACCGCCCGGACAAGCTGCCCTGGGGCTTTGACGAGACCGACCCCCGGTGCGCGGCATTGAAGTCCGCCATTGCCAGGGAAATGGGGCGGCTGTATCAAAAGGGCTACCGGCACTTCATCTCCGGCATGGCCCAGGGGTGCGACCTGTACTTCGCCGAGGCGGCCCTGGCCCTCCGGGACGAGCACCCGGACGTGTCGGTGGAGGGGGCCGTCCCCTGCCCCACCCAGGCGGATCGCTGGCCGGAGCCCGACCGCCGCCGCTGGCGGGCCATCCTGGACGCCTGCGACCTGGAGACGGTGGTGCAGAAGGAGTACAGCAAGTTCTGCATGCTCCGGCGGGATCGGTATCTGGTGGATCGCTCCAACGCCATCCTGGCGGTGTTTGACGGCACCACCGGCGGCACCCACTACACCCTGACCTACGCCGTGGGCAGGGACAGGGAGATCTGGCTGCTGGATCCCGCCCGCCCGGAGGCGGATGCCGTCCGATTGGAATTATGACGCGAAGAGGCCGTCCGGCGTGTGCCGGACGGCCTTTGATCATGTATTCGCGGTCACTGGGGGCTGACGGAGTAGTTGGGGGCCTCTTTGGTGATGTAGATGTCGTGGGGGTGGGACTCCCGCAGGCCGGCGGCGGTGATCTGGATGAACTGGGCCTTGGTGCGCAGCTCGTCGATGGTGGCGCAGCCGGTGTAGCCCATGCCGGAGCGCAGGCCGCCCATCATCTGGTAGATGGTCTCGGACACCGGGCCCTTGTAGGGCACGCGGCCCTCCACGCCCTCGGGCACCAGCTTCTTGTTGTTCTGCTGGAAGTAGCGATCCTTGGAGCCGTTGGCCATGGCGCCCAGGGAGCCCATGCCGCGGTAGACCTTGAACTGGCGGCCCTGATAGACCTCGGTGTCGCCGGGGGACTCCTCGCAGCCCGCCAGCAGGGAGCCCAGCATGACCACGTTGCCGCCGGCGGCGATGGCCTTGGCGATGTCGCCGGAGTACTTGATGCCGCCGTCGGCGATGATGGGCACGTCGTACTCGGCGGCCACCTGGGCGGCGTCGTACACGGCGGTGATCTGGGGCACGCCGATGCCGGCCACCACGCGGGTGGTGCAGATGGAGCCGGGGCCGATGCCCACCTTCACGCAGTCGGCGCCCGCCTCGATCAGGGCGCGGGTGCCCTCGGCGGTGGCCACGTTGCCGGCCACCAGCTGTACGTCGGGATACACGGCCTTGATGCGCTTTACGCAGTCCAGGATGCCGTGGGAGTGGCCGTGGGCGGAGTCCAGGCAGAGCACATCCACCCCGGCGTCCACCAGGGCGGCCACCCGATCCAGCACGTCGGCGGTGACACCGATGGCGGCGCCCACCAGCAGGCGGCCCTTCTCGTCACGGGCGGAGTTGGGGTACACCTGGGCTTTTTCGATGTCCTTAATGGTGATGAGGCCCTTCAGCCGGAACTGGTCGTCCACAATGGGCAGTTTCTCCACCTTGTGGCGGCGGAGGATGTCCTTGGCTTCGGCCAGCGTGGTGCCCTCGGGGGCGGTGACCAGGTTGTCCTTGGTCATCACGTGGTCGATGAGCTGGGACATATCGGTCTCGAACTTCATGTCCCGGTTGGTGATGATGCCCACCAGCCTGCCCCCGTCGCAGATGGGCACGCCGGAGATGCGGTACTTGGCCATGAGGGCGTCGGCCTCCGCCAGGGTGTGCCCGGGGCCCAGCCAGAAGGGGTTGGTGATGACGCCGTTCTCACTGCGCTTCACCATGTCCACCTGCTCGGCCTGCCGGCCGATGGACATGTTCTTGTGGATGATGCCGAGGCCCCCCTCCCGGGCCAGGGCGATGGCCATGCGGGACTCGGTGACGGTGTCCATGGCGGCGCTCATCACCGGGATGTTCAGGGTGATCTTTTTGGTGAGGCGGGTGCGCAGATCCACGTCGGCGGGCAGGATGCTGCTCTCGGCGGGGATCAGCAGCACGTCGTCAAAGGTGAGACCGGTCTTGACGAACTTGTCATTTTGCTCGAATCGGGCCATATTCCACTCCTCCAGTTCCAAAGTATTTGGATTATTGTACGATATCAATGTCCGGCTGTCAAGGACAAACGGCCGGGATGTCATTTTTCGGCACTTTTGCCCATGCGAAGCCGGAAACAAGGTCGCCGGGTTCGACACTTTTCGGCTCCGGCAGCAGGCCGGCGTACCACGCCAACAGGCCGGTGAGCTCCCCCGGCGTGTACCGCTGCCGGAGGGCCCCCATATCCAGATCCATATCCCGCTTGGAGAGGCGGCGGCCCTCCCCGTCCACCAGCAGGGGCAGGTGGAAGTACTGGGGCGGCGCGTATCCCAGCGTCCGGCACAGCCAGCTCTGCCGGGGCGCGGAGGGCAGCAGGTCTCTGCCCCGCACCACGTGGTTCACCCCCATGAGGGCGTCGTCCACCACGACGGCCAGCTGATAGGCCCACACGCCGTCGGAGCGGCGGAGGATAAAATCCCCGCAGTCCCGCTTCAGGTTCTGCGCATAGAGGCCAAAGTGTCCGTCAGTCACGGACAAAATTTCGTCCGGCACACGCACCCGCCAGGCTGGGCGGCGGCCCTGCCGCTCCAGCTCCGCCCGCTCCTCCGGCCTCAGGGCGGCGCACTTGCCGGAGTACACCGGCTCCCCCTCCCCGCTGTGGGGGGCGGAGGCGGCCAGCCGCTCAGCCCTGGTACAGTAGCAGGGGTAGACGAGCCCCATATCCTCCAGCTTCCGAAAGGCGGCCTCATAGTATCGAGAGCGTTGGGACTGGCAGTAGTCCGGCTCCAGGCCGCCCTCGTCCCAGTCCAGGCCCAGCCAGCGCAGGTCGTCCATGAGTTGGGCGGCCTTCTCCCTGCTGCACCGGTCGGGATCCAGATCCTCGATGCGGAGGATCAGCAGGCCATGACTGCTCCGGACATCCAGCCACGCCAGCAGGGCGGAGAGCAGATTGCCCAGGTGCATCCGCCCGCTGGGGCTGGGGGCGAACCGTCCCACCACGTCCACGGCCGATCCCCCTTTCGTCGATAAGGTAAGACCCCCGGTCCATCGGGCCGGGGGTCGGTGGGCGCAAAAGCGCTTATTTTTTATTGAAAATGCGGAAAATGTCGTCGAAGGGGTCGGACTCGGGCTCCGCGGGAGCGGGCGCGGGGGCGCTCACGCCGCCGGCCGCGGCGGGGGTGGGCGCGGCGGGCCTGACGGGGGAGGCGGCGTCCTCGCGCCCTTCGGGCACGGGGTTGGCCACGTCGCCAAAGCCGGTGGCGATGACAGTGACCCGCAGCTCGTCCTCCATGGTCTCGTCAAAGGCGGTGCCCATCATGAACAGGGCGTCGGGATCGGCCACGTCCTTGACCATGTCGGCGGCCAGCTCCACCTCGTCCAGGCCCATGTCCATGGGGCCGGTGATGTTCACGATGATACCCTTGGCGCCCTGGATGGAGGTCTCCAGCAGGGGGCTGTTGATGGCGATGCGGGTGGCCTCCTCCGCCTTGTTCTTGCCGGCGGCGCGGCCCACGCCCATGTGGGCGAGACCGGCGTCTTTCATGACGGCGGTGACGTCGGCAAAGTCCAGGTTGATGAGGCCGGTGGTCTTGATCAGGTCGGAGATGGACTGCACCGCCTGGCGCAGCACGTCGTCCGCGATGGCGAAAGCGTTGGCGAAGGTGATCTTCTCGTCGGTGGCGAACTGCAGCCGGTCGTTGGGGATGATGACCAGGGAGTCCACCTTCTGCTGCAGCTCCTCGATGCCCTTCAGGGCCTGCTCCATGCGGCGGCGGCCCTCGAACTTAAAGGGCTTGGTGACCACGCCCACGGTGAGGATGCCCCGCTCCTTGGCGATCTCCGCCACCACGGGGGCCGCGCCGGTGCCGGTGCCGCCGCCCATGCCGGCGGTGACGAACACCATGTCGGTGCCGTCCAGCAGGGCGCTGATCTGCTCCTTGCTCTCCTTGGCGGACTCGCGGCCCACCTCGGGGTTGGCGCCGGCGCCCTTGCCGCCGGTGAGCTTCTCGCCGATGGCCAGCTTCTGGGTGGCCTCAGACGCGTTCAAACACTGCTTATCGGTATTTACCGCGATAAAATCCACGCCCTGCATACCGGAGCGAACCATGCGGTTGACCACGTTGGTGCCGCCGCCGCCCACGCCGATGACTTTCAACACGTCCTCGTGCTCATTGTTGGCGTCCATCATAAATGCCATACCTGTGCCCTCCTGTTTATCTGATGTATCAACAAGCGCTTGTAATCTGTATGATAACGCTAGACTATATCTTGTACCATTGTAGTCTTTTTTTCTGCCGGGGTCAATAGATATTTTCGGATTTTTTCAAGAAAAAAGAAATCTGCCGGCCCCGGCTCGGGAACCGGCAGATCTATTTGTCCTGGATGAAATGCACCTTGCCGTCCTCGACGGTGAGATCCAGCGTACCGGCCACATCCTGGGGCATCCGGTCGCTCTCCAGCGCGGCGGTGAGCAGCCGCAGATGGTAGTCGTAATCGCCGCCCCGGGGGAATCGGATGTGGTAGATGCCGTACTCCACGCCGATGTAGGCGGCGGGGGTGCAGTCGATGGAGGAATAATCCTTCAGCACACCGTACTTGCTGGCCGCCTTCATCAGCGCCAGCACATAGCTCAGGGCGGCCTGATCCTCCTCGCCCACCTGCACGTCGGCGCCCGCCATGGGGGCCAGCGCCTTCAGCCCGGTGATGGTCACCACCTGCTCGCCGGTCATGGGCTCCAGCAGCTTGCCCTGGTCGGAGATGAGCCAGCGGCCCTCCCCGGTGTCGATGCTGGCCGCCGCCACCCGCTCGGTGACCACCAGCACCACGCCGTCGGGCAGCGTCCGCCGGGGCACCACCGCCTCCACATAGGGCAACTTCGACAGGATATTGCTGGCGATGCGGCTCCTGGGCAGGGCGGCCAGGTTGTCCCCGATCTGGATGCCGGAGGCCTCGATGATCTCCTCGGCGGAGTAGCGGGTGTTGCCCTCCACCTCGATGTGGTTGACCCGGAAGAACACCACGCAGGCCCCCACCACCGCCGCGATGACGATCACCGCGGACAGCGCCATGGACAGTGGCCCGAACCGTCTTCGCCGGCTCCGATAGGGCTGGTGCTTCCGTTGGCGCGGAGCTGCCATGATATCCTTCCTCCCTTCTCATTGGTGATTGGTCGGGGTCTGCCGGCGATCCTCCTCCCCGCCGGCGGCGGGACACGATCGCCGGCAAACCCTTCAGTCGATCAGTTCTCCCGGCGGACGGCGTCGCCCCCCAGGGAACAGAGCATGGTCTCCAAATTCTCATAGCCCCGGTCGATGTGTCTCAACCCGGACAAGACTGTGACGCCCTCCGCGCCCAGCGCGGCGGCGGCAAGGGCTCCGCCTCCCCGGAGATCGGGGGCCTCCACCTTCGCGCCGTGGAGGCGCTCCACCCCGCGGATCAGGGCCACCCGGCCCTCGGTGGTGATGTCCGCCCCCATCCGCTTAAGCTCGGCCACATGGCGGTAGCGGCTGTCGAACATGGTCTCCACGAACAGGGTGCAACCCTCAGAGGCGGCCAGGGCCGCCATGACCGGGGCCTGGGCGTCGGTGGGAAAACCGGGATAGGGCGCGGTGCGCACGGTGGGCACAGCCCGGAGGGGCTTCTCCCGATCCCGGAGCAGTTCTACGTATTCCAGCCTGCTGGTAACGCGGCAGCCCGCCTGGTGGAGCACCGACAGCACCGGGGACAGGTGCCGCCAGTCCACGCCCCGGAGCCTCACCCTTCCTCCGGCGGCGGCCGCCGCGGACAGCATAGTGGCCGCCACGATGCGGTCGCCCATGACGGTGAACTCCCCGCCGTGGAGGGCTCTGCCGCCCTCGACGGTGATGGTCGAGCCCCCCGCGCCCCGGACGTTGGCGCCCAGGGCGTTGAGGAAGCACTGCAGGTCGTAGATCTCGGGCTCCCGGGCGGCGTTGGCGATGGTGGTCACTCCCGTGCCGCCCACGGCGCACAGCATGGCGTTCTCGGTGGCGCCCACGCTGGGGATGGACAGCTGCACCTCCCCGCCCCTGGGCCGCCCGTGGCAGTGGATGCCGCAGTCCTCGCTGACCTCACACCCCAGGGCCCGGATGGCCGCCAGATGCAGGTCGATGGGCCTCGGCCCCAGTTCGCATCCGCCGGGGTAGGTCAGATGGGCCTCCCCGGCCCGGGCCAGCAGCGCCCCCAGAAAGATGATGGACGAGCGCATGGCGCGCATCTGCTCCTCCGACACGGAACAGCCCGACGCCCCCGTGGGATCCACGGTGAGGTCGCGGCCCTCCCGCTTCGTCCCGCAGCCCAGGTGGCGCAGGATGGCCAGGGCGGCCTCCACGTCGGTCAGGTCAGGGCAGTTGTGGAGGGTGACCGGGCCGCCCGCCAGCAGGCAGGCCGCCAGCAGGGGCAGGACGCTGTTCTTCGCCCCGTGAATGGTCAGCTCTCCCTCCAGGGGCGCGCCGCCCCGGATGTACATGACGCTCATGGCCAAAGCCTCCCCATCGGAATGGATTTCCATCCATCCTATGCGGAGGGGCGCCGTTTGGTCAGTGGAGAAGGGTCTCCAGCTCCCTGTAGATGTCCTCCGCCGCGTGGGGAGCGGCCAGCTCCTTCATGGCGCGGCTCATGGCGGCCCGGCGGGCGCCGTCCGCCAGCAGCTCGTTGATGGCGTCGTACAAAACGTCGCCGGTGCAGGTCTTCTCCTCCACCAGGGCGACGCCCCCGCGGTCAGCCAGCACCTTGGCGTTTTTGAACTGGTGGTTGGCCGCCACGTAGGGGGACGGTACCAGGATGGCCGGCTTGCCCAGCACGGTCAGCTCCCCGATGGTGGACGCCCCCGCCCGGCACATCACCAGGTCGGCGGCCGCCATCACCCGGGGCATATCGTCGATGTAGGGCCGCACCTCCTCGCCGGTGACGGCCACGCCCCGGGCTTTCAGCTCGCCGGACATGACCTCATAGTCCCGGCCGGCGGAGTGGACATAGTGGAACCGCCGCCCCTCCCTGTCCCAGCGCTCCACCAGGTCGATGGTGTGCCGGTTCATGTACCGGGCGCCCAGGGAGCCCCAGAAGGACACCACCAGGGGCTGGTTGTCGGCCACCCCCAGCTCCAGCCGGGCCTGCTCCCGGGTGAGGGTGAAGAACTCCTCCCGCACCGGGGTGCCGGTAACGGCCACCCGCCTGGCCACGCCCTCGTAATAGGCGGCGGCCTCGGGGAAGCCCACCATCACCAGATCCACCTTGCCCGCCAGGGCGCGGGTGGTGAGGCCGGGGAAGGCGTTGGACTCGTGGATGGCGGTGGGGATGTGCCGCCGGGCGGCCTCCCGCACGGCGGGGAAGGAGGCGTAGCCGCCGGTGCCCACCACCAGGTCGGGCTTGAACTCCTTGATGATCTTCGCGGCCTGGTACTGCCCCACGGGGATCTGAAAGACGTTGCCGATGTTGTGGACAAGGTGGCTCCAGCTGATCTCCCGCTCAAAGGTGGAGATCCGCACCAGGCGGATGGGGTAGCCCGCCTGCTTGACCAGGCGCTCCTCCATGCCCTCCACGGCGCCCACGAACAGGATCTCACAGCCGGGGTAATGGCGCTCAAACTGCTTCGCCACGGACAGCGCGGGGTTCACATGGCCCGCCGAGCCGCCGCAGGTAAAAATCACTCGCATTCCGCTCACTCCTCTTACTCCACCTTGGGCGCCGTGATCTGCCGGGACACGCTCAATACGATGCCCATTTCCGCCAGCTGGATGACCAGGGCGGTGCCGCCGTAGCTGAAGAAGGGCAGCGAGATTCCGGTGGGGGGAAGGACGCCGGTGACCACGCCGATGTTGAAGAACACCTGGGCGGCCAGCAGCGTTATGATACCCACAATGAGCAGGGTCCCAAACCGGTCTCTGGCGTGGATGGCCAGCCAGTAGCCCCGGATGATGAGCAGCGCGAACAGGGCGATGATGATACAGGCGCCGATGAGGCCCAGCTCCTCGCAGACGATGGCGAAAATGTAGTCGTTCTGCATCTCGGGCAGGAACAGGTATTTCTGCACGCTGTTGCCCAGTCCCTTGCCCAGCAGGCCGCCGGAACCGATGGCGATCCGGGCCTGCCAGGGCTGATAGCCGCCGCGCTGCAGGTCGCTGGCGGGATCCAGCCATACGTTGATGCGCTCGGTCATATAGGAGGTCTGGGTGATGATGAGCCATAGAACGCCGCCCACCAGCGCCGCCGCCCCGGCGAACCAGCCCAGGCTGATGCCGGACGCCAGCAGCACCGACGCGCCGCCCACCAGCACCAGGATCATGGCGGACATATGGGGCTCCAGGGCCAGCAGGAACAGCACGATCACCATGATGGCGCCGTAGGGCACCAGCTCCAGAAAGCCGATCCGATCCAGAAACGCGCCCGCCCGGCCGGTGAAGGTGCGTTTGTTCCACTTTTTGGGCGGGGCCTTCAGCTGGTCGCTCCGCTTGGACAGCCGGGCGGCGAAGAACATGATGACGGCCACCTTGGCGATCTCCGAGGGCTGGAACCGGATGCCCAGGTTCAGCCACCGCTGGGCGCC
>CANQZJ010000041.1 GCA_947628315.1 uncultured Oscillospiraceae bacterium
GCCCAGGTATTGTACCAGAACTTGTACTCGATGCCCAGGTGGCTGGGCAGGATCTCCTCGATGATCTCCTTCATCCGTTCGAAACCGTCGGGGATGCCCGCCACCTCGGGGAAGTACACCCGCACGTGCCCCGGCTCGCCGGTCTCCTCCGCCACCGCGTTGAGTCCGCAGCCGGCCAGCGTATCGTTGATGGCCTCCGGCGTGAAGCTGTCCCCGCTGATGCGCAGCAGCGCCGCCAGGGCCCTCCGCCGCTGATTCACGGTGTAGCAAACCGGCCGCCAGGGCAGCAGCTCCTCGATGCGCTCCAGTCCGAAGTCCCCGGCGGTGGCCAGGTTCATCTCCCGCTCGGTCTCCTCCAGTTCCGCCTCCGCGCCGTCCAGGCGGGCGCCATAGGCCGCCAGTTCTCCCCGGTTGACGGCGCCCTCCTTCAGGTCGTATGCCCCCAGGGGCCGCAGCAGCTCTGCCAGATAATCCTCATAGCTCACCGGACCGTGCCCCCTATCCCGCTGTGTTGGTGATGGTCAGCGATGCCAGCGTGGGCAGTGTGGATTTCTCCGCCGCCGAGTCCGCCGCCGGCTGGGTGAGGTTGACATTGGCCACCCCGTCCACATTGAAAATGAGGGAGGTCAGCTCGGCTTTTGTCATGCCGCGCCCCAGCCGCTCCCCGGTGAACCAGCCCCGTACCGCGGCATCTACAGCTGCCTTTACCTGCTCAAAGTCCCGGCCGGCCTCCACCGTGATCGCCGCCGCCACGGCGGTCTTTGCCTCGGTCGGTTTCTTCACCGTCACCACCACGGCGATCTCCCGCACCTGATTAAAATAGTTCTGGAGCGTGGTGATGAGTCCGTCCTCCGGCATACCGCCCTGTGCCGCGATCACCAGATCCACGGTGCCCACCTTGCCGCCGGGCTTCGGCAGCACCGTCACCGCCGCCACCTCGTCAAAGGACATGGCCGCCTGTTCATAGAAGGCGCTGTTGGCCCCGTTTGCCAGGCGGCGATAGCTCTCCAGCACTCTGACCCGCAGTTCCTCATCCGTTTCTTCATCCTGGCCGTTCGCCAGCGCCTCCTCGTTGGCGCAGGCGAGCACCCCCACGGGCGGCACCGCCATGTAGAGAATGGTACCCGCCGCCACGTTGCCGGAGGCGCCCGGCTCCGCCGCCTCCACGGGCACCTCCGTCTCGGTGGAGCCGGCGGCGATGGTTCCCTCCTCCGTGGTGAGGAACCGCGTCCCGGTGGCGGTCATGCACACCGTGCCCTGGGGGATGTCCACATCGTCCCCCCGCGCCTCGCCCACGCTGAACGTCACTTTGCCGGTGGCCTTCACCGCCTGCCGCCGGTCGATGCCCCGCAGCCACGCGTGGTTGTCCAGGTTCTCCCCCGTGGCGGTCTGGGGGAAGCACTGCCGCCGCGTCCACTCCGCCTGGACATACAGGCTGTAGATCTCCGCCGCCACCGCGTAGAACCGCACCGCCAGCTCGCTGCTGCCCGCCGCGGTGAGCCCGGTCTGCTCCTGGAACACCGCCGACAGCTTTTGATAAATCTCCTCCAACGTCATCTCGTTCACCCCTCCAACTGTGCCGTCACGGTCAGCTCCTCTCCCTGCCACAGCAGGAAGATGTCCGCCGACAAATCATCGCCCGTCCGGGTCACTTTTGCCCCTGTCACCGACAGATCGGTCAGGTCTGCCAGCGCCTCGGCGGCGTACTGCGCCGCCAGATCCGCCCAGGCGGACGGCTTCTCCCTCCGCAGCAGGTACATCCGGCTGCCCAGCTCCGGCAGAAAGGGAAAGCTACCCCGCCGGACGGCCAGACGAAACAGCACCTCGCTGAGCAGCGCCTCTCCGCCGTCCACGGATGCCAGTGCGCCGCCCTCCACCGCGTAATCCCTGTTCTTCAGCAGCAGACTCATATTCCTCCCCCCATCAAGCCGGCCACAAGTCTTATGATATAGCTCTCCAAGGTTACGCCGTTGATGAGCACCTGTCCCTTCAAATCGATGTTCCCCGCCTCAATGGACACCTGCGCAGGAGCCGATTCGCCCGCCTTGACGCCCACCACGGCCGGAGTCTCTCCCCTGCCCTGGATGACCAGCGCCCTCTGCCCGACCACAGGCATCCACCGGTAGCCGGCGGGGCCGTAGACCTCCAGTCCCCGCCGCTCGCTGTCCAGCTCCACCGCCAGCTCGCCCTCGCTCATGGTGACGGTCCCGATCTGGCCCTCGCCCTCTTCAGAGGGCCGTCTCTGCTGTCCGCTCAGCCACATATCCTCATCCTCCTGTTCAGATCATGCTGTCCGGCTCGCCCAGCGTCAGCGTGGTGGTCAAACCGTTGTCCCCGCAGGACACCTCCGCCTGGGCCGCCCGGTACCGCCCGTTGGCCCCGCACCCGGCGAGGGACACGTCCACCAGCTGCCCCGGCCAGGCCAGGAACGCCCCCGCCAGCGCAACCGTCATCCGTTTCCGCTCCCGGCGGGAGGCCTTCAGCTGGTAGTCCGCGGTGTACCGCATGGCCGTCGTCCCGGTGATGTTGGGCACGGTGATCACCCGCCGGGCCCTGCCGCCCTCGGCGATAAAGCCCTCGTCGCTCACCCACTGCATCCCCGGATAGGAGCGCCGCCGCACCGCCACCTGGCTCAGCACCCCGTGGCGATCCTCCCGGTACTCCCAACTGATGACCGCGGTGCCGTCGGTCACCCGCAGGATCTCATCGTCGTCGTGGGGATCCAGCACCAGCCGGCCCATCCGGTCGAACCGAGGCGCCACCCCGTTGTAACAGCACACAAAGTCCCGCATGGCGCTCCACTCGCTCTCGCCGCTGCGCACCGTAAAGTTGTTCACCGGGGTCAGGCCGCTCCCCCCGATGGCCGTGATGCCATAGGGCGTCACATGGTCGGCCAGGATGACTGCCCGCGTGGCCAGCTGATACTGGGCGGGCATGGCCTCGTTGTCCAGCAGCAGCGCCGCCATCCCCCGGCCGGAGATCTCCAGATAGAGCCCCTCTTTGCCGCACACCACGGCGTATTCGTCCACGACGCCGGTGAACACCCGCTCGTCCTCCCACTGGGCATAAAAGCGGCTGGCGTCGGACAGCTCTTTCTCCTGTCCCTTTTCCCACAGGCACTTCACCTCATAGCTGTCGCAGGGGGTGTCGGTGCCATAGCGGAACCGCCAGCTTATCGCCGTGGGGAGGGTCAGCATCCCGCCGTTTCCCTTGGTCACCCAGCACTGGATCATTTTACCCTCACCTTCTGCCCAACGAAAATCAGATTGGGGTTCTTGATCCGGGGATTCAGGGCGATGACCGAGGCGAGGGAAACGCCGTACCGCCTGGAGATGCCCCACAGGGTATCCCCCTTCACCACGGTGTACCACACCTCGCCGCCGAACTGGCTTCCGCCCCCGCTCCCGCCGGAGGGACTCACCGCCGTCAGCCTGGTCTCGTCGCCGCCCACCACCTCCCAGAACTCAAAGGAGTAGGCCACGTAGTCCTCCTTGGGCTCCTGCCGCAGCTCCAGCGCCGCGAACCAGGCGGTGGTGGTCACCCACACGGGGTGGATCAGCACCCCCGGCGTCTCCTCGTAGAACACGGTGGCCAGCTCCTTGAACTTGTCGTAGGCGCCCTCGCCCACGAACTCCCCCGTGCCCCGCAGCACCCGCCGGGTCTGCCCCAGGCTCTGGAGGTAGTGCCTGCCAAAGGGGATCTTGTGCAGCGCCATCTTCCGCTCAAAGGTGATGGTATATGTCCTGGGGTTGTGGGGCCACACGAAATTTTTGAACCGCATGGGGGATAAATTCATCCTCCCCGCTCCTCTCTCGTCAATAGATGGTCATGCCGCCGTCATACCGGCGGCTGTCCCGGCGCATGGCCCGATCCAGCTCCTCCATGGTCACCCGGATCGGCTCCGCCGGCACCGGCTCCGGCAGCACCCGGTCGGCGCCGCTCTGTGCGGCGGACGCCGCATCCCACGCGGTCTCCGCCGCACGGGCCACCTGGTGGTAGAGTTCCGTCAGCCCGCTCTCGCTGTCCCCGGCGCCCGCCTCCGGCAGCTGGAGGGGCTCCGCCTCTCCGGCAATGGGCGGCAGGATGGCCTCCCCACTCACCGCTTTCTCCACCTCCGGCAGGAGGGTCTCCTTCCGCACCGGCTGACGCGCCTCCGGCAGGAGGGTCTCCTCCCGCTCCGGCCGACGCGCCTCCGGCAGATGGGTCTCCTCCCGCTCCGGCCGACGCGCCTCCGGCGGAATGCCGCTCTCTTCCTCCGCCGTCTCCCGCGTCTGTTCCCACTGATGGGTGCCGCCGCTCTGCCGTTCGCCGGGAATTTGCCCCTCCGGCTCTTCCGCCGGGATGACCGTCCGCCGTGCCGTCCCGCCACCGGGAGCGGCGGTCTCCGTCACATCCTCGTCCTTCTGTTCCTCATTCTCGTCATCCGCCACGCTGCTCAACAATTCCTCGATCCAATCGGTCACCGGCCGCCGCCCCCTTTCAATTTCAGATATCTCGCCCAGTCAAACCCGGCGTTGACGCCCCAGCTCTCCCGGGGCGCGCCGCAGGCGGGGCATGGCTCCCGCTCCGCCCGTTCCCGGCAGGAGGGACATAGCCGCGCCAGCTCCTCCTCCCGATCCAATGCCAGGTTGAGGGCGCACCACAGATAGTCCCGGTCTTTCATGTTCCGGGCCCGTTCCTCCGTGGGAAGAGCGCCAAACAGGCGGAGCACGCGCCACTGAAGGCGCTCATAACGCGCGTGCTCCAGGCTTTTTTTCGCCGTTCCTGCTCCTCAGCGCTCCCCACCGGGGAGGGGTTCTGCTCCCGGTTGAATTTGGCCCACTGGCCGGAGACGCGGGCGATGTCCTCCACCCGCATCCCCTCCAGCACGGCCTTACCGTCGGCAAACAAGGGCTTGCCGTCCTTCTCCAGCGCCCTGGCGATGATGCAGGCGTTGTCGCACAGCGCCCGCTCCCTCTCGTCGGCGGCCAGCTCCGCCCCCTCGCGGCGCGCCTCCAGCACCTCCAGGGCGGACAGCAGCCGAAGTTCCCCCTCGGCCACCGCCATCCGCTCCCGTCCCGCCCGGATGCTCACGCCTTGATCTCCATCCGCTTCCGGGCCACCAGGGTCAGCTTCTCCACCACGGTCTGGCCCAGCTTGGCGTCCTCCTGGATGTCGCTCCACTGGCAGTCGGAGTAGATCACCTTCCGATCCGGCTTGCAGATGACCAGGGAAAAGTCCTTCAGGTCATAGAAGTCAAGCCCGTCGGCGATGGCGCTGTCGGTGGCGTACAGCCGGCTCAGCTGGATAGTGTGGGTCTGGGGGCCCTGCACGGTGGCCACCGGCTCGCTCTCGCCGAAGGCCTCAATGGTACCGGAGTTTCTGGTGGATTTGCTGGCGTAGCTCTGCACCACGGCCACCTTTTTGCCGTCCAGCTCCAGCCAGATGTCGTTGCTGGTGGGAAATCCCGCCTGTCCAAAGGAAATGCTCATGTCTCTCTCCCCCTATCAAACGGTGATGTGGGCCGACAGCCAGATCTGGTTCAGCCCGTGGGCCACGGTAAATGCGAACTCCACCAGGCACACGGCGGGATCCTCCGGCAGGGCGGACACCGCCACGTCCTCGTAGCTGTCGATGATCTCCCGGCTCACCCGCTTTTCCAGCTCCATCACGGTCTGGGAGCGGATGGCGCCCCGGGTCTGTTCTGTATTTTTGGCCCGGGCAAACTTTGCCCGCAGGGAATCCCGAATGCCGGGGATGACCTCGTCCACCACCAGGATGGTGGTCAGTTCCCGCCAGGTGGCGTCCTCGGCGGCGCCATTGGTGGTTCTGGTGGTGACGGCGCGCACCACGTAGCAGTTCCCCGCCAGCGTCTCCAGCGGCGTCACGCCGCCCTTGATCAGCCTGTCGATCTCGCCGTCGTCATAGTTGGTCTCCAGCCCGCTCAGCCCGTAGAGCTGTACGCCGCCCAGAGGCAGCGCCGGGTCTGCGTTCCCCGCGATGGCGCCCGCCACCGCGGCGGCGCAGGCGTACCCGCCGATGGCCGCGCCCGTGTCGTCCACCGCGCCGGAGGCCACCAGCGCCACCCGCTCGCAGTTGAGGCCCTTGGCCCGCTCGATGAGGGCGTCCACGTCCTCGCCCGTCTTGCCGCCCACCACGGCGATGCGCTCCTTTCGGGCGGCGGAGCAGGTCTGCACCGAGTCCATCAGCTTTTTCTGGACGTCCTTGTCGTCGCTGTCGCACACCACGATGGTCACGTCCTCCAGTCCGGCGGCCACGGCCAGGGCGCTGTCGTAGTCCGGCGCCTCCTCCACGGTTTTCACCGGGATGCCGTACACCAGCCCCGCGCCGTTGCGGATGGCCAGCCTCGCCATCTCGCTGAGGACGCCCGCGCCCACGTCGCCTGCAGCCCTGCTGTAGCTGCTCCAGGCATAGTACGGCTCGGCGTCCTCCTTGTCCAGCTTGGCGACGACGGCCACCACGCCGCCCCGGTTGGCGGCGGCCGTCAGGCTGGACGCCTCATAGGAGGAGTACACCCCCGGCCGCTCATGCGTTACTGTCATGCTCATGCTCTTCTCCCTCTCACTTCAAAATCGGTAAAGAATGTGATCTCCGCGTCGGCCTCTGCGGCCACCGTGAGCCACGCGTGGCACAGGCAGTCGGCCCGCAGGCGGTACATCCCCTCCCGGTCTGTATACTCCGTCCGCTCCGCCGTCAGCTCGGCCACCTCCAGCCCCGCCGCGCCCTGCGTCAGCAGGATCTCGGCGATCTTCTCCAGCGTTTCCTGGCAGGCGCTCTCGCCCCCGTCGCGCGGGGCATACACGTCCACCGCCAAAACGATGTCCGCCGTCCGGCCGTAGACCTCTTTCGCCTTACTGCCGTCGCTCTCGCTGCCCAGATAGTTCTGGAACCCGCTGTCCGCGCACTTCACGCTCTTGACGGACACCGCCGCCACCGGCTCTCTCCACCGCCCCGCAGCCGCCGGCTCCATAGCCGGCGCCGCGTTGACGCCGTTCTCCTTCAGGAGGGACACGACCCCCTCCCGCAGTCCGCTGAACCCGCCGCTCATGGGGCGATCTCCCCGCAGGGCCGCAGCGCCAGCCACAGATGGGTGACCGCGTCCCCCACCAGAATGGGCTGGCAGTTCAGCACCTCGAACCTGGAGCCGTTCCACTCCAGCCAGCCGCCAATGCCGATGTCCTCCACCGGCGTCCCCGGCTCTGCCAGCCCCAAAAACCGGTCGTTCCGCTCGCTGCCCAGCGCCGCGCCCCCGGACTGCCACTCCTGCTTTGTCATAGGTCGGACGATGGCCATGCCCCGTCCGACCTCCTGGCCGTCCTCGTCCCGGCAGACCAGCTCCTTGCCGTAGGCGCGGATGACCTCTCCGAACAGCTCCGTCATCCCCGCACCCCCCGGAACACGAACCCGGTATCCCGGATGTAGGGGCCCATCAGCTCCATGGCCCTGCCGGACAGCTTGCCGCCCGCCGCGCCGCTCTCCCGCCTGATGCTCATATCCCCGGCGGTGATGGCGGTGACGTCCGCCGTTCCGCCGCAGTCCTTTATCCAGTCGGCGGCCATCCACGCCGCCGCCAGGGCGAACCGCCCGCCGCAGTCCTCCGGCTTCACGCCGTCCCGCAGCAGGCCGGTCAGCACCTCACACGCCGCCTCGCACAGCTTTTTCAGAAGCCCCTCGTCCTGTCCGGGGCACAGTCCCTTTGCGATCTCCAACACCGCGTCGGTCATATCCGCGCCCCCGTTCAAATGAGGTATGCCCCGTCGGCGATCTCCGGCTCCTGCCCTTCCTCGCCGTAGCTGAGCTGGGGCCGCCCGGTGAGCAGCTTGTCCGTCTTGCCCCGGTACAGCTTGATGAGCCCCAGCAGCTCCGCCTCGTCCAGCTTGTCCGCCACCCGCTCCAGCAGAGCGTGGCCGGCCTCCGGCTCGGCGATGCCCGCCAGCCGCGCCATCTCCCGGCGCAGGCTCTTGAGATACCTCCGGCCCAGCCGGGCCTCGTCCTCCAGCTTTCTGGCGCTCTTGATGACCCCGGCTTTCCGCTGGGCCGGCACCGCCACGAAGGACCACTCGTAGGCGTCGGTGACCCCGGTGAGAACGCCGGCGCACACCTGCCCGTCGTACTCCTGCCCCTTCTCGTGGGGGCAGTCCTCCAGCTCCTCGCCGCAGATGGAGCAGATCACCTTCTCCACCGCGCAGCCCACGCTGACCTCCCGCTTGATGCCGCCGTCGATCTCGGCAATGAGGTCGGCATTCTCCGCCGTGCGCATCATGTACGCCCAGCCCTTCAGGAACTTGTAGGGCCGCCCATCGGCGGTGACGACGCTCCCGTCGGTCACCACCTCTGTGCGGTAGATGCGGGCGGTCTGTCCCCTGGCAGACCACTGGTGGTCGAACACCCCGGACACCCCCAGAAACAGTTCTGCCAGCTGATCCAGCGCCATGTCGTCGAACCGCTCAAAGTCCCGGTCGATGTCGTTGTCGCACAGCCGAACGGCGAAGGTGTAGACCTCCTCCGGCTCCAGCTCCCGCCGGGCCAGCTGATTGATGAGGCTCAGATCCTCCGCCTCCGGCCGGCCGATGGCTTTCACCACCGCGTCTTTACTGATCTCCATTCCGTTCCTCCTCCATGGCCGCCGCCTGCGCCCGGTAGAGGGCGGCTTTGGCCTCAACTTCCTCGTCCTGCAGGTTCACGTCGATCCAGTCGATGTCCACCGCGTCGTCATAGCCCTTCAACCGCAGCCACAGCTCGCAGATCCGCTCCACCACCGGCTCCAGGCTCCGCCGGATGGCGGCGATCTCGCTGGTGAGGATGTCCGCCTGCTGGCTGCTCATCCGCTCGGTGGACGACCAGCTCAGACCCAGCAAAAAGGGCGGGATGCCCGTCTTGGCCACCAGCTGCTCCAAAATTTGACGCACCGGCACCTCGCTGTCCAAAATCTGGTTGTCCGCGCCGATGGCCCGGATCTCCACGTCGCCCGCGGCCACAAAGTCCCGCACGGCACCGTCCCGGCCGGCCTGCATGGCGGCAGACCACTCCCGGGCCACCTGGCGGCACCGCTCCTCGGCCATGCCCGCCTCGGCGCCCTTGCACACCACCGCGAAGCGCACGTTGCCTGTCCGCTCCCAGTTCTTGCCCACAGCGTCAAATATCTTGATGAGGATCTCCGCCAAAAACGGCATGGATCGCAGCATGGACGCGCCGTAGGGCGCCCCGGTCTCCGGCTGGAACGGCGTGAACAGCAGCAGCTCCTGCCTTGGCAGCTCTCTCAGCTTCCCGTCGCTGTCCCTGACCCAGAGGGTGAAGTCCAGCGGGCTGTCCCCCTCCCTGATCTCCACCCGGCTCACGTCGGCGCACAGCAGGGCGGCCACATCGGTGCCGTCGGCGGTGGGCACCATCTCGCCCACCGCCCGGCCCGCCACCAGCATGGAGTCCAGGTAGCAGTCCAGGAAGGACTGGATGCCCCGCTGTCCCCGCCCGGTGGGGACGGTGCGGAGGAACCGCTCCATCTCCGCCTGGGCCCTGCGATCCTTACAGCGGACAATGACGCCCCCGCACAGCCGGATCAGCTTGTCGATGGCCGCGTCAACGATGGGCACCCCCTCCCGGATGGCCCGGTACAGGGCGGTCTCCCCGTTGCGGAGGGGCACATAGCCGTCCAGCATGGCAAAGGGATGCCGTCCGGCGTCCCGGAGCTGGGCGGCGGCCGCCGCCTGCCCCGCCTTTTGTTTTCTCAGAAGGCTCATGCTCCGCCTCCCAACAGTCTTATTCCGCTTTTAGGGACAGCACCCGGCTGGCGTCCTCAAAGATCTTGGCGTAACCGGAGATGGTGGTGATGGCCGCCCGCTCCAGCTGCCGGTCGATGATCTTGTCGTACTCCACCATCACGTCGCCGGCCTTCACCATCTCCAGGGCGTAGTTCTTGTCCAGGCCGATGATGTTGCCGGCGGGCATGGCGGAGGTGCGCAGCACCTTGGCCCCCATGGGGGTGATGAGCTTGCCGGTGCCGTGGAAGTCCAGGCCGGCGGCGGCGTCCTGCATCTGGCTCATGGCCAGCAGCTTGGTCATGGTGTCGGTGCCCACCAGCAGGGTGTTGAGCTGATAGGGCTCAAAGCTGTTCCAGAAGGCCAGCAGGTCGTCATAGGTCAGCGTATCGCTGGCCGCCACTTTGGACACGGCGGCCTTGTTGTCGTTGCCGTCGCCGTTGAGGATCACGTCGATGGCGTCCTCCAGGTGCATCCGCCCGATCTGGGCGCCGATCTGCCGCAGGGTGACGGAGAACAGATCCAGCTTCTGGAACCGGATGGCCTCGTAGGAGGCCACCAGCATGCGGCCCCGCTTGTGGAGCTTCACCAGGCTGTCCCTGGTGCGCACGGTGGTCTGGGGGATGGCCGCGCCCTCGGCCACCCGCTTCAGATCCTTCTCGTCCTCGGGCACGGAGGTGATGGAGCGGTAGTCCATCCCCTCGATCAGCGTCTCGGTGGCGGTGATGTCGGGGAGGATATTGGCCTCCTCCATGCCCACCTTCACCGCTCTGGCAATGTACTCAGGGAACAGCACCGCCGACTGGGAGGTGGAGAAGAACTTGTCCACCAGGTCGGAGCCCGCGCCCTTCACCTTGATGTCGAAGCGTTTGAGCTGGCGCTGATAGGCGTCCAGCCCCTCCAGGGCGGTGCCCTTGTACTGCTCGCTGGGATCCATCTTCTCCAGCACCTGAGTGAAGGACTTGCCCGCCTCGTGGTACATGCCCTTCTCCAGCTTCACGTTGTCGAATCGATATGCCATATCAAATCTCCTCTCAAAAATGTTCCCGCTTACAGCTTCACAGTCACGGTCTTGGCGGTCTCGTCCACGGCCAGCACCAGGCAGGTGAGCCCGCTGCCCTCGGCCTTGGCCAGCATCCCCTTGCCGTCGCAGGTCAGGGCGCAGTAGCCCACCGTGGGCGCCGTCTCGCCGGAATAGGCCACCGTCGCCACGCCGGCGATCTGGACGGCCACCGCGCCGCCCCGTTCCGCGCCCACGGTGACGCCGCAGGGTAAATCGCCGCTGGTGCCCAGACCCACGGCGCCGCTGCCGGTCATCGCCACCGCCTTTCCGGTCTCCATGCCCTCCGCCGTCTGGAAGGTGGCCACCGCCTGGCCGATGCCATCAAAGCAAATCTCCATGTTTTCTGCTCCTCTCGTTAATGTGTATATGGAAACCCCTTCACGGGTATCTCCCACGCAAAAGGCTCCTTCTTCAGAAGGAGCTGTCAGCCCAAAGGGCTGACTGAGGATGTCCCCCCTCAAAATCCTGTCCGTTCCACGCTTACCGCCGCTACCGGCTCCTCCGTCTCCAGACTCATCACAAAGTATCGGATGTCGTCCATGGCGTGGTCGTTCTCCTTGTGCACCCGGTCTTTTGTCCCGTCGTCCTCCCAGCGGTACAGCCCGAACTCCCGGATGGCGGCCTCGCACCCCTGGCAGATGACGATCCTGCCCTCTTTCAGCGCCTCCGCCGTCCGCCGGATGCCCTCCACCACCCGGTTGTCCGCCTTCCGCACCGGCCAGCCCTGCCGCCGCAGCGCCTCGATAAAGCTGGCCGCCGACGGATCCACGATCACCGCCTCGATGCGCCGTCCGCCCGCCAGCCGCTCCAGCTCCTTTGCGTACTCGCCGTCGGTCTTCTGGCTCCCCGCGATAGAGGCGTCGTAGTAGTACTCCCGCACCCGGTACCACACCCCGTCCTTCAGCCCCCACAGCCCGAAGGACGCCGGATTCCGTGTCCCGTAGTCGCAGGAGATGCGCCACCGCTCAAAGCCGCCCCTGGGCGCCGGCCGCGTCTGTCCCGGATCGAAGAAGTCATACACCAGCCCCTCCAGGGAGCTCCACTCCCCCAGCACATACCGCCGGTAGAAAGCCCCCCGGAACATCCGCTGATAGCGCTCTCTCGTCCGCTTTGTCAGCGCCGGGTTGTCCTCCATGGTGAAGTGGAGGTACAGCGCCCCCTTCTCCTCCGCCCGCCGGATCCACTCCCGGTAGAACCAGTGGGACTGTCCCGCCGGGTTGCAGGAAAACCACAGCCTGGCCTCCGGCACGGAGCACCGGGCGCAGGCCTGCTCCACAAAGGAGCGTGGCATCAGCGCCACCTCGTCCAGCAGCGCCCCCGCCAGCGTCACCCCCTGGATGAGGGAGGCGCTGCCCTCGTTGCGCCCGCCAAATAGGTAAAAGGTATTCTCCCGGCCGCCGCCCCGGAGCACCACCTGGTTCCGGCTTTGCCGCTCCTCCCACCGGAAGCCCAGCGCCTCCAGCTCCCCCCGCACGGGAGCGAGAAGATTGCGCCGCACCCCGTTGATGGTGGGGGCGCACAGCCCGAACCGCTGCCCGTGGAACCGGATCATGGCCCACAGAAAGAAGGAGAGGGTCATCGCGTAGCTCTTGCCGGAGCGCACCGCCCCGTCGCAGATAATGGCGTCATAGCCGCCCCGCTTCCACCAGGTCAGCACTCGCCGCTGTTTCGGAGAGAATCCGCTTTTGCTCACTGGACGTCGCCGCTCTCCGCGCTGCCCATCTCGTCCAGCAGCCTGCCCAGCTCCCGGTCGTCCCGCCGATCCAGCAGCTCACTGAGCAGATCCAGCACCCGCACCTTGTCCACGAATTTCAGCTCGATGGATCCGTTGCCGTGCCGTTTCAGCTCCGCCACCCCTTCCAGATCCAGCCCGCCGATCTGTTCCACCTGCTCCTCGCTGAGATAGGCCAGCTTCACCGCGTCGTTGTTCTTCCACCGCGCCAGCTTCCGCAGGTGGCGTACCGGCTCGCTGTAGCGCTTTGGGGCCTTTTTCTTCGTCTCCTCGCCCATGCCCAACCTCCTCCGGTACCCTCTGAGGCGGGGGACTTTGTTGCCCGTCCCGGTGCAAGGCGCAAAAAAATCCCCGGAGCGAAAACTCACTCCGGGGACTCCCATATTGATTTGATTGTAAGGTCAGGCCTCCGCGCCCATCTCCCGCAGCAGCCGTGTCCGCAGGGCGGAGTAACGTCTGGTGTGCCGGTCGTTGGCCACCATTTTCGCCATCAGCTCGTCGCTGCCCACCAGGATGAACAGCTCCCGCGCCCGGGTGATGGCGGTGTACAACACGCCCCGCGCCAGCAGCGTAGGCGGCACGTCGCTGAGCGCCAAAATCACCGCCCGGTACTCGCTGCCCTGGGCCTTGTGGACGGTGACGGCGTAGGCCGGCTCCAGCTCTCCCAGCAGCTCCGGGGGGTACACCACCAGCCGCCCGTCGAAGGACACGGTGATCTCTCCGCCATTGGCCTCCAGAACGGTGCCCACGTCGCCGTTGAACACCCCCATGTCCCGCTCTCCGGTGACCGGATCCTCCCAGAACAGGTCGTAGTTGTTCTTCACCTGCATCACCCGGTCGCCCTCCCGGAAGATGTACTGCCCGAAGGCCCGCTCCCCCTTGCCGTCGGCAGGCGGGTTCAGCGCCTCCTGAAGCGCCCGGTTGAGGGCGGCGGTGCCCGCCCCGCGCCGTCTGGTGGGCGAGAGCACCTGTATTTGATCCGCCGGGATGCCCATGTTCTGGGGCAGCCGGGTCTTGCACAGCTCCACGATGGTCTCCGCCGTCCTGGCCGCGTCCCGCCTGCCCAGATAGAAAAAGTCCCTGCTCTTGTTGTCGAGCCTGGGGATCCGCCCCTGATTCACCCCGTGGGCGTTCATGACGATGGCGCTCTCCCGTGCCTGCCGGAAGATCTCCGTGAGCCGCACCGAGGGCACCACTCCGCTGCGCAGCAGATGATCCAGCACGTTCCCCGGCCCCACGGAGGGCAGCTGATCCGGGTCGCCCACCAGCACCAGCCGGCAGTCCGCCCGCAGCGCCGCCAGCAGCGCTGCCATCAGGGACATATCCACCATGGAGGTCTCGTCCACGATGACCGCGTCCGCCTCCAGCGGCTCCTCCACATTCTTGGTAAAGCCCAGCTGCCCGGTGAAGGGATCCAGCTGGGTACACAGCAGCCTGTGGATGGTGGCCGCCTCCGCCCCGCAGGTCTCCGCCAGCTTCTTGGCGGCGCGCCCTGTGGGCGCGGCAAGCGCGGTCTCCAGCCCCAGCCGGTCGAACAGCGCCAGCACCCCTCTCAGAGAGGTGGTCTTGCCGGTGCCCGGCCCGCCGGTGAGCAGCATCACCTGCCGGGTGGCGGCCAGCTCCACCGCCTGCCGCTGCTGCTCCGCGTATTCGATGCCCTGCTCCTTCTCGATCCGCCCGATGAGCTTATCCAGATCGTCCGGCGCCTTCAGCTCGGCGGTGCACATCTCCGCCAGCCGCATCGCCACGTAGCACTCCGCCTCATACAGCCCCGCCGGGTAGCATGCCGTCACCCCCGCGATGTCCTCCCGAACCACCTCGCCCCGCTCGATCAGTTCCTCCAACCCCGCGGCGAGGCAATCCCCCTCCACGCCGATGAGGGCGGAGGTGGCCGCGATCAGCTTTTCCTGGGGCAGAAACACGTGCCCGTTGTCACTGTTATGATCCAATTCAAATTGCAGCGCCGCCTCGACGCGCTGGGGATCGTCCCCCGCCACGCCCAGCTCGATGGCCAGCGCGTCCACCTGGGCAAACGGGATGTCCAGCGACTTGTCCGCCAGCAGATACGGGTTGTCCCGCACCACCTCCACGGCCACGTCGCCGAACCGCTTATACAGCGGCACCGCCGCCGCCAGAGGCAGCTTGTGTTCCGACAAAAACTCCGCCAGCCGCCGCATCCCCATCTGCTCCCGGAACGCCTCGCCGATGGCCCTGGCCCGCTTGGGGGTGATGCCCCGGATCTCGGAGAGCCGCTCCGGCTGGTTCTCGATCACGTCCAGAGACCGCTCCCCGAACCGATCCACGATCTGCCTTGCCGTCCCCATACGGATGCCTTTGACGGCCCCGGAGGCCAGATACTCAAAGATGGCCCGCTCCCCCTCGGGCAGCCGCCGGACGATGACCTCCGCCTTGAACTGCTCCCCGTAGCTGGGGTGGCGGCCCCAGGTGCCCTCCAGCTCCAGCCGCTCGCCGGGGGCCACGCCGGGCATACAGCCCACCGCCGTGACCTCGCCCTTATCGCCGCAGTTCAGCTTCAGCACCGTGTAACCGTTCTCGTCGTTGCGGAACAGCACCGTCTCCACCGCGCCCTCGATGTGATTCCACTCCTGCCCTTCCGGTCTCTCCACAGCCATAACGGCCTCCTCAAACAAATGTTTTATCTATTCTATCAGAAAACATTGCCGTTTTCAACTGCCGATTTCATACGCATACTAACCACACCAAAAATGATCCGAGGTGAATCGAAATGCTGACCGAGACCCAACTGCTCAATCACATCTACCAGACCGCCCAGATGGGGGTGGAGGGCATCGACACGGTGCTGCGCTACGCCAAAAACCCCCGCCTCACCGACGCCCTCACCGCTCAGCGCACCGAGTACGAGAAGCTCCAAAACAGCGCCGACGACATGCTCCACGCCCGGGGCGAGCCCTCCAAGGGGATCAGCCCGGTGGCCCGCCTGTCCTCCGAGGCCATGAGCACCATGAAGGCCATGACCGACCGCTCCTCCACCAACATCGCAGAAATGATGATCCAGGGCTCCACCATGGGGGTGACCAAGAGCCTGCGCACCATCCGGGACACCGATTTGAAGGACGAGCGGGTGCGCGACCTGGCCGACAAGCTGCTCCACACCGAGCAGTCCAACATCGAGGAGATGAAAAAGTTCCTCTAAAAGCCTTCCACCCGCCGGGGGCCGACTCCCCCTGTCAGGGGGAGATGTCCCGAAGGGACAGAAGGGGTAGGGTGGGTGCCCCAGTGCGCACACTGGGGCGGATGAGGGGCAGAACGGCCCGCATCACCCTCTGTAACACAGACAAGGCCCCGGCTTCCGCCGGGGCCTCTGCTTTGCGTATACGGTTATTCCAGCTCGAACGCGCCGGTGTAGAGCTGATAATACTTGCCCCTCTCGGCGATGAGCTTGTCGTGGCTGCCTCGCTCGATGATGCGGCCCTGCTCCAGCACCATGATGACGTCGGAGTTCTGGACGGTGGACAGCCGGTGGGCGATGACGAACACGGTGCGCCCGGTCATCAACGCGTCCATGCCCCGCTGGACGATGGCCTCGGTGCGGGTGTCGATGGAGGACGTGGCCTCGTCCAAAATCATCACCGGCGGGTCGGCCACGGCGCACCGGGCGATGGCCAGCAGCTGCCGCTGGCCCTGGGACAGGTTGGCGCCGTTGCCGGTGAGCATGGTGTTGTAGCCGTCGGGCAGGCGGGTGATGAAGTCGTGGGCCCCGGCCAGCTCCGCCGCGGCGATGCACTCCTCGTCGCAGGCGTCCAGGTTGCCGTAGCGGATGTTCTCCATCACGGTGCCGGTGAACAGGTTGGTGTCCTGGAGCACGATGCCGAGAGACCGGCGCAGATCGGCCTTTTTGATGTCCATGATGTCGATGCCGTCATAGAGGATCTGGCCCTTGCTGATGTCGTAGAACCGGTTGATCAGGTTGGTGATGGTGGTCTTGCCCGCGCCGGTGGCGCCCACAAAGGCCACCTTCTGGCCCGGCTCGGCGTACAGGGTGATGTCGTGGAGGACGGTCTTCTCCGGCACATAGCCGAAGTCCACGTCCTTGAACCGCACGTCGCCGGTGAGCTTGACATAGCGGAACGTGCCGTCCTCCTGGGGGATCTTCCAGCCCCACACGTTGGTGCGCTCCTCGCACTCCAGCAGGGAGTCGTCCGCCTGCTCCTTCACGTTCACCAGGGTCACGGTGCCCTCGTCGGTCTCGGGCTGCTGATCCATCAGGTCGAAGACCCGCTGGGCGCCCGCCATGCCCATGACGATGGGGTTCACCTGCTGGGACACCTGGCTGATGCTGCCGGAGAACTGCCTTGTCATGTTCAGGAAGGGCACCACCACGCTGATGCTGATGGCCATGCCGGACAGGCAGGGGTTGGGGGCGTTCAGAATGAGCATCACCCCGCCCACCATGGCGCAGGCGGCGTAGATGATGTGGCCCATGTTGTTAAGGATGGGCATGAGGGTGTTGGCATAGCGGTTGGCGGCCTTGGCGTCCTCATAGAGCTGGTCGTTGACCTTGACGAAGTCCTTTTTGGTCTCGGGCTCGTGGTTGAAGACCTTGACCACCTTCTGGCCCTCCATCAGCTCCTCCACGAAGCCCTCCAGCCGTGCCACCGATTTCTGGGTGCGGCGGAAGTATTTGGCAGAGCCGCCCCCCACCTTCCGGGTGATGACGAACATGATAGCCACGCCGATCAGCACCACCAGGGTCAGCGGCACGCTGAACCACAGCATGATAAAGAGGTTGGTGACCACGATGACGCCGGAGTTCAGCAGATTGGGCAGGGACTGGGAGATGAGCTGCCGCAGGGTGTCGATGTCGTTGGTGTAGAAGGACATGATGGTTCCGTGGCCGTTGGTGTCGAAATAGCGGATGGGCAGATCCTGCATCCCGTCGAACATCCTGCAGCGCAGCTTTTTCAGGGTGCCCTGGGTGATGATGGCCATGAGCCGGTTCCACAGGAACACGCTGATGAGGGACAGCAGGTACAGCGCCGCCAGGATCACGATGACCCCGAAGATGCGCCCCGAGGCCCCCGCCCAGTCCCTGGTAGGCCAGCACTCCTCAATGATGGCGATGACCCTCTGCATGAACAGGGAGGGAATGGCGCTCACCGCCGCGCTGAACAGGATGCAGGCCAGCGTCACCGGCAGCATCACGGGGTAAAAGCCGATCAGGGTCTTCCAGATGCGGGCCAGGGTGGGGCCGAGCTTTACGTTAGGCTTCATTCCTGCTCACCTCCCGCCTTGTTCTGCGAATGATAGATCTCCTGATAGATGGGGTTGGAGGAGAGCAGCTCCTCGTGGGTGCCCACGGCGGCGATGGATCCGCCGTCCAGGATGAGGATGCGGTCGGCGTCCTCCACCGAGGCCACCCGCTGGGCCACGATGATCTTGGTGGTCTCGGGCAAAAATTCCCGGAAGGCCTTGCGGATGAGGGCGTCGGTCTTGGTGTCCACCGCGGAGGTGGAGTCGTCCAAAATCAGCACCTTGGGCTTTTTCAGCAGGGCCCGGGCGATGCAGAGCCGCTGCTTCTGCCCGCCGGACACGTTGGTGCCCCCCTGCTCGATGTAGGTGTCGTACCCGTCGGGGAACTGGCTGATGAACTCGTCGGCCTGGGCCAGCTTACACGCCTGGATCAGCTCCTCGTCGCTGGCGTTCAGGTCGCCCCAGCGCAGGTTCTCCTTGATGGTGCCGGAGAACAGCACGTTCTTTTGCAGCACCACCGACACCGCGTCCCGCAGGGCGGTGAGGTCGTAGTCCCGCACGTCCACGCCGCCCACCTTCACGTCGCCTTCGGTCACGTCGTACAGCCGGGAGATCAGCTGGATCAGGGTGGACTTGGACGAGCCGGTGCCGCCCAGGATGCCGATGGTCTCCCCGGAGCGGATGTGCAGATCCACGTCGGACAGGGCCATCCGCTGGGCGTGCTCGGAGTAGCGGAAGGACACGTGGTCAAAGTCGATGGAGCCGTCCTTCACCGTCTCCACGGCGTTTTCCGGGCTGATGATGGTGGAGGTCTCCTCCAGCACCTCGGCGATGCGCCGGCCGGACTCCACCGACATGGTGATCATCACGAACACCATGGACAGCATCATCAGGCTCATGAGGATCTGGAAGCTGTAGGTCATCAGGGCGGACATCTGGCCCACGTTCAGCGCCGTGCCGCCGGTGCTGATGATGAGCCAGGAGCCCAGGGAGGAGATGAGCAGCATCCCGGTGTAGACGCAGAACTGCATGATGGGGCTGTTCAACGCCAAAATCTTCTCCGCCTTGGTGAAGTCGATGCACACGTCCTCGGCGGCGGCGTTGAACTTCTCCTTCTCATAGTCCTCCCGGACGAAGGACTTGACCACCCGCATGGCCTGTACGTTCTCCTGGATGGACTCGTTCAGCCGGTCATACTTGCGGAACACCCGCCGGAACAGGGGCATGGTCTTCCAGATGACCAGGGACAGGCCCACCAGCAGCACCGGGATGGTGAACAGGAAGACGAAGGCCATGGATCCGCCCATGGTGTACGCCATGAAGAAGGAGAACACCAGCATGAAGGGGGAGCGGATGGCCCCCCGGATCAGCATCATAAAGGCCATCTGCACGTTGGTCACGTCGGTGGTGAGCCGGGTCACCAGGGAGGACGTGGAGAACTTGTCGATGTTAGCGAAGGAGAACCCCTGGATGGCGAAGAACATATCCTGCCGCAGATTCCGGGCGAACCCGGTGGAGGCGATGGCGCAGGTGGTGCCCGCCGCCCAGCCCATCAGCAGGGAGAATCCCGCCAGCAGGATCAGCGCCCCGCCGTAGCGGACGATGACGTCCAGCCCGCAGCCGGCCTCGATCTGCTTGATGAG
>CANQZJ010000042.1 GCA_947628315.1 uncultured Oscillospiraceae bacterium
TGGTGGAGACTACAGAACTCGAATCTGTGACCTCTTGCGTGTGAAGGCCGAATCCAAACTTTTTCTATTTATTTGTTGTGCGTTTTAGCCATTTCTATTATATCTTAAATACTTTTTTGACGTATTTTGTGCGCCGGCATCCGTGTGTTACACGCCCGGCTGTGGTCGGTCATGTGGTCAAATACGGTTTTGGTCGCCAAAACGCGGCCAGCCTCAACAAAAAAAGCCTTCTACATATTATTATACTTCGGGCCAACACGTTTTACAAGTAAAATGTACTCCGCGCCTGTCGAAGGCTGTGATATAATACATTTTGCCGAAGCAAAACAGTAAACACATATGTACTAGGTACGAATGTAAAGGAGAGGCCACCATGAAACTGACCCTGTTCCATCTGGACAACTGCCCTTACTGTCACAATGCCCGCCGGGCACTGGCGGAGCTGATGAAGGAGAATCCCGCCTACGGCCAAATTGAGATCGATTGGATCGAGGAAAGCTGCCAGCCAGAGGTTGCGGAGCGGTATGACTACTACTATGTGCCCACTATCTATCTGGGCGAGGACAAACCCTATGAGGCAAGGCCGTCTGAGAGCTATGCCGACTGCAAGCGGAATGTAAAAGCCGCACTGGACACAGCCCTGGCAAATGGTTGACCACATACCACGGCTTCATGGAATCAAGATGGTATCGCCCTATTTTTGCGCCGCTGAATCAAAGAAAAGCCCCGGCACAGAAATGGTAGAGTTGAAATAAGACTAATAGCATTTTCGAACTGAAGAAAGCAAATTAATGAGGGAAAACGGAGCGGGGGCCTGAGGCCTCCCGCTCCGCTGTATTATTATGAATGATGATATTATTGATTTTCACTCCACCGTGATCCACACAATGCCCGGCATCATGCTGCTCTGAGGCACATAGGATCCATACGCCTCGATGATGGCCTCGATGTTGGAGGGGGCGGTGTAGCCCTCGGTGATTTCATATTCGCCGTTGTTGATCCACCCCACAGGCTGTCCGTCCAGTTCGGGAAGCCCGGCAATGATAGACTCCACCGGCTGCCCGTTGCAGGTCACGCTGGCGGTGTTCCCCGTTGCGCCGGAGTTGGCCACGGGTGTGTACTGGAGAATCTGAAGCATGTAGTACACGTCGATGCGGCCAGCTACATTGCCTACGTTGAGGATACCCGCATCCTCATCCAACTCGCAGTCAGTGGTAATCACGGCGTTCACGGTATTCTCAGCCGCGGTCATGTATAGCTGCGAACCGGTATATCCGCCCACATTGACGATAGAAGCGCCCGTTGGCTTGGATACGCTGATGTTGATAGCAGCGTCCACGGTATTGCCCGTAGTGCTGGTATTGGTGCCATTGAGACCGCCCACGCTCACCGCCAGCGCCGTGTCATCCGCTGCGTCGGACAGATCCTCGCTGTTGAGGGTAAGGGTCAAATCAGAAGTGGAACAGTTACTCATATCGGCGTAGCACTCGCCGACCATACCGCCCAGATAGATGGCGCCGCCGTGGCTCTTAGCGGTCTCCGCGTTGAGGGAGACATTTCCGCTGACGGAGCAATCCCGAATGATAGTATTCCAGCCGCCAGCGGCAAGACCAGCTACAGAAGTATATAGGGAGTCACGATACTGAGCATTGGCTTCGGTCGTATTCACCTCAATATCCGCGTTTTCCACGGACACGCCGGTCAGCGTACTGCCTATATCAAAAGCGGTAAGCGCGGCGGCATAGCAATACTCGCCGTCGGCAGCGTTTTCGCCGGTCACATCGATCACCGTTCCGGAGAGGATCAGGTTCTGTATATTCGCTCCGGCGGTGGCGCTGAACATGGCTGCGGTGCCGTTGCAGGTCACACCGTCGTTGTGCCAAACGGAGGCGGTGTCATTGGTACGGTACTCGTCGGAGGGAACGGAGGCGCCGTTCACCGTTAGACCGCTGATGGTATACCCGTTGCCCAGCAGGGTTCCTCGGAAAGCAAAGGTCCACCAGTTGGTCTCAAAATACTCATAGTTCTGAAAATAGCATCCAACAGGAGTCCAAGGTTGGGTCAGTTGGATGTCTGCGGTCAGTTCATAGGCACCGTAGAGATCATTTGCCATGGCCTGCAGTTCCTCCTCATTGGAGATCTGCTTGACTTCCACCCAGCGGGCGTAGAGAGTACCGTTTCCGTTTTCATCAAGGCTCTCCAGGCCGCTCAGCGCCATGGTCTCGTTGTCCAGCATGCGGGCGGAGATTTCCTCGGCAGAACTGTTGGCCAGTTGAACCTGGCCCACCGCGCTGAGCTTCTGACCGGTCATCCACAGGTAGGGGGACACACCGTTGACCAAATCGGTCTCAGTGACGGTCGGACGTGTCTGCCAACCGGCAAAATAGTAGCCCTCCCGGGTGGGATCAGGAACAGTCACGTCCAAATATGCGTCATCGCCAGCGGGGACAGTGAACACCGCCTCTTTCTCCTGGGTGACAGGTTGCCAGTTCTCATCGTAGCCAGACTCCTCATAGACGTACAGCTCATTGTCAGAGGGGTCCGCGGTAGTATTCAGATCGAAACGGATAGTGTATTCGGAAAAAGAAGGGGGTTCCGGCGTGGATGGAGTCCCGGTAGCAGGGACATCTGTGCCATCGGCGGGCTGAGAATTGTCAGCAGAGGGAGATTGGCAGGCAGCCAAGGCAAATACCAGTGTGAAACAGAGTGCAATGGAAAGCAGGGTTCGGACTGTGCAATTTTTCATAGTGATTCTCCTTTTCATGATATTATGTCATTTGGGTTTACGCACCAAATTCAAGCAGGAGTGCCTGTTCAAAATACGGTGTCCACCACTCCAAATACCCCGCCTGTGTGGGGTGGATACTGTCTGCCATATATAGGCCGCGCTGGTTTTGATCAATGGAATTGAAGTCGGAATCATTCCACATATCAATGACCATCACTTCCCACTTCCTGCTGATCTCACCCAGCAAGGCGACCATATCAGCGTACTTCTCACTGTCATACTGTGGATTCGTGTAAAAGACGACAGGGCAGTTGTATGTCTCTTTCGCGTAGGCGATGATTTATTCGATGGCCCCGGCCACAGTTCCGGTGTCAAATGCAGCGATGTCGCGGCTGTCAGTGACCGTCCCCAGCGGTTTGGCCTGGCTGGCGTCGTTTGTGGACAGCTGGCACAGGAACAGGTCTATCGGTCCCTCCACGCTCATTCGCTTCATTCTGGAAATGTAGGAATCCGGCCCATTGTCCACCAGCGTGGTGCCGGATACTGCCTCCTTGACGATTTCACAGCCGTCGCGGATCCCCAGATAGTCCGCAAAGGATACCCCCATCGCCAAGGCGCCATACGTTACGGAGGAGCCAAGGCATACGATCCTTTTCCCGGTCAGAGCGCTATCCGGGAGTTTTGCCTGCGCCTCCGGCGCGCATTTGGCGGCGTTGCCGGGGTGGCCTGCTGTCTTCACGTCGTGTAGCCGGTGGAACGGTCCCCAACTCCATGTATATCCACAGAAGGCGATCCACCCGATGGCGATCACGGCAACGCAGGCCGTGCCGATCAGGACTTTTTTCCGCTCATCTCATCCAGCCGTTCACGGTCATTCCCCTCGGATCATGGCGCCCAGCCCCCGGAACCAGTGCCCGTTTGCCATCTCCACCAGCCCCTTGGCGACTCCGTCGCTCAATGTGCCGCCGGCATTGATGGCAGCGCCTCGGATGGGGCAGTCTGTAGAGCAGATGAGAGTCATTCGGAATGCGGGATCGGAGAGATCCTTTTTACCGCCGAAGCTCTTGGCGATAATGTTTTCGGTGACGGTGTACATGATCTTCATGATGAGGGAGTGGTCCTTCATCTCCATGCTGCTGTTGTCTAAGGTATAGCTGCCCTTTTTCGGCTCCGGCAGAACAGGCATTGGGCGCCCCATGGCCTTCTCCCAGTCCGTGCGGGAGGGCGCGCCGTCGAGTCTGTCATACCAGCTCCCCGCCTGCCATGCGGGGGTTGGAATGCGTTCCCCGTCGATTTGTACCGCGCTGCGCAGCCGCACATCCCGGCTGGAGGCGGCAAGTTCGATCCCGTAAGTCCCGGCAGGGATTTTCCAGCCGTTGTCCCAAATGGCGAAGCAACGGTCGTCCAGGGTGAAGGACACCTCTTTCTGCTCTCCGGGAGCCAGTTCCACGCGGACAAACCGCTTCAGCTCCCGCAGAGGACGATAGGGTCCGTCCTGGGGCGGAGCCACATAGAGCTGCACCACCTCTGTGCCGGCCACCGGGCCAGTGTTCTTGACGGTCGCCGTTACCCTGCGCCCGTCGATCTTCAAATCACTGTACACAAAGCTCGTATAGCTGAGGCCGAAGCCGAAGGGGAACCGCACGTCCTTCCCGGCCTTGTCATAATAGCGATAGCCCACGTAGATGCTCTCCCGGTATTCCGGGTGGTACACACCGAAGGTGTCTTTACTGGCAACGTCGTCATACCGCATGGGCCAGCTCTCGGTGAGCTTGCCGGAGGGAACGGCCTTCCCAGTGAGCAGATCCGCCGCAGCCTGGCCGCCCGCCTGGCCGGACAGGCCCATGTACAAAACCGCTTTCACCTTGTCGAACCAGGGCAGCTCCATGGGACTCCCCCCCAACAGCACCACCACGGTGTTGGGATTGGCCGCCGCAACAGTCTCGATCATGCGGTTGTGGCCCTCCGGCATTGCCATGTTGTCCCGATCCAGCCCCTCGGACTCATAGCGATCCGGCAAACCGGCCACTACCACAGCTGTCTTTGCGCTCCCGGCCAGCCTTGCCGCTTCTATCAATGCCTCCTCCGTCACGTTCCCATCCTTGTCGCAGCAGGGACAGAAGGGCACGCCCGGCAGAGCGTCGGTCAGGTTCACCAGCTTGGTGGGGTTGATGTGGCTGGAGCCGGCCCCCTGATAGCGGAACTCTTTGGCCATATGGCCGATCAGGACCATATCTGTCTCTTTTACCGGCAGGGCGCCGTCGTTTTTCAGCAGTACCGCCCCCTTCCGGGCGATCTCCAGCGCCAGGGCGTGATGGGCTTCCCGGTCAAATTCCACTTTCTCACGCTGCGCGGACGACAGGGCCAATGTGAGGATACGCCGGACGGAGGCGTCGATGTCCGCCTCGGACAGAGTGCCGTCCTTCACCGCTTTCAGCGCGGCCTTCTCCATGAATTGGGCCCCACCGGGCATATTCAGGTCGCACCCGGCTTTGAAGGCTGCGATGCGGTCGTTCAGCGCCCCCCAGTCGGTGACCACCATGCCGTCAAAGCCCCACTCCTTGCGGAGCAGATCGGTGAGCAGCCATTTGCTGTCGCTGGAGTGAACGCCGTTGATCTTGTTGTAGGAGCACATGACCGTCCGGGGCTTTCCCATCTTCACCGCCGTCTCGAAGGGGGCCAGATAGATCTCCCGGATGGCCCGCTCGTCCGCCTGACAGTCCCCCATCATCCGCTTGTACTCCTGATTATTCATGGCAAAGTGCTTCAGCGAGGCGGCGGTTCCGGTGCTCTGCATCCCCGCGATGAACGCGGCAGCCATCTCCCCGGCGTGAGCCGGGTCCTCGGACAGATACTCGAAATTCCGCCCGCAAAGGGGATTTCGCTTGATGTTGCAGCCGGGACCCAGGGCTACCGCCACCCCCGCGGCGCGGGCTTCTTTCCCGATGGCCTCGCCTTCCCGGGCGTACAGCTCAGGGTCCCAGATGGCCCCCGCCGTCACCGCCGTGGGGAAACAGGTAGCGGGCAGCGAGTCATGGACGCCGATCATATCCGCCTCGGCATCCTGATAGCGCAGGCCATGGGGGCCGTCGGACATCTTGAATGCCGGGATGCCGTACTGTGGCATGGCTTTGGTAGACCAGAAGTCCGCTCCGGTACAGTACGCGATCTTATCCTCCAGCGTCATCCGCCGAATGATCTCATCCACATTACGTTCAGCACTCATAGACGTATTCTCCCTTCGTCACAGTTATGGGCCCCTGGCCCGGCAGATCGATCTCCGCCGTGGTGTTTGCGGGGATGCAGATGGTATAGCGGTACTTGTCTCCCGCTCTCTCCCAGCGGACGGACACCGCTCCGTAGACGCTCTGATAGGCGAAGTCCGCAAAGGTGAAGTGTCCGCCGGGCCTGGGCGCGATCCTGAAGTGGTTTTCCCCATCTGGCCGGATGCCGCACATAACGGAGAATACCCACTCCAGACAGGCGCCCTTGGAATAGTGGTTCAGCGAGGCGATGCCCCCCTGGGCCTGTGTGCCCTCCCAGGACTCCCATACGGTGGTGGCGCCGTTCTTAGGCATGAACAGCCAGCCGGGCATCTCCTCGTTCTCCAGCAGACGGTAGGCATACTCGATATCCATATCCCCCAGCACATAGAGAATCAGCGGCGTGGAGAGGAAGCCAGTACCCACCCGCCAGTTATATCGTTCCAGGGCGGTGAGCAGGCGCTTCTTCGCATACTCGGTCTGGGGCTCGTCCAGCAAATCGAAATACAGCGGGCGCACCAGACAGGCCTGCCGGTCGGTGTCAAGGGTGTAGTCTTTTGTGGTCACAAGCTCCTGATAGGCGCCCCTGCATCCGTCCCGGTACTCCCGGTAGAAGGGCAGATCGTCCGTCTTGCCCAGTTCCTCCGCGATCTCCGCCATGACGCCCATCACGCAGGCGGTATAGGCGGTGGACACCTCCGGGTGGGGGGCCACCATGTCCGTCCACTTGTTGGGGTGGATGTCCGCCGGCTCCGCCCACTCTCCGTAAGACTGACCGGCGTTGACGGCATATTTCTTATAGGGCCCCTTCAGGCCAAGCGGCTTTGCCAGAAAGCCCGGTCTGCCGCACCGCTTCGCCATGAACCGGGCATAGCGGGCCATGGCGTCGTAGTTCTCCGCCAAAATGTCCCGGTCTCCATACAGCTTCCACAGCCGGTAGGGGATCAGCACGCCGGCATCCGCCCAGCCCACCGAGCCGTTCATGGTATCCATGTAGAAGTCCACGCCCCCCGCCGGGGCGATCTGGGGGAAGGCCCCGTCCTTCCGCTGCCAGTCGGTCAGGTCCCGAATGTGCTTACGGGCAAAGGGAAAGTAGTTCATCAGGTAGTTGGCCGTCACGCAGAACAGCTGGGAGTCACCGGTCCAGCCGTGGCGCTCCCTGGTGGGGCAGTCGGTGGGCACATCGGCTGAGTTGTTTTTGGTGCTCCACAGGGTGTTCTCCACAAATTTGTTCAGCAGCGGGTTGGAGCTGTCGAACCGGGCAGTGACCTCCAGATCGGAGTAGACCGCGACGGCGGTGAAGTCCTCCGGTGCAAACGGCACGTCGGTGTCCACCTGCACATACTGGAAGCCAAAGATGGCGAAGGTAGTCTTGTACTCATTGCGGCCCTCCTTGCAGACGTAGATCACACGCTGGAGAGGCGTTGCCCGCTTTTTGGTGGCGCACTGGATGTTTTTGAGGGTCAGCTCGCCGTTTTCGTCCAGCAGCTCGCCGCACTGGAGAGCAATAGTCTGGCCCTCCTTTGCGGTCAGATCGAAGGCCACAAACCCGGCGATGTTCTGGCCAAAGTCCAGCACCTTTTTGCCGGAGGGAGTGGTGATGAGGACCGGCTTAAGAGCCTCGTGTTCGGTGACGGGCACGTTGTTGGAGGCGGCGGGGATCACCTCATGCCGGGTGACTTTGGCCCTGCCTGAATAGCTGGGCACTCGCCCGGCCTCCACGACCTCGCCGTCCTTGTTGTCGGCAAAGCGGATGGGGCCGTCGTTGGACCATTCCCAGCTGCCGTCGGTGCAGACAGCGGTAACGCTTCCGTCGGCGGTGGTCAGCTCCAACTGGGCCAGCAGCTTGGTCTCCGTGCCGTACTGGTTTTTCAGCCCCCAGGCCCCACAGGAGCCGCGATACCAGCCGTCCGCCAGCTGGAAGGTCAGTTCGTTTTCACCGTTTTGGAGGAGGCTGGTCACGTCGTAGGTCTGGTTCTGGACCCGTTTGCGGTAGTCGGTGTGGCCGGGGGCCAGCACAAAGTCCCCGATCCGCCGCCCGTTCAGGCGGCCCTCATACAGCCCGCAGGCGGTGACATACAGTCGGGCGGCCATCACTTCACCCGCCTGGAACACCTTGCGGAAGCAGTCCACGGGATATCGCTGTTTCTTGTTGACCTTGTAGTCTCCCGTGATCCACCTGGCAGTCCAGTCGGCGGGCCGCAGCAGCCCCACCTCGAAGCCGGCGGTGCTTGCGGGGCCGGGTTCGTCATGTTCATCCCACAAAGTGACGGTCCACTCCACTCTCATACGGGAGGTAAGCTCCCCGCCGAAAGGGATACCGGTCATCCGATGGGAGGCCACCTTGCCGCTGTCCCAGACGGTCCTGCGGCCACAGACTGCCGTGATCTGATAGGCTGTCTGGGTGACGCCACCCTCGCAGTTCCAAAACAGACGGGGCCGAGGTATGTCGATGCCGATGGGGTCTTCCAGATACTCTGTTCTCAAGCGAATCGCTTTCATGTCAGCGCACCTCCTATTTTACTGCTCCAGCTCCCGCTGGACCTTGGCCCGGAATTCCGTGCCGGCTTTCCGCTCCTTCTCCCAGGTAGCGGCTTCCTTGGCGGTGAGCTTCACGTCCACCGGCTCCACCTCGGTCCCCTCACGCAGGGCCTTGATCTCTGCCTGCTTCAGCGGGATGGTCTTCTCTACGTTGAGGAACACCAGCAGTCCGGCCAATACCAGACCCGTAATGATCTCCAACCCTACAAAGGCGAAGATGATGACCTGTTCCACAGCAGCAGGCTGGGCAGAGGCCACGGTGTTCCCGGCGGCGTCAATGGTGGGGGCGATATAGCCGGCCCCGGCCAGCATCCCATTGAAAACGCCGGTGCAGATGCCCACCATGGCCACCGCGATAATGTTGTAGATGGACATAGCGGTGCCGTCACAGCGGATGCCGGATTTCCACTCCACATGGTCCAGCACATCGGCAAACAGCGCCATGAACACATAGGCACAGGGCAGACCGCCCACGTTTTTAATGAACTGTCCCACCAACACCATGACCATGTTGCGGGGAGCAATGCAGCAGATGATGCCGCCGACGGCGTACAGGATGAAACCCGCCAGCGTCACGTTCCGTTTGCCGAACCGCTTTGCCAGGGGCCACACGGCGAAGATGCCGATGCCCATGGGGATACCGCCGATGGCGGACACCATAGTCTGGGTGATGCCGTCGTTATATGTACCCAGCACGTAGTTGCAGAAGTACACCAGACCCAAGTTCTTAAAGGACAAACCAACTGTGTAAATCAGGAAGTAGATGTAGATGATGAGCATATAGCGGTCAGTAAACACCAGCTTAAGCTGAGTCAAGAAGGGTACCTCTTTCTCCTCTTTCCCCGATGTGGCGGTTTCCTCGGTGACCCGTTCCTTGGTGAAGTAATACTCCATCAGCGTAAGAGGCAGAGCCAGGATGGACAGCACCGACATCAGCGCGATCCACTTGCCCTTGTCCACGCCCAGCATGGGCATGATGACCGTGGGGAACACCAATGCCACCAGTATGCCGGACATCATGATGGTGGAGATTTGATTGAACACGGAAAGCTTGCCCCGCTGAACAGTATCGCGGGTGGACAGAGGCACCATCAGATTGTGGGTCATGTTGTAAATAGTGTAGGAGAACGAGTAAAACAGGTTATAACTGAGCATCACCCAGATGACCTGCAACGTCGCATTTCCGCTTGGTACGGTAAACAGCAGGATACCGCTGATGGCTACCAGCGGAGCACTCAGCAGCAGCCAGGGCCGCGCCTTGCCCTGGGCGGTACGAGTACGGTCGATGATGTACCCCATAATCACGTTGGTGATGGCGTCGATGACCTTAGAGGCAATGGGAAATACCGTCAGAAACAGGCCGCCCCACACATGGGTCAGATCAAGTACATCGGTGTAATACACATTCAGATAGGTGCCTAGCACCGCATTGAGCAAAAGTGCGCCGCAGGGTCCAATCAGGTAGCCAAGCCACCGTTCCTGCGCTGTGACGTTCTCGCTTTTTACCCTGGAGGAAACAAGACTTCCACCAAGCAGACCGCTCATTTTCATGCCGCTGACATCTCCTTTTCGTTTTAGTGGAACGGATTCCACCATGTTGACATTATTATATCGGTTCTGCACAAACTTTTCTTGCACGGTTGTTCGTCCTGTGGTAGAATTGTTCTAACTTTATCAGAACTAGTGACTGCTTCAACTCTGAGGTATATGGAGGCGTGAATCGTGGCAACCATAGACTATCCCTATCTCTGCACCGCCATCAGCAGATTGTCCAGTGTTCCGGTGCGCATCTACGAACACGGCAAAATGGTCCTATTTCACAGTGCGGTTCCCCTATCCGCAGATCCTATCCAGCCCCATGAAAGGCGCATCCTGGAGGCAGAGAATCATGTGGGTTATCTCATCACCGAGGACTTTGACTTCTACGGTGTGGTCCATGACAAAAACCTGGCCATCGTGATTGGCCCCACCCGGCAGATTCCCAGGACTTCGGCAGAACTTCGCCGTCTAGCCTTTGACTTGGACGTGCCCAAAGAAGGTGTCGAGCAGTTTGTCTCATCCATGGGAGCCATTATTCCGCTTCCACTGGACTTTCTGCTAGAGATACTGTGTATGGTAAACCATATGATCTGCGGCGAAAAGCTCCAGCTCAACGATTTGCGGGTCACAGATTTGGAGCAGACGAAACTTAGCCGACAGGCCGCCGAGGAGCAGGCCAGACAGATCTATGATGAGGATCAGGGCAGCGGTGCCGTGGATGCCTACAGCGCCTATCGGGTCGAACAGGAGATGCTGTCGCTGGTGCGGGGCGGCGACGTCGGGCGGCTGGAAGAGTGGATCGCCCGCGTACCCCCCGTCAAACCGGGCCAGATTGCTCCGGACACCCTGCGGCAAGAGAAAAACATCTTCACTGTTACCACAACTCTGGTGTCGCGGGCTGCCATACAAGGCGGTATGGATGTGGAAGATGCTATGCGCCTTAGCGATTCCTACATCAAAAAATGCGAGCGGTTATCCTCGCTGGATTCCATCGTCAATCTCCAACTCGGCATGGTTCGCAATTACACCGGGCAGGTGGCCCGCCTCAACGATTGCGGCGCCCGCACTGAACTGGCCCAACAGGTCACCACATACATCCGGCGTCATCTGTCCGATCCTGTCCGTACAGAAGATGTGGCTCAGGCGCTGCATCTCAGCCGAAGCTACTTGTCCACTCGCTTCAAAAAAGAGCAAGGCATAGATCTCACTGACTACATCCAGCAGGTGAAGGTCAACGAGGCAAAGCACCTGCTTCGGCACACTGACCGCAGCCTGCTCACCATCAGCAACTACCTTGGGTTCTCATCCCAAAGCCATTTTTCCCGGGTGTTCAAGGCTGTAACTGGCGCGGTACCTGGAGACTACCGAAAACAGAAAGAGTGACACGCCAATGCCCTCCCTTTAATTGGGGAGGGCATTGGCGTTTGGAAAAGTAGGAGATGAGGCGCAGGAGGTCAGACAGTGCTGGTCTCCGCGTTGGTTTCGTTAAGATGAGGTTACTTTATCGTGCCAGCCACTTCTACGGTAATACCGGTTTCCGCGTTGACGAACTGGACCTTATAGGTATCGCCCTCCGTCGTTACAGTGTACTCCAGGTTGCCGGTGAGGGTCAGCGTACCGCCGTCAGCGGCCCAGGTGCCAGTGTCGATTTCAATATCGGCGTAGTCGGCGTTGTAGGTCACCATAGTGGAGAAGGTACCGTCGCCTTTGAGGACGATCTTGCCGGTGAGCCAGGCGCCGTCATCCAGACCTGCGCCGGTAAGTTCGGAATCGCCGCCCGCACTCTGAGAACCGCCGACCGTGCCTGTCACCTCTACGGTGACGCCGGTTTCTGCGTTGACGAACTGGACTTTATAGGTGTCGCCCTCAGCAGTAACAGTGTACTCCAGATTGCCGGTGAGAGTCAGCGTACCGCCGTCAGCGGTCCAGGTGCCAGTGTCGATTTCAATATCGGCGTAGTCGGCGTTGTAGGTCACCATAGTGGAGAAGGTACCGTCGCCTTTGAGGACGATCTTGCCGGTGAGCCAGGCGCCGTCATCCAGACCTGCGCCGGTAAGTTCGGAATCGCCGCCCGCACTCTGAGAACCGCCGACCGTGCCTGTCACCTCCACGGTGACACCGGTTTCCGCGTTGACGAACTGGACCTTATAGGTATTGCCCTCCGAAGTGACAGTGTACTCCAGATTGCCGGTGAGAGTCAGCGTACCGCCGTCAGCGGTCCAGGTGCCGGTATCCACCTCCACGTCAGCGTACTCCTCGCTGTAAGTTACCATAGTGGAGAAGGTTCCGTCGTTCTTGAGGATGATCTTGCCGGTGAGCCAGGCACCGTCGTCCAGGCCCGCGCCGGTCAACTCCATGAATACATCGGACACAGGCTCACTGGGTTCCTCACTCTGCACGGGAGTCTCAGACTGCGTCGGCTCCTCGGAGGTTGAAGGCGCAGTAGCATTGGGGTCGGCGGCCGCCACTCCGCCAGTGCGGAAGAAGCAGAACCAGAAAATCAGCGTGAAGACGGCGGCCACAAGGATGACAATCAGAATCTTCACAGGAACATTGAGCTTCACACTCCGTAGGAAGACGAACAGAACAGCGCACACCACTACGGTGTCCAGGATCACCAGAAGGATCAACCAGTAGGGAGAGGTATCCGCGGCGGCGGACACAGCGGCGCTGTTGGCCTGGGCGTAAAGGATGTTGTGGCTGGCCCGACGCATGGCCTGCTGAGCAGTGTTGGTGCTGCTGTCCAGGTTGACTCCCATGAGGCACAGCATCATATCTCCGCCGGCACGGATGGCCAGGTTCACGTCCATCCAACTGGTGTTGCCCATAGCCGAGTCGGTGATGACCATGCCCTGGAACCCCCACTCGTCCCGCAGCACCTCGGTGAGCAGAGCGTGGCTGCCGCCAGCCCAGGTGTTGCCAAGATTACTGTAGGAGCTCATGATGGCCGTGGTCTTGCCCTCTTTCACCACGATCTCAAAGGCTTTCAAATACAGCTCCCGCATGGCCTGCTCATTGCACCACACGGACAGGGACAGGCGGTTGCTCTCCTGGTCGTTGAGGGCAAAGTGCTTCACATAACCGTAAACGCCCTGGCTGGCATAGCCCTTGACCATTGCCGCGCCCAGTTTGCCGGACAGCAGCGCGTCCTCGGAGTAGTACTCGAAGTTGCGGCCAGAATAGGGGGTGCGGTGGATGTTGACGGCGGGCGCGTACAGGCCCACCACATGATTGGCAACGGCCTCAGCACCGAAAGCCTGTCCGAATTCCTCCAGAAGCGCCTGGTTCCAGGAGGCGCCGATCAGCGCTTCGCTGGGATAGGACACGCCCTGAAGATTGCTGACCAGGCTGTTGATACCGGCGGGGCCGTCCAAATCGTTGGTGGCAGGCTTGCCCACGCTGGCTACCTCGGGGGTGGACCAGCCGCCGTTGGCAATCATACTGGCCATATCCTCAACGCTAAGCTGCTCCAGAATACGGTCCCACTTGGGATCGTCGTAAGGAAGCCCCGCCATATCCTCCAGCGTCAGGCCGTTGTTGGCAAAGGTGATTGGCTGGGCGCTGGGATCGTCATCGTAGACGGCAGGGTTGGAGAAAGCGGCCACAGTCTCGTCAGAGGCGGTCTTGCCGTCCTGACGCGCGGTGGGGGTGGTGCCCTCCCAGTCGGCGCGGGATACGTACTGGGTGATCTGGCCTGTGGACACATCGGTAAAGCGGTTGACGGCGGCGATCAGGTCGGTGGCGCGGGGACTGCCCTCTCCGTAGGTGACGGTCTGATCCACCGTGTACTCACGGCTGTCGATGACCTCGTGGGCGTTGGCCATGAGCTTGATCTGATAGGTCCCGGCCTCCAGAACATAGCAGCCGGCTCCGTTCTCATCATAGGAAGCCATGTCGTCCACCGCGAAGGACAGGGTGAGGGTCTCGCTCTGCCCCGGCTCCAAAAGGCCGGTCTTGCCAAAGGCGGCCAGCACGACATGGGCTTTTTCAATGCCGCCTGGGGTGTACGGGGCGGTGAAGTAGACCTGGGCCACATCCTTTCCGGCTGTGTCGCCGGTGTTGGTCACCTTCACCTCCATGGTGATGGTCCCGTTTTCAGCAGTATAATTCTCTATTGTCTGCTCAAAGGAGGTATAGCTGAGGCCGTAACCGAAGGGATACTGGACCACCTGCCGGTAGGCGGTCTCGTCGCACTCCCCGGTGGCGTTGTCGATGTACCGGGTCTCGTAATAGCGGTAGCCCACATAGATACCCTCGACATACTCCACATAGTTGCGCTTATCCAGATTGCTGTAAGTGAAGTCGCCGGCGTTCCAGTACGCGGGAGCGGTGCTGTGGTCGTAGGCGTAGGTGTCGGGCAGGCGGCCGGAGGGGTTCACCGCGCCGGACAAGACTTTACCCACTGCGTTCATGCCCCGGCTGCCGGGGCCGCCGATCCACAGAGCGGCGTCGATACTGTCATCTTCCAGAAAGCCCAGTTCCATAGCATTGGAGGAGTTGATGAGCACCACAACGGTGCCGAACCCCTGTTCCTTGATGAGGGCGAGCAGATCCTCCTCGTCTTGGGTCAGTTCCAGATATTTGCGGTTTCCCACGCCGGTGTAGCCGGCCGCCCCCATATCCATGGGCAGATCGCCACCCTCGCCGCCGATCCGGGAGAACATGACGATGGCCACATCGGAGAAAGATTTGGCGCTCTGAAGGAGGACGTCGCCATATTGGGAAGCGGGCACCTCGGCGGGGGTGAAGTTGGAGCCGGTGAAGCCTGACTGGTCAGGCCGCTTGACCCCGGAGTTTTTGTAGAAGTCCACCAGTTCCTGGTTGACTTCAAAGCCAGCACCGGTGAGGCCGGAGATCAGGTCAGCGTTGGCGGAGGCGTCGCTGGCGCCGGAGCCGGTGCCGCCGTACAGCGGGGAGACGGAGGCGTAGCCGAACAGGTTGACCTTGGTGCCGCTCTCCAGGGGCAGGGCGGAGTTTTTGTTCTCCAATAGCACGATGCCCTCAGCGGCCAGTTCCTCCGCCATAGCAAGGGCGGCCTCCTTAGCCTGTTCGGGAGTGAGCTGTTCTGCCGTGGTGGAGCTGTGGTGTCCGGGCAGCTTGGTGTTCAGGTTGGCCGCCATGAAAGCGTTGATGGCGGAGAACATCTGGATGCAGACGATGTTCACGACCAGCGCGATCACCAGCAGGATACACACGATGATGATGGGCAGCTTGCTTCTGCCCTGAGCGGTTTTCTCCGTACTCATTTTTGTACTCTCCTTACTTTTCATCGTTTTGGGGCTTGACGATTGGTTCCACTATGGTGTATTGTATTAAACACACTGTTGGTTTTCAATCATCAATATGTATTCTAAACGCCGCGAAACCGACAAATCGGAAGGAAGTGTTGGACTTGCGCCATTTTTCAGGAAATCCACGAAATGCACAAAAAACTGAGGCCCGAGAGAACCAGCGCACTCGCCTGACCAAGCGTCTGCTGCGGGAAAGCCTGCTGGATCTGCTGCGGGAGAAGCCGGTAGACCACATCACGGTGAAGGAGTTGTGCGAATATGCCGAACTGAACCGCTCCACTTTCTACGCCTATTACAATGATGTGCCCGCCCTTTATGAGGAAATGGGCAACGAGTTGGCAGACAGCCTGCTGGAATACGTCCAGGAGATGCGGGAGCAGACAGACGTCCACACCGAACCAATGCTCTCCTATATCCAGAACAACAAGGAGATGTTCCGGCTGCTGGTTTACTGCGACCACTACACCGAACTGAATCAGGCCATCAGCCGGCGTATTTTCCGGCGCATTCTGGACATCCAGCTGCGGGACGCCCTGCCATATTCATCAGAAGAACGTGACTATGCCCTCCAATTCCTCTTTATGGGCGGAACGGGCGTGATCCACTACTGGGTGCAGCAGAATTGTAAATTGCCCCCGCAGCAGGTCGCCCAACTGATTGACGGAATGATTGGGAAACTCTTTCAGGCGTGATTTGCCATTGGAAAGCCACCCGGCCAGTCGACCGGGTGGCTTTCCTGCTGATTTGATTCAAACGTCCAATTCTGTGACTTCTTTAGGATACTCCCGCAGCTCGTCCGGCTCGTGGAGGGGATTCCACACTTGAGCGAAGAAGGGATCGACCTTGGCCCGCTGGCCGTAGTTCCAACTTTTGCGCTCACATTCGGGGCACCAGTGGCCGCCCTCCAGCACCAGGCGGGGACTGGCCTCAAACTCATGGCCGAAGGCGCAGCGGAAACGGAGTTTACCCCGCCAGTCGCCCTTCACCATGGACGCAGAAAGGCATTGGCCGCCCCGGAATTGAGCAGCACCTTTCATATCTTCCAAATCCAATTCGTTCTCCGGCTTGCTCTCGTCATAGCCGTGGTCAATGAGTATTACCTTATCTTCCGTACTCTGCTGCTCCAAGGTGGCGGTGATGGATTTGAGCTTGCGTTTATCAATTACACCCTGCGGGTGCTGAAACCCAACCTGCCTAATTATGGCAATCCTGCTCGGGAACGATATGTGCTTACATTCCTCATGTATGGCTCGATCCATATCATCATTGACTGGATCGAGAGCAACTATGATTTGACGGCCAGAGAGATTGCAAAGCTTATTTTTGATTTGTGTGACAGTGTGAAGGCTTAATTTCGTTAATCTGAGCCTCTGGAAAGTCAAGGGAAAAAAGAGTGAGAAACTCCGCGCTCAATTCTTGCGCCGCTGAGTCAAAGAAAAGCCCGGTCGATCTCATACAAGATCGACCGGGGTTTTCTCATGCCCTGATCTGAAATTCCTCCCGCACCCGGTACCGGCAGACGCCAAACCCGGACTCCCGCTCCATGATCTCCCCGGGTATCATCTGCAGCCATTTCCGCCCGAAACTGGTGTTCCCGAAGTAGGCGTCGAAGTTGGCCACCGGCAGCACCACCCAGTCGGTGTCCTCCGGCCTGTTGACCGCGTAGTAGGCGATCAGCGTACAGACCGCCTCCGGCGGCAGACCCTTGGGCAGCATCGCCGCGACCTTCTCCGTCAGCTCCGGCGGCAGGGCGACGTCCTCCCTCCGCAGAGGGCCCTGCTCCAACCCGTCCGCCAGCACAGACTCGAACCGGATCAGCCACAGGCCAAGGGCCTTGGATGAAAACAGCGGCGTCTGGAATTGGATGACCTTCTTCCTCCAAACCGCGTCAAACCCCTTTTCGATGGCCAGTGCCTTGTCCCACGCCGTCTTTGGCGCCACCTCCGGGTGTTCCTCTACGAAGGCACCCACCCGGCGGACGTGCCGCCAGAACCAGCCGCCGCCGTCCTCATCTACCAGGTTTGGGAACTCGCCGTGGAGATCCCGGAAGTCGGTGCGGTATCTCCACTCCTCCCTGGGCGCGGCGCCCTCCGCGTCCGGCACGCTGCACCACGCGCACAGCGCCCGCCGGGCGTACTCTGTACGGTCCCTCGGATCATCCGCCAGACTGCCGTCCGGCTCATGGAACAGGAAGCCTCTGGCCAGCACGGTGAGCACCCGCACCAGGCCCTCAAAGTCCAGCAACGTGTCCCAGGTGAACCGGCCCAGATAGCTTGTATCTCGTTTGCTTTTGGCGGCGTAGGTCACCGTGCCGGTGTACTGCAAAAACTCGCTCCACTCATTTACCATGGCGCACCTCCAGCAGGTTGGGGAGAACGGCGTCGGGCAGCAAGTCCCACAGGAGATCCCGCCTGCCCAGGGCAACTACATAGGCCACCGCCTCCACCGGCTCCATGAAGTTGTCCAGCAGGGGCCGGCAATAGGCGGCGACGGCCTCCCGGTAGGTCTGAGCGCCGGACCTTGCAAGGTACGCCTCCATCATGCCGGTGAAGGCGGGGGAGTCCTGCTCCCGGAACAGCTGCTTGCGCTCTTTGGCCTCCGCCGCGTCGTCCAGGTCCATGACCAGATCCGCCAGTACCCGATAGCCGCCGAAGCGGAAATCAGACAGCAGATCAAAGAGGTCCGTGTGCCCCGGAAGCCAGGTCGTCAGGAAACGCTCCCGCTCATCCTCGTCCATCAGGTGCCACCGCTCCTCCGCGATGGCCTGACGAAGTGAGGCGATGTGCCCCACGTCTAAGTCTTGAAGCCGCGCATAGAGTTCGTCGGCGTCCCAGTCGTTCTCCTGCCCCCTGGCGTAGAGGATGCGGTCGATATCCTGTTTGCGGGGCAGGTTTCGAACGGGGGCGCGGCAGGCGCGGACGCGGGAGAGGACGGCCTCATAGTCCCGCAGCAGCTCGCCCACCCGCTCCAGAGTGGTGGGATCAAGGTTCTTTTTCCAATCAGGCTCCCGCGCGAAAATGAACAGCTCGCTGTCCTCCGCGGGCTTGTCCACGATCTTCGGCGT
>CANQZJ010000043.1 GCA_947628315.1 uncultured Oscillospiraceae bacterium
AGCAGTACCGCATCCGGGTAGAGGGGGCGCGGAAGCTGTCCGGCCAGGTGATGGACGAGGAATTTTTCCGCAAAGGCCGGGAGAGCGTTCCTCCCTATGGGGAGCGGTTTCAGAAGGACTGCTGGTTCATGCTGGTGGACCCCAGCTACGCCGAGTTCTCCTATAACTGGAGTGAGTGGCTGGAGGGTACGGCGGAGGACTTCTATGACAGCCGGAAGGCGGGCATCAAAATGAACCTTGAGAAGTATTGTTCCACCCCGGAGGAGGCCGCCTACTGGGAGAACCTGGAGGTCAAGGTGGAAAAACCCTTTGTCTATCAGCCCGTCACCAGCGTGGAGGAGCTGACCGCCCGCCTGGGCAGCGGCGGGCTGACGATCCTGACGCCCATCCTTGCCGGGGTCTGCCTGTGCGAGCTGTTCGCCTCGGAGCGCCGCACCAAGATGGACGCCCTCATGTTCAGCTCCCGCCGGGGCCGCCGGACGCTGTATCTGGCCAAGATACTGGCGGGCGGGCTGTCCGCCATGCTGGCGGTGCTGGCGGTGGTCGGCGCGTTCATCGGGGCCGAGCTGGCCCTGTACGGGACCTGGGGCTGGGACGGGGCCATCCAACTCCAGCCCTGGCTCTGGGCGTGCCTCCATCCCCTCACCTCTGGGCAGGGGATTGGCATCCTCGTGGTCCTGCTGCTGATTTACGCCCTGCTGTGCGGCGCGCTGACGGCGGCGGTATCGGTGTTTACCGGCAGCGGCGTAGCTGCTTTGGCCGTCTCCGTGGGGGTGATGCTCCTGACCATGCGGCCTAATAATGTAGGAGGCTGGATGGAGTTTTTGCCCGCCAATCTGGTGGATCAGCACGCGTTCGCCAGCCTGACGCTGACCGACCTCTTTGGCTTGAAGTTGGACCTGTTTCAGTCCGGGGCGCTGCTGTATGCGGTCATCGCCATTGTGCTGCTGGCCTTCTGCTGGCTGGGCTGGCGACGGTGGGTGGTGGCTGGAAAATAACTGCGGCGGGGCGCCCAATCTGCCCGCAGCGGCCTTGATTGTATGGCTTTCGGATACTTGCTGTTTGAGGTGTCTACTGATGGGAAGAGGAGCCGCAAAGCAGGCTTAGCAGCATCAAAATAGCATCAAAAACAGAAGGGCATAGTAGGTGGAACCCCGCAACCGCCCGAAACGAGCGGGAAGTCCTGCACCCCAGAAATTTTCCAACAGCCACTCCAAAACCGAGTGCCGAGGGGCGGTGCCCGCCGGTGGCGGGCGCCCACCGCACGACCGAGCCGGCAGGCGAGACCGAATCCTTCTGCCCCTGCCGCGTCGGAGCAAGCTTCATAACGCTTGCTCCGGCGCTTTGCGCCAGAGCGCGCTCATTCCGCTGCTCCTCCTTTCCCCACAAAGCCAAAGGCCGGCTTTGCGGGGGCCCTGTTCCGTCGGGTACAGCACCAAAATAGCATCAAAGTTATTGGCCCCTCTGGTCGGTGGGTTTTGGCCAGAGGGGCGTTTTCTTTGATTATGTGTCTTAATTTTTGGGTTGCAAAATGGCTTGACTGTTTTAGGCAGGGGTGTTTTTACAGGCTCACAGCTCGAACCCCGTCGTGATCCCAGCCAGACGGGCAGTGTCCTTCCTGACGTAATTGAGTTCCGTAATTTCAGAGGTGGAGTGTCCCAGGAGGTCTGCCCTTTGGCGTGGCGAGAGGGCTTTGATAGTGCCGCTCGGCTGTTTACACCACTGGCGAGGTAGTGGAAAAGGCGCACAAGAAGTTTTACCGAATGCACCAGGTTGCGCCACTATTTAATCCCATATTCTGTGCATTTGTTCAGGACAATATCCCGGAGCTTTACGCTCTCAAAATTGTTTCTCACGTCTGTGGGATCGAGATACGCTCCCGCCATAAGACCCTGGATGGCTGCCTCGGCCACAAAGACCTCAAAAATGTGCTTGTCTGAAAAGGCGTCCCGTATCTCAGAGTTCATGCGGGTGTTGATTCCCTCCACAGCGGCAAGATAAATTGGATTATCCCTGCCCATGAGTCGGCCCATGTCGTCAAGGCACCGGATGGCCCGGCGAAGATCCTCCATCGTAAGTTTCTTGGTGTAGACGACGATCCGCTGCCCACCGGAGAGAATGTTGTCTGCCGTAGTCTCAAGCACCGCTGCTAATTCCGGCAGGATTGCTGTGTCCGGCAGCGTTTCACCTCGTTCCCATTTGCTGACGGCCTGAAAGGTGATACCAAGGCGTTCGCCCAAATCCGCCTGCGTCATTCTCTTGGCTCGGCGCAGATCAGCGATTTGACGCCCTACCGCGTTCATATCCATGTATTTACCTCCAAAATGATTCAAAAGGCCCTTTGTAGTTTAACCATACAACCGCGTCAGGCTTTTTTCAATAACTTGTTTCTTTATGGATTTAGCGGCGGCTCAACTTCTGGTTGAAGGGCGAGGCAAATCGTCCGCTCCACCGACGGGAACTTGAACACCCGGAGCCAGTTGGAGAGGCTATCTTGGAGGAGCTGCTTGGACTCGTCCGAAGCGGCAATCTGGTGCTTGAAGTCCGCGATGTACTCGGTGATCTTGGCCTTGACTTCGGGCTTAGACGTGCCGCAGAAGGATTTGCGTTTGCGCTCTCCCTGCTCATCGAGATACCAGACCACGCCGTTCCAACGTCCGTCGGTGCGTTTGAATACGTTGCCGTTGGTCAGTAGCTTTTTCTGCATCTGTGTCACTTCTTTCGCAGAGACAACACATACCAGAACTGCTTCGGCCAAAGGTGTACAAACTGATAACTCTGCGAAAAATGCGAAAAAAGGTAAACCGACCACCTACCACACCGCGCGGGAATCCGCCAACGGTGCGGGTTTGCGGGGTGGCTGACCACCTGGCACAGCACAAAGAGGTGAAAACCGACCACCTTTTGCAAGTCCCCCGACCCGCGTTGCGGGGCGGTGTTAGCTAGCGGGTGGGCGCGAAAGCGACCACCCGCTTTTATCCCGCACCTCTTTCGCCCCCTCTGCATTGCTCTTGTTTGGTGAAAATGCCGGAGGAAATCGGAGCGCGAGTGGTCTTGGAAAGCGGGCGAGTTCTGGGGCGAATCGCCGGGGTGGGCACGGATGCCACCCCGCCGGCAGGCGAGGCACACAGCGGCTCACGCGGGCAAACAGGGGGTGAAGCGGATGGGCGTTGGCCCTGCGCTTTTTATTGGCAGAGAGTTGATTACTTGACCGCGCCGGCGCTTTACACAGACTTTACAAAACTATGATAACGGATTTGACCTTGCTTTGATACGCTGTCCATGCAGCAAAACGGAGGGGGAAATCTGCATGGACATCTTTGACGCATTGACACTGATCGGCGGCCTGAGCCTGTTCCTGTTCGGCATGAACGTGATGGGTCAGGCCCTGGAGCGCCGGGCCGGCGACAGCCTTCGCGCTCTGCTGGGGAAGCTGACGACCAACAAGCTGGCCGGACTGTTGACCGGCCTGGGCGTCACGGCGGTGATCCAGAGCTCGTCAGCCACCACGGTGATGGTGGTCGGCTTTGTCAACTCGGGCCTGATGACGCTGAAACAGGCTATCAACGTAATCATGGGGGCCAACATCGGCACCACCGTCACTGCCTGGATCCTGAGTCTGGCCGGCATCGACAGCGGCAATCTCTTTGTGAATCTGTTGAAGCCATCCTCTTTCACGCCGGTGCTGGCGCTGGTGGGCATCATCTTCTATATGTTCTGCCGGAACGACAGGAAGAAGGACACCGGCATGATCCTGCTGGGCTTTGCCACGCTGATGACCGGCATGGAGGCCATGTCCGGCGCGGTATCCGGCCTCCGGGACGTTCCCGCCTTCCAGCAGATGTTCCTCATGTTCAAAAACCCCGTGCTGGGAGTGCTGGCCGGCGCGGTACTCACTGCCATCATCCAGTCCAGCTCCGCGTCGGTGGGCATTTTGCAGGCCCTGGCGGTGACGGGACAGGTATCCTACGGGGCGGCGGTGCCCATCATCATGGGGCAGAACATCGGCACCTGCGTCACGGCGCTACTCTCCTCCGTGGGCGCCAACAAGAACGCCAAGCGGGCCGCCATGGTTCATCTGTCCTTCAACGTGATCGGCGTGGCCGTGTGGCTCACCGTGTTCTGCGCGGCCAAGGCCCTGTTTCCCATCCCGCTGCTGGATCAGTCCGCCTCCCTGTTCGGCATCGCGGTGATCCACTCGGTGTTCAACGTGCTCTGTACGCTGCTGATGCTGCCTCTGTCCGGCCTGTTGGAGGCCCTGGTGTGCAAGCTCATCCCCGACGCCAGACGGCCCGAGTCCGTGCCTGAATTGGACGAGCGCCTGCTGGCCACTCCGTCCATCGCCCTGGAGCGGTGCCGGGCGGTGGCGGCGGATATGGCGGAGGACGCGGTGTCCGCCCTGAAGGGCGCGATCCAGGCGGTTCACGGGTATTCGCCGGAGCTGGCGGCCTCCGTCCGGGTCAGAGAGGAGGAGACCGACCATTATGAGGACCTCCTGGGCACCTATCTGGTCAAGCTCAGCGCCCGTCAGATCGGCGAGGACGACAGCGCCGAGGCCGCCAAGCTGCTGAAAATGATCGGGGATTTCGAGCGCATCGCGGACCACGCGGTGAACATCCTGGAGTCTGTGGAGGAGATGCGAAGCAAAAACCTGAGTTTCTCCGCCAGCGCGGAGCGGGAACTGTCTGTCCTCACGTCGGCGGTGGGCGAGATACTGAACCTCTCCCTGGCCGCCTTCCTCCGCGACGATCTGGAGGCCGCCGCCAGGGTGGAGCCGCTGGAACAGGTCATCGACCGGCTGAAGGAGCAGATGCGGACCAGCCATATCCTCCGCCTGCAGCGAGGGGACTGCTCCATCGAGGGGGGCTTTGCCCTGGTGGATATGCTCACCGATCTGGAACGCACCTCCGACCACTGCTCCAACATCGCCGGGTGCGTGCTGGAGACGGCGCGGCACCGGCTGGATCTCCACGAGTCTCTCCGGGAGGTCAGGAACGACAGCGAGGAATTCCGGCAGCGGTACCGGGGATACAGAGAAAAATACGCCCTGGCGGGCGGTACGGCGGAATAGCAGAACCGTCCGCAGAGCAGAAGAACTTGCCACGGGACGGAAAAAAGACTACACTATCGGCAGAAGAGAGGAGGCGCTCACCGTGATCTACTGCGTGGAGGACGACAACGGCATCCGGGATCTGATGATATACGCCCTGAACGCCGCGGGTTTTGAGGCCCGTGGCTTTGCCGACGGCCCGGCCTTCTGGGAGGGCCTGCGGGAGGCCCCGCCGGAGTTGGTCCTGCTGGACATCATGCTTCCCGGCGAGGACGGCATCAGCATCCTGAAGCGGCTGCGCGCCGCCGGGAACGGCGTGCCCGTCATCATAGCCACCGCCAAGGGCGCCGAGTACGACAAGGTCATCGGCCTGGATCTGGGGGCGGACGACTACCTGGCCAAGCCCTTCGGCATGATGGAGATGGTGTCCCGTGTCCGGGCGGTGCTGCGGCGCTCCCGCCCCGCCGAGCCAAGCGAGATCATCGCCCTGGGCGGTCTGGAGATGGACACCGCCCGCCATACGGTGACAGCGGGGGGAGAGCGTGTGGAGCTGACCTTCAAGGAATATGAGCTGCTGCGGAAGTTCATGGAGAACCCCGGCCGGGTATTCACCAGGGATCAGCTGCTCAGCAGCGTATGGGGGACGGAGTACGCCGGCGAGACCCGCACAGTGGACGTCCACATCGGCACCCTGCGCACCAAGCTGAGCCCCTTCGGGGAGGCCATCGAAACCGTGCGGGGCGTGGGCTATCGGATGGAGGGGGACAAATGACCAAACGCATTTTTCGGTCTATCTGCCTAGCCGCCATCGGGGTGTTCCTGGCGTCGGTGGCGCTGTTCCTCTGGGTGCTGTACGACTACTTCGGGAGCGTGCAGATGGGCCAGCTGCGGACCGAGACGGAACTGGCCGCCCACGGCGTGGAGTACGCGGGGGCTGCCTTCTTCCCCGGCCTGGGGGCAAAGGACTACCGCATCACCTGGATCGGCACGGACGGCCAGGTGCTCTACGACAGCCAGACGGACTCTGACGAAATGGAGAACCACCTGGAGCGGGAGGAGATCCGGGAGGCCCTGGAGACCGGCTCCGGCGAGAGCGCCCGGTATTCCGCCACCCTGATGGAGCGCACCCTGTACTGCGCCCGGCGGCTCACCGACGGCACCGTGATCCGGCTGTCCGTGGCCCAGAACACCATGCTGACCCTGCTGCTGGGGATGTCTCAGCCCCTGGTGATCATCGCCGTCATCGCGGTGGTTCTCTCCGCTCTGCTGGCCTACCGGCTGGCCAGGCACATCACCGCTCCCCTGAACCGGCTGGATCTTGACGAGCCGCTGAAAAACGGGGAGTATGACGAGCTGTCCCCGCTGCTCCACCGGCTGGACGCCCAGCAGAGGCAGATCAGACGGCAGCAGGAGGAGCTGGCGGAGCGATTCGAGAGCGTGACCGAGAAGGAGCGTGCCGCCCGGATGCGGCGGGAGTTCACCGCCAATGTGTCCCACGAGCTGAAAACGCCCCTGCACACCATCGCCGGCTGCGCGGAGCTGCTGGAGAACGGCATGGTGAAGGAGGAGGACAAGGGCCGCTTTTACACCCAGATCCACAACGAGGCTCAGCGCATGATCCGCCTGGTGGAGGACATCATCCACCTCTCCCACCTGGACGAGGGGGCCGCGGATATGAGGCGGGAGGACGTGGATCTGTACGCCCTGGCGGAGGAGGCGGTGAAGTCTCTCGCCGGCGCGGCGGAGGCAGCCGGGGTCGCCGTCACGCTGGAGGGCGGTCCCGCCGTGCTGAACGGCATCCCCCAGCTGCTGGAGAGCATCGTCCACAATCTCTGTGACAACGCCATCAAGTATAACAGACGCGGCGGTACGGTGACCGTCCGGGTGGAGGACGGCGGGGAGGCAGTGCGGCTCACCGTGGCCGACACGGGCATCGGCATCCCGGAGGAGGCACAGGAGCGCATCTTTGAGCGGTTCTATCGGGTGGACAAGAGCCGGTCCAAGGAGCTGGGCGGCACGGGGCTGGGGCTGTCCATTGTCAAGCACGCCGCGCGGCTCCACGGCGCGGAGATCGAACTGCGGAGCGAGGAGAACGTGGGGACGATCATCACCGTTACGTTTCCGAAGGGCGGCGGGGAGTATCAGTCTTGGGAAGTTTAACTTCACATTTTCCTTGTAGTGTGCTATAATAATCGTGCTGCAAGGGGGCTCTATTATGGCAAGTACAACTGATTTTCCCTATGAGATACAGCGGGAGTTGGCCTTTACGGAAAAAGAGCGTGAGGAACTAAAGCGGGCCAGGACTATGCCTATCAGCTTTGATGAGGACTGCCCGGAAACTACCCCGGAGCGGGCGCTGCGTTTCCGCAGGGTCAATCCCGCCCGGCGGACGGCGCAGTAGTGCCCAAAGCACCAAAATAGCATCAAAGTTTTTGGCTCCTCTGGTCGATGAGTCTTGACCAGAAGGGCCTTTCCTTTGTCGGGCAGCCCTTGCGCTTTTCTGGATTTGCGTTATAATATACCTACCTTTGCGTATTTTTGCCCGATGGGGGGAGCAAACGTGAGGAACATCGCCATCGTGGAGGACGAGGACGCCGCCGCCCGGCGGCTGACAGAGTATATCCAGCGGTACGCCGCCGAGACCGGCCAGCAGTTCAACATCGTCCGGTTCCCCAACGGCGCGAAATTTCTCCGGGACTACCAGGCGGTGTACGCCGTGGTGTTCATGGACATCCAGATGCCTAGGATGAACGGCATGGACACCGCCGTGGAGCTGCGGAAGCACGACCGGAACGTCTCCCTGGTGTTCATCACCAACCTGTCCCAGTACGCTCTGCGGGGGTACGAGGTGGACGCGGTGAGCTACCTGCTCAAGCCGGTGAGCTACTTCGACTTCTCCCTGAAGTTCAAAAAGGCCCTGGACATCTACCTGATGAACGAGGAGCGGGCCTTCACGGTGAACACGCCGGGCGGGCTGTGCCGCATCTCCACCGACAAGCTGATGTATGTGGAGATCATCCGCCACCGGCTGTACTATCACCTGATCGACGATGTGATCGAGATGACCGGCATCCTCTCCAACGTGGAGCGGGAGCTCAGCGCCCACGGCTTTCTGCGCTGCAACAAGTGCTATCTGGTGAACCCCAAGTTCATCACCCGGGTGAAGGGGTACGATGTGCAGGTGGGCAACGAGGTCCTGCAGATCAGCCGGCCCCGGCGGGCGGCGTTCATGGCGGAGCTGGCCAACTGGTACGCCGGCTCCAGAGGGGAGGGGTGAGCATGGAGTTCTGGTTCGTCTACCGGGCGATCATCCTGGAATTTCTGTTTGAGCTGTATGTGTTCTACTTCCTCACCGCCGGGAAGCTGGATCGGGCCCCCCGGTTCCCCCTGCGGTTTTTGGCGGGGGCGGCGGCCATGCTGGCCATCGCCCTGCCCGCGGCCCGGGCCTATCAGGCCATCGGCAACAACGTGTGGGGGCGGAGCTTCCTCTACCTGCTGCTGTTCGCCGCGTCGGTGCTCCAGATGGGCTTCTGCTTCGAGGAGCGGCGCTCCACCGTGCTGTTCTGTTGCTCCATGGCCTACGCCGCCCAGAACATGACCTACAAGCTGTTCCTGCTGCTGTGGTGCGGCCTGCGTCAGCTGGGGGTGTGCGACGGCTGGGGGGATCGGTACGAGTTGTACTACCATCTGCTGTACTACGCCTTTTTCTTCGCGGCGGCCGCGGCGGTGTATTTCTTCCTGGTGCGCCGGCTGCTGCCCTACCTGTCCAACCGGCGGGTGGACCACGGCCTGCTGGCCCTGTCCCTGCTGATCCTGGGCCTGACGGTGATCCTCTGCTCCTTTGAGGACATCTACTTCGGCGCCCTCACCGTGGGCGGGGAGAACCGGTTCGAGGTGTGGGAGTACTTCGTGCTGCGCCAGACGGGGAACTGCTTCTCGGTGATCTGCTGCGCCATAGTGCTGCTGCTCAGCTTCAAGACGGTGGAGGGCAAGGAGCTCCAGCAGCAGCTGGCCTACCTCCGCCACGCCATCCACCAGAGCCAGCGGCAGTATGAGATCTCCAAGGACACCATCGACCTCATCAACGTGAAGTGCCACGACATCCGCTACCGCCTGGGGGCCATGGCCTCGGCGGGCGCGGGGGTGACGGCGGAGGCGGTGGACGACCTGCAAAAGAGCATCTCCATCTACGACTCCGCCGTGGAGACGGGCAACCGCCTGCTGGACGTGCTGCTCACCGAAAAGAGCCTCTACTGCGAGCAGAACGGCATCACCTTCTCCTGCATGGCCGACGGGGCGCGGCTGTCCTTCCTCCGGGACGGCGACCTGTACTGCCTGTTCGGCAACATCATCGACAACGCCCTGGAGGCTGCCCGGCAGGTGCCCGACCGGGAGCGCCGGGTGGTGAACCTGGTGGTGAAGGCCCGTGGGGACATCCTTCTCATCCAGGAGGACAACTACTTCGAGGGGGAGCTGGCGTTCAAAGACGGCCTGCCCATGACCACCAAGGAGGACAAGGGATACCACGGCTTCGGCACCCAGTCCATCCGCATGATCGTCCACCAGTACGGCGGGGAGATGACCGCCTCGGCGGAGGACGGGGTGTACCACCTGAACATCCTGTTCACATTGGACGGAGACGGCCCAGCTTCTGGAAGCGGAGCGACAGAATAAGTAATAAAAACGCAGTTTGAGGAACGCCCGTTGCGCGCGGGCGTTCCTCTTTTTATAATGCGGCCAGAAGCCCGCCCCTCCGGCGTGAGGCGGCGGGAGATTTCAGAAAGGAGCGTTCCCCCATGAAAAAGAAAATCCTTGCGATGCTTCTGGCCGCGGCCATGATCCTGGCCCTGTGCGCCTGCGGCGGCCAGACCCAGCAGGGCCCCGGCCCCGCCGAGAACCCCAACACCGCGGCCCCCGCCACTGAGGCCCCCCTCGGCGGCGACACGGTGGTGGACTTCGCAAACGGCGCCGACCCCACCGGCAACGTGTTCGCCTCTGACGGCTGGTCCAACGGCTCCGTGTTCAACACCTTCTGGAAGGCCGACTATCTGACCTACTCCGACGGCCAGATGCACCTTGGCATCGGCGACGCCAACGGCGAGGTGGAGCAGGGCTACTACTCCGGCGAGGCCCGCACCAACCTGTACTACGGCTTCGGCGACTACGCCGTCAGCATGAAGCCCGCCAAGGTGGAGGGCACCGCCAGCACCTTCTTCACCTGCACCGGCCCCTATGACATCAACGCCCAGGGCGAGGAGAACCCCTGGGACGAGATCGACATCGAGTTCCTGGGCAAGGACACCACCGGCGTCCAGTTCAACTACTTCGTCAACGGCCAGGGCGGCCATGAGTACTGGTACGACCTGGGCTTCGACGCCTCCGAGGACTTCCACGAGTACGGCTTCCGCTGGACCGCGGACTCCATCACCTGGTATGTGGACGGCGAGGGCGTCTACACCGTCACCGCCTCCGCGGATAACCCCCTGCCCGCCACCCCCGGCCGCATCCTGATGAACTACTGGTGCGGCACCGCCGACGCCGAGGGCTGGATGGGCAAGTACGAGCTGAATCCCGCCACCGCCGACTACAAGTACGTCAAGACCTCCGCCGTGGGCGCCCCCCTGGTGCCTGAGCAGGGCGGCAGCGAGCCCATCCCCGCCGAGGGCCTGGACGTGAACTTTGCCGACGGCGCCCCCGCCAACGGCAGCGTGTTCGCCTCCGACGGCTGGTCCAACGGATCCGTGTTCAATACCTTCTGGAAGGGCGACCAGGTCACCTATTCCGACGGACAGCTCCACCTGCACATCGCCGACGCCAAGGGCGAGGTGGAGCAGGGCTACTACTCCGGCGAGACCCGCACCGCCCTGCACTACGGCTTCGGCCAGTACCGGGTGAGCATGAAGCCCGCCAAGGCGGAGGGCACCGCCAGCACTTTCTTCACCTGCACCGGCAACTATGACATCGGCCTGGACGGCAACCCCAACCCCTGGGACGAGATCGACATCGAGTTTTTGGGCAAGGACACCACCGGCGTGCAGTTCAACTACTTCGTCAACGGCGAGGGCGGCCACGAGCACTGGTATGACCTGGGCTTCGACGCCAGCGAGGACTTCCATGAGTACGGCTTCGACTGGGCCGAGGACTCCATCACCTGGTACGTGGACGGCCAGGCGGTGTACACCGTCACCACCGCCGACAACGGCCCCCTGCCCGCCACCAACGGCCGCATCCTGATGAACTACTGGTGCGGCACCCCCGACGCCGAGGGCTGGATGGGCAAGTACACCCCCTCTGACGCCACCGCCGACTATCAGTGGATCAAGACCACCGCCACCGGCATCGACCTGAACGGCGGCGCCCAGGGGGCGGGCTGATCTGACAGCCTGCCCCGCCATCCGGCAGCGAGGCCGGACGGAAACCGGAATGAATGAGTGTGGAATGACATGGGATATCTCGGCTTGATCGCCATCGTTTTTATCGCCGTCTGGTTCTGCTTTTTCCTGCTGCTGTTCCACTACGGGGTGTTTGCCCTCATCGGCGTCTTCCGCCGGAGGACGTACCCCAGAACGGACAGGCGGCTGAAATACGGCGTGATCATCGCCGCCCGCAACGAGGCGGCGGTGATCGGCGCCCTGCTGGACAGCATACGGGCGAACGACTACCCCCGGGAGCTGCTGCGGGCCTTTGTGGTGGCCCACAACTGCACCGACGACACCGCCGCCATCGCCAGGGCGAAGGGTGCGGTGGTGTATGAGTACGACAATCCGGCGGAGCGCACCGCGGGCTACGCCTACCGCTATCTGTTCGACCGCATCCGCCGGGAGTGGAAGGACGAGCGGTTCGACGGCTTTTTCGTCATCAACGCCGACAACGTCCTCGCCCCCGACTACATCTCCCGCATGAACGACGCCTTTGTGGCCACGGGGGAGCGGCACGTCATCACCTCCTACCGCAACTCCCGCAACTTCGGCAGCAACTATATGTCCTGCCTATACGGCATCTACTTTATCTCCGCCTGCCGGTTCGAGGCCCGGGGCCGCACCGTCTGCGGCGTCAGCACCCGGGTCTCCGGCACCGGCTACATGTTCCCCGCCGAGCTGGTGGAACAGGGCTGGGAGTACGTCACTCTCACCGAGGACTGGGAGTTCACCGCCGACCAGATCGCCCGGGGGCGGAAGATCCTCTACTGCGACGAGGCGGAGTTCTTCGACGAACAGCCCACCACCGTCCCCGTGATGCTCCGCCAGCGGCTGCGCTGGGCCTGCGGGCACATGATCGTGTTCTTCACCCGGTTCAAGGCCCTGATGAGGGCCCTGTTCTCCCGGAAGTCCGGGCTGGACGGCAAGGGGCGGTTCTCCGCCTTCGACATCTCCGCCACCATCCTGCCCCTGGGGGTCATCAGCGTGGCCCTGCTGCTGGCCACCCTGGCCGCCATCGCCATGTGCCCCCTGTTCGGGTACGACGGAGAAGCGGTCTGGGCCTTTTACGGGCGGCTGTCCCTGGCGCTGTTCGCCGTCTCCTGGGCGCTGACGTCCCTGTTCGCCGGGGTGCTGGTGATCCTGGAGCGGCGGCGCGTCCCAAAAGTGGAACCGGGGAAGCTGGCGGCGGCCATCCTGCTGTGGCCTCTGTTCCTGCTGCTCAACGTGTTCCTGGACGTGGCCGCCCTGTTCCTGCCCAACCTGGAATGGAAGGTCATCCCCCATGTGGGAACCGTGGAAAAACGGCCCGCCCCCTCGGTGCCACGGGCCGAAAAATCTGAAATCTGATTCTGGAGGGATCTCTGTGGCAAAAGAAAAAGGACAAAAGAAAAAGATGAGCGCAAAGAAGCTCACCGCCATCGTCACGCCCCTGCTGGTCATCCTGCTGGCCTTCGCCGTGGTGGTGTCCGTGGTGTCCACCAGCCGGTTCGACCTGGTGCTGCGGGACATCTTCGGCGAGACCCAGTTCGGCGGCAGCGCCGCCAACGGCGTGGACGCCAACTACTATAAGCGGGACATCACCGACTCCGCGCAGCTCCAGGCCGCCGAGCAGGCCTACGCCCGCAAGGCCGGCGCCGAGGGCTTCGTCCTGCTGAAGAACGAGAACGAGGGCGGCAAGGGCCTGCCCGTGGCCGCCGGCTCCAAGCTGAGCCTGTTCTCCTCCTCCTCCATCGACGTGCTGGCCGGCGGCACCGGCTCCGGCGTCAGCACCATCTCCAGCGATATGCGCACCGCCCTCACCGAGCAGGGCTTCTCCATCAACGAGTCTTTGTGGAAGTTCTACACCGACAACAAGGGCACCTATAAGCGGGGCGACGGCTCCATCATGTATGGCGGCGCCGAGGACTGGACCATCCGGGAGGCCCCCGTGTCCGCCATCCCCGACGAGGCCAAAAATGAGGCCCAGGGCACCATCCCCGTGTTCTTCCTGGCCCGCACCGGCGGCGAGGGCCGCGACCTGGGCCGCTACATGGGCGCCTGGACCGACGTGGCCGAGGACAAGGATAAGCACTATCTTGAGCCCAACTCCACCGAGCTGGAGGTCATCGGCTACCTGAACGACAACTTCGACAACGTGATCATCGTGGTCAACACCAACAACGCCTTCGAGCTGGGCTGGGTGGAGGACTACGAGAACATCACCGCCGTCCTCTGGGCCCCCGGCGCCGGCGGCGACGCCTGCCGCTCCATCGCCGATGTGCTCAGCGGCAATATCAACCCCTCCGGCCACCTGGTGGACACCTTCGCCTTTGACGCCTTCTCCTCCCCCGCCATGCAGAACATGGGCGACATGATGATGGTCAACGCTGGCCAGGACGTGGAGGCCGCCGTGTTCTACGACGAGGGCATCTACGTGGGCTACAAGTACTATGAGACCCGGTACATGGACAAGGTGCTGGACCAGGGCAACGCCGGCGACTACGACTACGCCTCCGTGGTTCAGTACCCCTTCGGCTACGGCCTGAGCTACACCACCTTTGAGTGGTCTGGCTTCCAGATGGGCCAGATGGACGCCGACGGCAATATCCAGATCAGGGTCACCGTGAAGAACACCGGCTCTGTGGCCGGCCGCGAGGTGGTTCAGGTCTACCTGAACAGCCCCTATACCGACTACGACAAGGCCAACTACGTGGAGAAGGCCGCCGCCTCCCTGGTGGGCTTCGGGAAGACCGGCGAGATCCAGCCCGGCGCCTCCGAGGAGGTCACCGTCACCGTCAACCGCAAGGACTTCATCTCCTATGACGACGTGAACGCCAAGACCTACATCCTGGAGTCCGGCGACTATCTGCTCACCGCCGCCCCCAACGCCCACGCCGCCGTGGACAACTTCCTGGCCTACAGTGGCACGACGGTGGAGCCCCTGTTCGGCGGGGCCGACGCCTCCTTCGTGGGCAAGTGGACTTACAGCTTCTCCGGCAACGACGGGGTGGACAACGAGACCTACGCCGTCTCCCTGGCCGGGGTGGAGGTCACCAACCAGTTCGACCACGCCCACTACGACGAGTTCACCGCCCGGGACAAGTTCCTGACCCGTCAGGACTGGGTGGGCACCTTCCCCGTGACCCACGGCAATCAGGACTCCAAGCGGGAGAGCCCCTTCAGCGAGAAGAACGGCTACACCTGGGAGATCGAGGTCTCCGACGAGATCAAGGCCAACATCCAGGCCAAGGGCGTGGGGGCCTCCATGAACCCCATGACCGAGGACGAGGCCGCCGCCCTGGACGGCAAGTACAGCCAGAAGAACGGCCTGGAGCTCATCGACTTCCGGGGCCGGGACTTTGACGAGGTGGAGGCCGAGGGCGGCTGGGACGCCCTCATCGACCAGATGGACATCGCCGAGCTGGAGTCCATCATCCGCAACGGCGGCTACCAGACCCTGGGCTCCGGCAACATGAGCAAGCCCCGGGCCATCGACTACGACGGCCCCTCCGGCCTGAACGAGGGCGGCATCACCCACGAGCCCTACTCCATCACCTACCCCTGCGCCACCAACCAGGCGGCCAGCTGGGATCGTGAGAACGCCTGGTACCACGGCTACTACGTGGGCGAGGACGCCCTGGCCGCCGACGGCAACTGGGGCAACCACCAGTACACCGGCATCATCTCCGGCTGGTACGCCCCCGCCATGAACATCCACCGCACGCCGTTTGCCGGCCGCAACTTCGAGTACTACTCCGAGGACGGCTTCATGTCCGGCGAGATGGCGCTCCAGGCCTCCACCGCCTGCGCCCAGAAGGGCGTGTACGCCTACATCAAGCACCTGGCCCTCAACGACCAGGAGGACCACCGCAGCCACGTGGCCACCTTCGCCAATGAGCAGGCCATCCGCGAGATCTATCTGAAGCCCTTCCAGACCTGCATCGAGGAGCGGGGCACTCAGACCGTCATGGTTCAGCAGTACGACGAGGCCAGCAAGTCCTACACCCAGACCGAGGTGGAGATCCCCACGGTCATGGCGGTGATGTCCTCCTTCAACCGTATCGGCTGCACCTGGTCGGGCGGCAACTGGCATCTGCTCACCGGCGTCCTCCGCAACGAGTGGGGCTTTGACGGCACCGTCATCACCGACTACGACGGCGGCGGCACCATGGACACCGAGCAGTGCGTCCGGGCCGGCGGCGATTTGAAGCTCACCGGCTTCACCGTGGACGCGCCTCTGGACACCGCCAACAACCCCGCCTCCCGGTACTTCTCCCGGCAGGCCATCAAGCACATCCTCTACACCACCGTGAACTCCAACGCCATGAACGGCGTGGTACACGGCGTCCACGTGGGCGGGCTGCCCTTCGCCAACTACTACTTCATCATCATCGGCGTGTGGGTGGTGGCCGCCGGCCTCACCGTCTGGGGCGTCATCGCCATCGTCCGCCGCTGGATGAAGGAGAAGAAGGCCAGCTGACTGGAACTCCCACGCAAAATTGCAGAAACCGTGGCTTGATCACGTGTTCCTCCTACTTTCCCAAACGGCGAAGGCCGGGCCCGAATGGGCCCGGCCTTCGCCGTTTTTGCCGAGCTGACCGCGGCAGCTTTCGTTTGTTTGATTCGTCTTGTTCCCCTGCTGTTTATGACAGGGGGTGGAGATATATTAGGCAGGGCTTTGATTGCCGGCAGCATCAAAATGGCATCAAAAACAGAGAAACGAAAGCCCTTGAAGCGATCCGCGTTGCGGGGCGCCGTGGATCGCGCGAGGGGGCAATAGATTCCCGCGCTTTCAAAAAACTCTCCCGTGACTTGAACAAAGCCATGGGAGAGTTTAGAAATCGTTCATAGGACGAGGTTTTTCTTATGCCGCCGCGTTGGCGTTGATCCGGTCGATCACCGCCCGGATGCCCAGCCAGAGGGTCATGTCGGTGAACACCTCCGCCACGCTGCCCCGGTCGGTGAAGGGCGGCTCCTGCAAAACGGACAGATCCTTCAAAACGCCGTTGTGGACGATGTACTCCACGATCTGGTTGACGAAATAGATCTGCCGGCTGTCCAGGCTGGCGTCGTTGAGATATTGGGCGAAGGCCTCTTTTGCGGCGTTTATGTCCATGCCCACGATCTCCCGGACGAACTCGCCCAGGGGTTTCCTGCCGTACTCCGCCTCGTAGTCCTGCCGGGTGCCCACCTCGCTCCAGAGGATGCGCTCCAGGTCGGCCACGTCATCCGGCGTCAGCGGGACGTTGCCCCGCAGCTTGGCGACGACGGCCTCGTCCAGGTGCTGCCGGAGATAGAATTCGGCCTTGGCCTTGTAGTTTTTCAGGTCGTCGTTTTCCAAGTCGGGCTCTTTCCACTCCATGGACAGGATCTCGTCGTCGAAATCGGTGTCATACCGGATATGGTCGATGGGGATGTACTTGATGAGGTTCCGCAGGTTTTCCCGAATGTACTCAAAGTCGCCGATGCCGGCGCTCTCCACATAGCCGGTGTGTATGATCTTCTGGAGCAGCTCCGACTGGGCCATGATCTCCGGGATGTTGGGGACTCCGGCGATGGCTCTGGCTTTTTTGATAAGATCCTTCCGTGCCCTTGCGTACTGTTCCCCCGCCAGACAGGCCAGCTCGATGCCGTACAGCAGCGCGTCGAACCGCACGGCCTTGGGGTCGTCGGGGTCGGGCACGATCAGCGGGGCCAGCTCGTCTTTGATGCGAAGCGTGTCCTCATAGGTGAGGGCGGCGTAGTTCTCCGGGTCGGAATACAGCTCCGCATATCTGAGGTGCTGCCGCACGGCGAAGCTCTCCCGATCCAGCTCCCGAACCTTCCGCGCCATGTCGTCCACCAGGGACTGGCGGAACGCGGCCAGCTCCGGCGTCTGATAAGCCGGATCCTGGAGTTTGTAGACGATCTGCGCCTTCAGGGTAAAGACGGCGCTCTGCACCGCCATCTGGTTGGCGGTGGGCTTGCCTTTGTTCATGCGGAAGAACTCGAAGTTGCCGCAGAAGTCGAAGATGTAGAACTTGTCCTTGTCCGCCCCGTCCATCAGACCCGGACACAGGCGGGTGCCCCGGCCGATCATCTGCCAGAACTTGGCCCGGCTGAATACCTTCTTGAAGAACACCAGGTTCAGCACCTCCGGCACGTCGATGCCGGTGTCCAACATGTCCACCGAAATGGCGATCTGGGGCAGCTTTTTGGGGTCGGAGAACTGGTCGATGGCGCTCTGGGCGTAGTTCAGATAGTTGTCGATGACCTGGGCATAGCCGACCAAATGGGGGTATTCCTGATGGAACACCTCCAGGATTTTTTCCGCGTGGGCGTGGTTCTTGGCGAAGATGATGGTCTTGCCGATTTTGCCGCCGTAGTCGATTTTCAGGCCGTTGTCCATGAGAACCCGGAGAACCTCCCGGATGGTGTCCCCGTTGAACAGCCATTCGTTCAGGGCGGAGGAGCTGATGCTGTCCGGCATCTCGCCGTCCCGGCTGAAGGTCTCCTCGTAGGCGGCCTTGTCCGCCTCGGACAGCTCGTCGTAGACGATGCCCTCCTCGATGAATTTCAGCCGCGTCTCCACCGACAGGAAGTCCACCAGGTAGCCGTCCTTCACCGCCTGGGCCAGGTCGTAGCCGTAGGTGGGCACGCCGCTCTCCAGCTCGAAGATCTCGTAGGTGTTTTTGTCGATCTCGTCCTTGGGTGTGGCGGTGAGGCCCACTAAAGGCGCGTCGAACCAGGTGAAGATGTCCTGGTACTTGTTATAGATGGAGCGGTGGGCCTCGTCGCAGATCACCAGATCGAAGTGGCCGCAGGTGAACACCTTGCCCTCCCGGTCCCG
>CANQZJ010000044.1 GCA_947628315.1 uncultured Oscillospiraceae bacterium
TGCTGGAGCGGGAGAACGACGTGGCCATGGGCACCACCAAGGCCAACTCCGCCATCCTCCACGCCGGGTACGACCCGAAGCCGGGCACCCTCATGGCAAAGCTCAACGTCCGGGGCTCCGCCCTGGCGAAAGAGCTGTGCGCCGCCCTGGACGTGCCCTACAAGCAGTGCGGTTCCCTGGTGGTCAGCCTCAGCAACGAGGACGGGCCCAGGCTGGAGGAGCTGTACCGCAGGGGGGAGGCCAACGGCGTCCCCGGCCTCCGCCTGCTGGATCGGGAGGAGGCCCTGGCCCTGGAGCCCAACCTGTCCGAGCGCGTGACGGCAGCCCTGTACGCCCCCTCCGCCGCCGTCTGCTCCCCCTGGGAGTTCTGCCTGGCCCTGGCGGAGACGGCGGTGAAAAACGGCGCGGAGCTCCGCCTGAACGCCGCCGTCACCGGCATTGACCGGGGGGAGAACGGCTGGATCGTCCACACCGCCGGCGGCGACTTTGAGAGCCGCTTCGTCGTCAACGCCGCCGGGGTGGACGGGGCCATCGTCCACGACATGGCCGCCCCCCACGCCTTCGACATTACCCCCAGCCGGGGCCAGTACTACCTGCTGGACAAGAGCGAGGGGGGCAGGGTGAGCCATATCGTCTTTCAGTGCCCCGGCGAGCGGGGGAAGGGCGTGCTGGCGGCCCCCACCGTCCACGGCAACCTGATCGTGGGCCCAGACGCCCAGGATGTGGCGGGCAGCGATACCTCCACCGAGGCCGCCGGCATGGCCTATGTAAAGGAAACCGCCTTGCGTGCTGTGCCGTCCGTCGATTTCCGGGCGTCCATCCGCAACTTTGCCGGCGTCCGGGCCAGATCCGGGGACGATTTCGTCATCCGGGAGGCGGAGGGCGCCCCCGGCTTCATCGACCTGGCGGGCATCTGCTCCCCCGGCCTGTCCGCGGCGGCGGCCATCGGCGAGTACGCCGCGGAACTGCTGGCTCAGGCCGGCCTGGAGCTTGTCGGGAAAGATACCTTTACCGCAGAGCGCCGCCGCACCCGCTTCAAGGTGCTGCCTCCGGCGGAGCGGGCCGCCCTGGTGGAGCGGGAGCCCGCCTTCGGCCGGGTCATCTGCCGGTGCGAGACCGTCACCGAGGGGGAGATACTGGAGGCCCTGCGCTCGCCCATCCCGCCCTGTTCGGTGGACGGGGTGAAGCGCCGGGTCAACGCCGGCATGGGCCGCTGTCAGGGGGGCTTCTGCGGCCCTCGGGTGGTGGAGCTACTGTGCAAAGAGCTGGGTCTCTCCCACACCGAAGTCACCCAGGATCAGGCCGGCAGTTGGCTGCTGTGCCGGGAGACGAAAGGGGGCGCGGGGCATGTATGAGCTGATCGTCATCGGCGGGGGCCCCGCCGGCCTGGCCGCCGCCTGCGCCGCCTGGGAGAAGGGCCTGCGCAAAATTTTGATCGTCGAGCGGGATCAGGAGCTGGGCGGCATTTTGAACCAGTGCATCCACAACGGCTTCGGCCTCCACCACTTCAAGGAGGAGCTCACCGGCCCGGAGTACGCCGGACGGTTCATCGAACTGCTGAAGCAGACCGGCGTGGAGGTGCGGCTGGACACCATGGCCCTGGACGTCGTCCCGGAGGAGAGCGGCGCGTCCGTCCACATGGTGGGCAAGTCCGCCGGCTACCGCATCGAGCAGACCCGCGCCGTCATCCTGGCCATGGGCTGCCGGGAGCGCACCCGGGGGGCCATCGGCATCCCCGGCACCCGGCCCGCCGGCGTGTTCACCGCCGGGGCCGCCCAGCGGTACGTCAACATGGAGGGCTGGATGCCCGGCAGCCGGGTGGTCATCCTGGGCAGCGGCGACATCGGCCTCATCATGGCCCGCCGCATGACCCTGGAGGGGGCCAAGGTGCTGGCCTGCGTGGAGGTCATGCCCTACTCCGGCGGGCTGAACCGGAATATCGTCCAGTGTCTCCACGACTACGATATTCCCCTCTATCTGTCCCACACCGTCACCGATATCCGGGGCAAAAACCGGGTGGAGCAGGTGGTGGTGTCCAAGGTGGACGAGCGCCGCAATCCCATCCCCGGCACCGAGATGGTCTTCGACTGCGACACCCTCCTGCTGTCCGTGGGCCTCATCCCGGAGAACGAGCTGTCCCGCCAGGCGGGGGTGGAGATCGACCCCCGCACCAACGGCCCGGTGGTGTGGCAGGACATGGAGACCAGCCTCCCCGGCGTGTTCGCCTGCGGCAACGTGGCCCACGTCCACGACCTGGTGGACTTCGTCACCGAGGAGAGCCGGCGGGCGGGGGAGTCCGCCGCCGACTACGTACAGAACAGGCGCTGGGCGGAGGGAAAGACCGTCCTCACCGGCGATACCCGTATAATCAGGATCAAAAACGGCGACGGCGTCACCTACACCCTGCCCCAGCAGATCGAGCCGGAGCGGGTGGAGAAGGCCTGCACCGTGGCCTTCCGGGTGAACCGCATCTGCGGCCCCAGCCGTATCGTGGTCACCGACGGCGCAGGGCAGCGGATCGCCGCCTTCAACCGTGACCGCCTGGCCCCCGGCGAGATGGAGCGCATCGCGCTGCCCCGGGTACTGCTGGACAGGATCGTGGGCGACGTGACGGTGTCCGTCGCGGAAAAGGAGGCCGAACCGGCATGACTGAACTGATCTGTATCGTCTGCCCCCAGGGCTGCCACCTGAAAGTGGACGAGGAAAACGGCTATGCCGTCACCGGCAACGGCTGCCCCAGAGGGGCGGAGTACGGCAAAGTCGAGCTGACCGCCCCCACCCGCACGGTGACCTCCACCGTCCGCTGTGAGGGCGGAGCCCACCCCCGGTGCCCCGTCAAGACCGACCGGCCCGTTCCCAAGGGGAGCATCTTTGAGGTGATGGCCGCGCTGGAGGGCGTCACCCTCGCCGCTCCGGTGAAGGTGGGGCAGATGGTCATTGAAAACGTCTGCGGCACGGGGGCAAACGTGGTGGCCACCCGGGATCTGCCGTCCGTCTGAAAGGAGAGAAGCCCTATGGGAACCTATATCCTGGCCCTGGATCAGGGCACTACCAGCTCCCGCGCCATCCTGTTCGACAGGGAGCAGGACATCATCGCCGTCAGCCAGAAGGAGTTCACCCAGTTCTACCCCAAAGAGGGCTGGGTGGAGCATAACGCCATGGAGATCTGGTCCTCCCAGTACGCGGTGATGATGGAGGTCATCGCCCAGTCCGGCGTCAGCCCGGAGGAGATCGCCGGCATCGGCATCACCAACCAGCGGGAGACCACCATCCTCTGGGAGAAGGACACCGGCCGGCCCATCGCCAACGCCATCGTGTGGCAGTGCCGCCGCACGGCGGACATCGTGGACGGCCTGCTGGCGGACGGCCTGGGGGACTACATCAAAAAGACCACCGGCCTGGTGCCCGACGCCTATTTCTCCGGCACCAAGATCAAGTGGCTGCTGGATCACGTGGAGGGGGCCCGGGAGAAGGCGAAGCGGGGCGAGGTGCTGTTCGGCACCGTGGACTCCTGGCTGGTGTGGAAGCTCACCGGGGGCAAAGTCCACGTCACCGACGTGACCAACGCCAGCCGCACCATGCTCTACGACATCCACAAGCTGGACTGGGACGACAAACTGCTGGCCGCCCTGGACATCCCCCGGGCCATGCTGCCGGAGGTGCGCTCCTCCAGCGAGATCTACGGCTATACCGACGTTCTGGGCGCCCGGGTGCCCATCTCCGGCATCGCCGGTGACCAGCAGGCGGCCCTGTTCGGCCAGACCTGCTTTGAGCCGGGGGACGCCAAGAACACCTACGGCACCGGCTGCTTTTTGCTGATGAACACCGGCGACACCCCGGTGGAGAGCAAAAACGGCCTGGTGACCACCATCGCCATCGGGCTGGACGGCAGGGTGCAGTACGCCCTGGAGGGCAGCGTGTTCGTGGGCGGCGCGGTGATCCAGTGGCTCCGGGACGAGCTGCGCTTCTTCAACGAGAGCCGGGACGCGGAGTACTACGCCCAGAAGGTGCCCGACAACGGCGGCGTCTATCTGGTGCCCGCCTTCACCGGCCTGGGGGCCCCGTACTGGGATATGTACGCCCGGGGGGCCATCCTGGGCATCACCCGGGGCACCCGGCGGGAGCACATCATCCGGGCGGCCCAGGAGTCCATCGCCTATCAGGTGGCGGATCTGGTGCGGGCCATGGAGGCGGATACCGGCCTGCCCCTCAGCGCCCTCAAGGCCGACGGCGGCGCCAGCCGGGACAAGTTTTTGATGCAGTTCCAGGCGGACGTCATTGGCCGGGAGGTGCGCCGCCCGGCCATCCGGGAGACCACCGCCCTGGGGGCCGCCTATCTGGCGGGCCTCGCCACCGGCGTGTGGCAGAACACCGACGAGCTGAAGCACCTGTGGAAGTGCGACAACACCTTCGAGCCCCGGATGGACGCGGCGGAGCGGGACAAATTGCTGGCCGGCTGGAGCAAGGCCGTGGGCCGCAGCCGGGACTGGGCGAAGTAAGGCCGTGGCCACGGAATTGGGCGCTCTCACCCGCTGGGAGGAGTTTGTCCCCGTGAAGGGGAGGGGCGGCGTCCGCTACGGCGGGTACCAGGGCTGGCTCACCGCCGCGGGCGTGTCCAAATTCTTCGCGGATCGGGCCTGCGGGGTCACCGCCGCGTGTAATATGCTGGCGTACCTTTCGCGGCGTCCTGGGATGGAGGGGCTGTGGCCCCACGACCTGACGGCAAACGGCTTCAACGCCGCGCAAAAGGAACTGTACGGCTATCTGAAACCCCGGCCCTGGGGGATCTTCACCGTCGGAAAGCTGATCCGGGGGGTGGAGCGGTACGCCCGCGACCGCGGGGTGCCCCTCCGCGCAGTCCGGAGAGGCAGGATCGCCATGCAGGACTATATCGCGGACGGATTGAGCCGGGACTGCCCGGTGCTGCTGCTGACCTGGAACACGCCCATCCGGGAGCTGCGCTTCCACTGGGTGACCGCCACCCGGCTGTACGACGGCGGGGACGGGGTGAAGGTGGTGACCTCCAATTGGGCAAAGCGGAAGGAGTACGACTTCCGCGCCTGGATGGAGGGGCGGAGCCTCCACCGGGGAGCGGTCTGGTTCGAGCAGCCCGCGGCAAAAATTTTCTCAAATTCCCGCTTTACAACCGGGGAAAATTCTGCTATACTACGTGAGCGTCCAGAAAAAACGCGCCCGTAGTTCAATTGGATAGAGCGTCAGATTCCGGTTCTGAATGTTGGGGGTTCGAGTCCCTTCGGGCGTACCAAAAGGGAGGGCTCCAAATCGAAAGATTTGGAGCCCTCTGCTTTATCGGGCAAGGTGAGCGTGCAATTTGGTGTTTGGGAGGGTACATACCATGCTGGAAGAGCAAGATTTGCAGGCCATAGCACAACTGATCAAGGCTTCAGAGGATCGCATGGACGTCAAATTGGCCGAAACCAAGCGGGACATCATGCAGGGCGTCGCTGTCCTGATGGATGAGCATTTTGAGAAGAAGTTCAACCTGCTGGCGGAGGGCCATGAGATGCTGCTGGAAAAGCTGGAGCCGCTGGACGACCTTCCTCTGCTGGACGCCCGCGTGTCCGCGCTGGAGGCCGCGGTGAAAAAGCTCAACAGGGATTTGGCCCAGATGAAGAAGGCACAGTGATCGGATCGCTGATTCCGGGAGAGGCAGCTTTACGCTGTCTCTCTTTTTTTCAAAACCTCTATGCAGGTAGAAAATTTTGTGATATAATGTCTCGAACTATGCGAAGGCGGCCCCGGCCGCCAAAAGGAGGGAAGCCGGATGTTCAAAAAAACCATAAAAGCGCTGCTTTTGGGGATGATGCTGGGCCTGCTGGCGCTGGCGGCGTCCGGCTGCGGCTTTAAGTCGGTGGACAGCCTCTACGCCCTGCCCGGCCTGGCGGAGGAGTACGCCGGCCTGCAGCGGAACATCAACGACACCATGCAGAGCCTGGGCGCGGAGTACGCCGTCATCAGCTACGGCAGCAACACCTCCACCATCCAGCTCATCGACCTGGACGGCGACAACGACCAGGAGGCCGCCGCGGTGTTCCTCCGGGTGACCAACGCCGACGAAAAACCCCTGCGGGTGTGCGTGTTCCGCCGGACAGGCGAGGACGATTACCGCCTGGTCTACACCCTGGAGGGGGAGGGCACCTCCATCAACTCCGTGGCATATGAGGATCTCACCGGCGACGGCAGCCGGGAGATGATCGTCAGCTGGCAGATGGGCGCCGGCGTCCACACCCTGGCGGCCTACGCCCTGAATCTGCTGGACAGCAACGAGCTGATGAGCGTGACCTATAACGAGGGCTATCTGGCCTCCGACCTGGACAAGGACGGCGACCGGGAGCTGGTCGTCCTGCAGCAGGACGGCTCCGGCACGGGCAACGACCGGGCGGAGTACTACGACTTCCAGGACGGCAGCATGGTGATGACCACCTCCGCCCTCCTGTCCCAGGGGATGCGGGATGTGGTGTCCGCCCGGGCGGCGCTGCTGGCCGACGGCAGGCCCGGCGTCTATGTGACGCTGGGGATGGACGAGGGACAGGTCACCGACGTGCTGACCCTGAACGGCGACGGCACGCTGACCAATCTGACCCGGGATCCCGTCACCGGGGTGAGCCGAGCCACCTTCCGCAGCTATACCGAGGTGGCGCCCGCCGACATCGACGGCGACGGCGTGCTGGAGATCCCCATTCCGGAGGCGCTGGAGCCTCTGGATCCGGAGAGCCCCTCCAACCAGTACTTCCTCCGCTGGCGCAGGTTTGACTCCAACGGGAGGAGCTCCGTGGCGTGCGTCACCTACCACTCCACGGTGGACGGCTGGTACCTGACCCTTCCGGACGGCTGGGCGGGCAGGGTCACCGCCGCCCGGGACGACAGCAACAGCGGCCGCGGCGAGCGGGCGGTGGTATTCTACCTCCGGCTGGGCAGCGAGTACCGGCCCTTCCTGACCATCTACCGGCTCACCGGCAGCAACCGGCAGGCCCGTGCCAACATGGCCGGCCGGTTCACCCTGTACAGCGACAGTTCCACCATCTATTGCGCCGCCCTGGATCCCAGCGTATGGGTCAGCGGGGTGGACGAATCCGGATTGCTCGAGCGGTTCAACGTGATCACCGCGGAGTGGTCCGCCAACTGACAAAAACGGTAAGGAGGCGCGGCGATATGCGTAAAGTTTTGGTGTTGGAGGACGAGACCAACATCCGCAGCTTTGTGGTCATCAACCTGAAGCGGGCGGGATACGACACCATCGAGGCCGGCAGCGGCGAGGAGGCCCTGGAGCAGATCCGGAAGAACCCGGACATCAAGGTGGCCCTGCTGGACATCATGCTCCCCGGCGAGATCGACGGCTTCGAGGTTTGCCGCCGCATCCGGGCGGGCAACGCCCAGATCGGCATCATCATGCTCACCGCCCGCACCCAGGAGATGGACAAGGTCACCGGGCTGATGACCGGCGCGGACGACTACGTCACCAAGCCCTTCTCCCCGGCGGAGCTCACCGCCCGGGTGGACGCCCTGTACCGCCGGGCGGGCGGCAGCCCCGCCTCCGTGGGCGCCGACGAGATCAGCCAGCCCCCCTTCCTGCTGAACACCCGCAACCGCACCCTGGAGAAGGACGGCCGCCGGGTGAAGCTGACCCAGGTGGAGTACTCCATCGTCAAGCTGTTCATGGACAACCCCGGCAAGGCCCTCTCCCGGGAGGAGATCCTGGAGGCCGTGTGGGGCCGGGAGTACGTGGGCGAGCTGAAGATCGTGGACGTGAACATCCGGCGCCTCCGCGTCAAGCTGGAGGACGACCCCCAGAACCCCACCCACGTGACCACCGTGTGGGGCTACGGCTACAAGTGGGACGTGTGATCCCGGACTACATCTGATTGGAACGTTACCCCGGAGAGGAGGCGAGCGGAATGGAGCAGGAACAGGAGCACCTGAAAAAAACACCGGGGCACCGGGGCAAAAAGCCCGTCATCGACCACCACAAGCCGGGAGAGGAGCAGGCGGAGGAGGCCAGGCCCGGGAGAAAGGTGAAGCTGCGCTTCCTGTGGACATACGGCGCGATGGCGGTGAGCACCCTGGTGCTGACGCTGATCATCGTCGCGCTGTTGGCCTCCGTGTACAACTACTACACCTCCTACATCCGGGCCGACCTGGAGAGCCGCGCCCGGACCGCCGCCGGCGTGTTCCGCAACTATACCCAGAGCACCTACCTCCCCGCCGCCCGGCAGTTCGTCAACCAGTTCGAGAGTAAAAACATCATCGAGGTGCAGTTCCTCACCTCCACCGGCCGGGTGCTGATGTCCTCCAACATGGACATCACCGGCACCAGCGTGGACAGCGCCGACGTGGCCGCCGCCATCTCCACCCAGCAGGTGCAGGCCGCCATCGGCAGGGGGGAGAGCGGGGAGAAGGTGGTGTCCGCCTCCGCCCCGGTGGTGTATAACCGCACCGTGGTGGGCGTGGTGCGCTTCATCACCTCCCTGCGGGAGGTGGATCGGCAGATGATCCGCATCCTGATCATGTGTCTGATCGTCGCCTTGCTGGTTCTGGGCGCGGTGATGGTGTTCGTGACGTCCTTCGTCAGATCGGTGCTTGACCCGGTGGTAAAGGTCACCGAGACCGCCAAGCGCATCGCCGCCGGCAGCTACGGCGTGCAGATGGAAAAGCGGGCCAACGACGAGATGGGCGAGCTGGTGGACACCATCAACGATATGTCCATGAAGATCGACCAGGCGGAGCGCACCCAGTCGGAGTTCATCTCCTCCGTGTCCCACGAGCTGCGCACGCCGCTCACCGCCATCAACGGCTGGGCGGAGACGCTGTATAACGGCGAAGTCCGGGACGCCCGCGACGTGAAAAAGGGCATGGGCATCATCGTGTCCGAGGCCCAGCGCCTCACCCGCATGGTGGAGGAGCTGCTGGAGTTCTCCCGGATGGAGACCGGCCGGTTCAGCCTCTCCGTGGAGCCCATCGACCTCCAGGCCGAGCTTGAGGACGCGGTATATACCTATCAGGAGTTCTTCCGCCGGAAGGGGCTGGAGCTGGTCTACACCCCCTGCGAGGAGGAGCTGCCCATTATGAACGGCGACCCGGAGCGCCTCCGCCAGGTGTTCTGCAACCTGCTGGACAACTCCGACAAACACGGCGGCGCCGGCGGCCGCATCGAGGTCTCCCTGGTGAAGGAGGAGGAGTACGCCGCCATCCACATCCGCGACCACGGCCACGGCGTGCCGGAGGAGGAGCTGCCCTACATCAAGTACAAGTTCTACAAGGGTTCCTCCAACGTCCGCGGCTCCGGCATCGGTCTGGCGGTGTGCGACGAGATCATCGCCGCCCACAACGGCACCCTGGAGGTGGGCAACGCCCCCGGCGGCGGCTTCGAGGCCGTCATCCGCCTGCCCCTCTACGAGGAGACGGTGTAAGATTTTTAGAACTTTTGTTCTAAAATGACTTGCAATCAAACGAATGTTCTGATATAATCGCTGTACAGCAAGGAGTAACCTATGCCAAAACAAGAAGCGCAGACCTGTACTCCCTACAAGACCTCCTGCGGCGGACAGGCGCTGATGGAGGGCATTATGATGCGCGGCCCGGAGAAACAGGCCGTGGTGGTGCGCAAGCCCGACGGCGAGCTGGACATCGAGGTCACCCCCATCCCGCCCAAGAGCGCCTTCGCAAAGCTGCCCTTTGTCCGGGGGGTGTTCATCTTCTGCTCCTCCATGGTCAACGGGGTCAGGGCGCTGATGCGCTCCGCCGAGATCTCCGGCATGGCCGAGCTGGAGGACGAGGAGCCCGGCGCTCTGGACAAGTGGATCAACGACCACTTCTCCAGCGAGAAGGCCAGCGCCATCATCGTCACCATCGCGGCGGTGCTGGGCATCGCCATGTCGGTGGGGCTGTTCATCCTGCTGCCCACCGCCGTCACCGGGCTCGTCGGCCTCTTTTGGAAGGGGATGCCCCTGTGGTTCCGCTCCGTGCTGGAGGGCATTTTGAAGGTGGCCATTTTCTTTGTGTATCTGATCCTGGTGTCCCGGATGAAGGAGATCCACCGGGTTTTCGAGTACCACGGCGCGGAGCACAAGACCATCTACTGCTATGAGAACGGCCTGGAGCTCACCGTGGAGAACGTCCGGAAGATGCCCCGGCACCACCCCCGGTGCGGCACCAGCTTCCTGTTCGTGGTGATCGCGGTGTCCATCTTCCTGTCCATCGTCATCTTCACGCCGCTGAAGATCGAGAACACGTTTTTGCGGATGGCCCTCCATCTGCTGCTGCTGCCCCTGATCGTGGGGGTCACCTACGAGTTCAACCGCTATGTGGGCGGCCATGACGGCCCGGTCTGCCGGGCGCTCCGGGCGCCGGGGATGTGGATGCAGAACTTCACCACCTTCGAGCCGGACGACTCCATGATCGAGGTGGGCATCGAGGCGCTGAAGCAGGTCATCCCGGAGACCCAGGGCGCCGACGCGTGGTAAGGGGGAACGGCTGTGGCAACCACATATAACGACTTATATCTCAACGCCCGCCGCGACCTGAAGGCCGCCGGGGTGGATCAGGCCCAGCTGGAGGCCCGGGAGCTGCTGTGCCTGGCCTCCGACAAGAACCGGGAGCAGATGATGAAGGATCTGACCCTCTACGCCCCCGACCACGTGGAGGCCCGCTTTCTGGAGCTGGTGCGCAGGCGTCTCTCCGGGGAGCCGGTGGCGTACATCCTGGGGGAGTGGGACTTCTACGGCATCACCCTGGACGTGTGCCGGGACGTGCTGATCCCCCGGCCGGACACCGAGACCCTGGTGGATCGGGGCGTGCTGTTCGTGCGCGACCTGCCCGAGGGCAGCTGGGCGATGGATCTGTGCGCCGGCAGCGGATGCGTGGGGCTGGCGCTGGCCAACTCCTGCCCCAACGTGCGGGTGATCCTGGCCGAGTGGTCGGAGGACGCCCTGCGGGTGTGCCGGCAGAATATCCGCCGGACGGGCCTGAGCCGCCAGGTGAGCCAGGTGCGGGTCAACGCCATGGAGGCGCCCCCCCGGCTGTTCCGGGACTTCGATGTCATCCTCTGCAACCCGCCCTACATCCCCACCGGGGATCTGGCGGGGCTGGATTCCTCCGTGAAGGACTATGAGCCCATCATGGCCCTGGACGGCGGCCCCGACGGGCTGGCCTTCTACCGCTCCGTCGCCGACCGCTGGAAGACGGTGCTCCGCCCCGGCGGCAAGCTGATGTTCGAGGTGGGCATCGACCAGGCGGACGCGGTGAAGGACATCCTGGAGGAGAACGGGTTTGAGGACGTTATCATCACGCCGGACGCCGCCGGGCGGCCCCGTGTGGTGGAGGGCTCCAAGCCCCGGCCCGATCTGTTCGCGGGGCTGGCCCCCGATCTGGACGCGCCGGCGTATTGAGCCCGGTTTATGGGACTTTTGATTTGGTAGGATGACGCCGTAAGGCCGGGAAAGCGGCCTTTTGCGCGAAGGTTATCGTATTATACGTGGAAGGATGATCGAACATGGCTGACAAGAAGAAAACGGTGGACGCGGCCGCCCCCGCCTCCGACAGGCGCAAAGCGCTGGACACCGCCATCGCCCAGATCGAGCGGGACTTCGGCAAGGGCTCCATCATGCGGCTGGGGGAGAACTCCCACATCCAGGTGGAGGCTATCCCCACCGGCTCCCTGTCCCTGGACATCGCGCTGGGGATCGGCGGCGTGCCCAAGGGCCGCATCATCGAGATCTACGGCCCCGAGTCCTCCGGCAAGACCACCCTGGCCCTCCACATCGTGGCGGAGGCCCAGAAGCGGGGCGGCGAGGTGGCCTTCATCGACGCGGAGCACGCCCTGGATCCCACCTATGCCCGGGCCCTGGGGGTGGACATCGACTCCATGCTCATCTCCCAGCCGGACACCGGCGAGCAGGGCCTGGAGATCTGCGAGGCGCTGGTGCGCTCCGGCGCCATCGACGTGGTCGTCGTGGACTCCGTGGCCGCCCTGACCCCCCGGGCCGAGATCGAGGGCGACATGGGCGACAGCCACGTGGGCCTGCTGGCCCGGCTCATGAGCCAGGCCCTCCGCAAGCTGGCCGGCGCCATTGCCAAGACCAACTGCATCGTCATCTTCATCAACCAGCTGCGCGAGAAGGTGGGCGTGGTCTACGGCAACCCCGAGGTCACCACCGGCGGCCGGGCCCTGAAGTTCTACGCCTCCGTCCGCATGGAGGTGCGCCGCATCGAGGCCATCAAGAACGGCTCCGAGGTCATCGGCAACCGCACCCGGGCCAAGGTCGTGAAGAACAAGGTGGCGCCCCCCTTCCGGGAGGCCGAGTTCGAGATCATGTACGGCGAGGGCATCTCCAAGTGGGGCGAGCTGGTGGATCTGGCGGTCAAGCTGGACATCATCCAGAAGTCCGGCTCCTGGTTCGCCATGGGCGAGAACCGCCTGGGCCAGGGCCGCGACGCGGTGAAGGCCTATCTCCAGGCCAACCCCGAGCTGGCCGACCAGATCGAGGCGGAGATCCGCGCCAACTCCTTCAAGCTCATGTCCAAGCAGTCCCAGATCGCCGCCCGTGCCGCCGGCCGCGCCGTGGACGTGTCCGCCGACGACTTTGAAGGGTAAGTGGTCATTCAAAAGTTAGAGCCCTCCAAGCATAAGGAGGGCCGCTGGCTGGTGTGGTTCGAGGACGGCTCCCTGGTGCGCGTGGGGGAGGGGGACGTGGTGTCCCTGTCCCTCTACGCCGGCAAGGAGCTGACCGAGGACGAGGCCGCCGCCCTCACCGCCGCCGCCGACCGGGGCAAACTGATGGAGAAGGCGGTGGATCTGCTGTCCCTGCGGCCCCTGTCCCGCAGGGAGCTGATCGACAAGCTGTCCCAGCCCCCCCGCCGCCGGCGGAAGCCGAACGCCAAGACCGTGGAGCCGCCGCCTCCCGACCCGGAGACCCTCCGGCGGCAGTCGGAGGCCCTCCGGGAGACCGCCGAGGGCGTGGCCGACCGGCTGGAGGAGCTGGGGCTCCTCAACGACGGGGAGTACGCCAAAACGGTGGCGCGGCACTACGCCGCCAAGGGGTACGGCGTCCGCAGGCTGCGGGACGAGTTGTACCTGCGGGGCGTGCCCCGTGAGTTTTGGGACGACGCCCTGGCAGAGGCGGAGCCCGACGGGAGCGGCATCGAACAGCTGGCCCGGAAAAAGCTCCGGGGCGCCGAGCCCACCCGGGAGAACCTGAAAAAGGTGTCCGACTACCTGGCCCGGCGGGGCTTCGGGTGGGAGGAGATCTCGGCCGCGCTGGAGCGGCTGAGAAGCGAGGAGGAAACAGAGTGAAACCCTATACCGTGGCCTTTATCTCCCTGGGCTGCGCCAAAAACCTCATCAACACCGAGCAGATGATGGCCCTGTGCCGGGACGCGGGCTATACCGTCACCGGCGACCCGGAGGGGGCCGACGTGGCGGTGCTGAACACCTGCGGCTTCATCGAGGCCGCCAAGAGCGAGGCCATCGACCACATCCTGGAGCTGGCGGAGCTGAAGGCCCGGGGTCGGCTGAAAAAGCTGCTGGTGGCGGGCTGCCTGTCCCAGCGCTACCGGGAGGAGATCAAGACCGACCTGCCCGAGGTGGACGGTCTGCTGGGCACCGGCAGCTACAACGACGTGGTGCCCGCCATCGAGGAGCTGATGGCCGGCGACCGGCCGGAGATCTTCGGGGACATCCACAGCACCTATGATGGCGGCGAGCGCTGGGTCACCACGCCGTCCTACACGGCGTACTTAAAGATCGCCGAGGGCTGCTCCAACGGCTGCGCCTTCTGCGTCATCCCCCGCATCCGGGGAAAGTACCGCAGCCGCCCCATGGCGGAACTGCTCTCCGAGGCGGAGGGCCTGGCCCGCCGGGGGGTCAAGGAGCTCATCGTCATCGCCCAGGACATCACCCGGTATGGCGAGGACTTCAAGGACGGCACCTCGCTGGCGGGGCTGCTCCTTGAATTATGTAAACTGGACTTCCACTGGATCAGGCTCCACTACCTGTACCCGGAGGCGGTGACCGACGAGCTGATCCACGTCATCGCGTCGGAGAAGAAGATCGTCCACTACCTGGACATCCCCATCCAGCACGCCAACGACGGCATCCTGAAGGCCATGCGCCGCCGCACGTCCAAGGCGGAGCTGGAGGCGCTGTTCGCCAGGCTTCGGGCCGCCATGCCCGACGTGGTGATCCGCACGTCCCTGATCTGCGGCCTCCCCGGCGAGGGGGAGGCGGAGTTCGAGGAGCTGTGCGATTTCCTGCGGGAGCAGAAGCTCCAGCGGGTGGGGGCCTTCCAGTTCTCCCCGGAGGAGGGCACCCTGGCCGCCGCCATGGAGAACCAGGTCGACCCGGAGACCGCCGCCCGGCGGGTGGAGCTCATTACGGACTTGCAATCCCGCATCATGGACGCGTATAATGAGGAGCGCCTGGGCACCTGCCTGGAAGTCCTCTGCGAGGGCTTCGATCCCGACGGCGGCTGTTATGTGGGCCGCACCTATGCCGACTCGGTGGACATCGACGGCCGGGTGCTGTTCACCGCCGCGGGGCTGGTGGGCGCCGGGGAGTTCGTGTGGGTGCGCATCACCGGCGTGTCCGACGGCGATCTCATCGGAGAAATCGAGGAGTGAAGCGTATGAATACCGCCAACAAACTGACCATGCTACGGGTGATCTTGATCCCCGTGTATGTGATCCTGTGGTACTGTAATTTCCCGGGACACGTCTACGCCGCCCTGGCGGTGTTCGTGGTCGCCAGCGTCACCGACTTCATCGACGGCTATGTGGCCCGGCACTACAACCAGGTCACCGACTTCGGCAAGTTCATGGATCCCCTGGCCGACAAGGTGCTGGTGGTCACCGCCATGATCTGCTTCTGCGCCCGTGGCCGGATGCCCGACTGGGCGGTGGCTATCGTCATCCTGCGGGAGTTCGCCGTGTCCGGCCTGCGGCTGGTGGCGGTGGACAACGGCCGGGTGGTGGCCGCCGGCTGGTCCGGCAAGGTCAAGACCGCCTCCACCATGGTGTGCCTGATCCTGATGCACTTCCCCATCCCCGCCGCCCTGAACTGGGTGTGCGTGGCCGTCATCGCCGCCACCACCCTGTACTCCGGTGTGGAGTACTTTGTGAAGAACCGGGATGTGCTGAACTGGAACAAGTAAATCAAGCAAAGCGAGGGGCCGCTCCCGTGGGAGCGGCCCTTTTCACATCATCCGCTTTGTAAACAGATAAGCCATCGCCCCGCAGACGGGAAAGGTCAGGATCCACGCCCCGGCCATCTCCGCCATAACGCGCCCATCCGCCCTCCGGCCCGCGCCACACACGGCGGCGACTTTCGCGTGAGTGGTGGACACCGGCAGCCCCAGCAGGGAGCACACCAGCAGCACCACCCCCGCCCCCAGATCGGCGCACAGCCCGTCGGCGGGGGAGAGATCCGCCAGTTCCGACCCCACCTTCTCCACGATGGGTCTCCCGCCGCAGGCGGTGCCCAGGGCCATCACCCCGGCGGTGAGCAGGGCCAGCGGCAGCAGGTGGGGGGAGGCCGCGTTCCCGCCCTCCGCCAGGAGGAGCAGCGCCAGGAATTTCTGCCCGTCCTGGACGCCGTGGAGCAGGGCCATCCCCGCCGCCGCGAGGCGCTGCCACTGCTTGGGGCGGCGCAGTTTGTCCCCGATGAAACGCCGGAACGTCCACGCGCACAGCGCCCCGGCGGGCAGGGACAGCGCCAGCGCCGCCAGGGTCTTGACCCACACTCCGCCGTTGAGGGCGGCGAGCCCGCCGCCCAGAGCGATGGCCCCGCCGGAGAGACCCGCCAGAAGGGCGTGGCTCTCGCTGGTGGGCAGGCCGAACCGCCAGGCCAGCGCCGCCCACAGCACGATGGCGAGCATGGCCGCCCGGAGGGCGGTCTGCCCGTCCTCGTGGGAGGGGAACGCCGCCAGCTCTCCCACGGTGGCGGCCACGGCGGGGAACAGCAGGCAGGAGGCGGCCGCGCCGATGAAATTGCACACCGCCGCCAGCCCCACCGCCCGCCGGAAGGACATGGCCCCGGAGCCCACGGCGGTGGCGATGGCGTTAGGCGCGTCCGTCCAGCCGTTGACGAAGATCACCGCCAGCGCCAGCAGGGCCGGCAGGTTCCATTCCATAGGCGCACCCCCTCTGGACAAGGGTATGGCCCGCCTGTCCGGCGTAGAACGGACAGGCAAATTTTTTCGCGAAAAATTTTGCGGGGAAAAAAGGGATTTTGCCCCCGGACGGCGTATTAGTACAAGAGCAGCATCCTTGCACGTTGAAGGAGGTCATCCCATGAATATCCGTGAGCGCACCCAGGAGCTGGAGCGGCAGACCCTGTCGCCCCGGGCGTGTCTGTCCGAGAACTCCAAGGGGAGGGCGGTGCCCATCCCCGACGACCCCATGCGCACCTGCTTCCAGCGGGATGTGGACCGGGTGGTACACAGCAAGGCGTTCCGCCGCCTGAAGCACAAGACCCAGGTGTTCCTCCAGCCGGAGGGCGACCACTACCGCACCCGCATGACCCACACGCTGGAGGTGTCCCGCATCGCCCGCACCATGGCCCGGGGCCTCCGGCTCAACGAGGATCTCACCGAGGCCGCCGCCCTGGGGCACGACCTGGGCCACACCCCCTTCGGCCACGCCGGGGAGCGGGCCCTGTCCCGGATGGTGTCCGGCGGGTTCAAGCACTACGAGCAGTCCCTCCGGGTGGTGGATCGCCTGGAGAACGACGGCGCGGGCCTCAACCTGTGCCGGGAGGTGCGCAGCGGCATCCTCTGCCACACCAGAGGCCCCGTGGCCGACACCTTGGAGGGCCAGCTTGTCCGCTTTGCAGACAAGATCGCCTACATCAACCACGACATCGACGACGCCCTCCGGGGCGGGGTCATCTTCCCCACCGACATCCCGGTGTCCATCTCGCAGGTGCTGGGCTACACCCACGGCGAGCGCATCGCCGCCCTGGTGCAGGACGTGGTGGACGCCAGCGCGGACAGCCATACCATCCGCCAGTCCGACCGGGTGGGTCGGGCCATGGCGGAGCTGGAGCAGTTCATGTTCGACGCCGTCTACACCAACCCCCTGGCCAAGGGGGAGGAGGGCAAGGCGGAGCACATGATCTGCCTGCTGTTCGAGTATTACAGCAAGCACACGGACAAGCTGCCCCCGGAGTACCAGGAGATCCTGCTCCAGGAGGGCGCCGAGCGGGCGGTGACCGACTACATCGCCGGCATGACCGACACCTACGCCGTGGAGACCTTCGGCGAGCTGTTCGTCCCCATGGGCTGGATGGTGAAGTGACGTGACGGAATATCTCGTCCCCACCAAAGCCGCCCAGGCGGAGTTCACCGAGAAGCGCTCCACCTTCATCGGCCAGGTGTGGCCGGTGGACAGCGAGGAGCAGGCGCGCGCTTACATAGAGGAGACCAAAAAAAAGCACTACGACGCCCGGCACAACTGCTGGTGCTATCTCGTGAAAGACGGCCCGGTGCGCTATTCCGACGACGGCGAGCCCCAGGGCACCGCCGGACAGCCCATGCTGGCGGTGTTCCAGAAGGAGGGGATCACCGGCGTGTGCTGTGTGGTGACCCGGTACTTCGGCGGGGTGCTGCTGGGGGCGGGGGGCCTGGTGAGAGCCTACACCCAGGCCGCCAAGGACGCCCTGGACGCCGCCGGCGTCTCTGTGGTGCGCCGGTGGGTGGAGCTGGCGGTGGACTGCCCCTACAGCTTCCTGGAGCGGGTAAAGAACGAGTGCGCCGCCTGTGACGGCGTGGTGGGCGATGTGGAGTATGCCGCCGGGGTCACCGTCCACGCGCTGCTGCCGGAGGAACAGGCGGAGGGCTTCTCCGCCCGGATGACCGAACTGTCCGCCGGGGCCTTTTCCGCCGTGGAGCTGGGCGAGGCCTTCAAAGCCGTCCCCATTTCCCGATAAACCGTAATAAAACAGGCCCTTTTTGGCTAATATGCAGGGGGTGAGACCGTGGCCATCCCAGAGAGTTTTCTGGATCAACTGAACGACCGGCTGGACATCGTGGACGTGGTCTCGGCCTATGTGCCCCTGAAAAAGAGGGGCAGCAACCACTGGGGCCTGTGCCCCTTCCACCATGAGAAGACGCCATCCTTCTCCGTCAACGAGTCCAGGCAGATCTTC
>CANQZJ010000045.1 GCA_947628315.1 uncultured Oscillospiraceae bacterium
TTCCTCTGTGTCCTGTTCAACAACTACGGCGTGGCGCTGATCCTCTTTACCCTGTTCATCAAGGTCATCCTGTTCCCTCTCTCCATCAAGGGTAAACGGAGCATGATCAAGTCCAGCATCCTCTCCGGCCAGGTGCAGGAGATCCAGAAGAAATACGGCAATAACAAGGAGAAGGCCAACGAGGAGATCCAGAAGCTGTACACCGAGAGCGGCACCAGCATGTTCGGCGGCTGCGGCTGGTCCTTCCTGCCCCTGCTGATCCTGATGCCGCTGTACGCCATCATCCGCCGGCCCTTCAAGTACATGATGATGATGAAGGAGGAAACCACCATCGCCGTGGCCAAGGCCCTGGGCTGGGCGGACTTCACCCCGTTGGGCACCAACGAGCTGCTGCTGGCCCCCCGGCTGAACGCCGGCAACCTGGAGTCCACCGCGGCCGCCGCCGGCGCCACCACCACCGGCCTGTTCGGGATGTTCGTCATCAACTTCAACTTCCTGGGCATCGACCTGTCCAAAGTCCCCAGCCTGATGTTCTGGAAGTCCGAGCTGTTCACCAGCGGGGACATCTGGGGGGCCGTGGGCCTGTTCCTGCTGCCCGTCGTCTCCGCCGTGCTGTCCTTCGTGTCCTACAAGGTCTCCCTGAAGACCAACCAGTTGAGCCAGAACCAGCCGGAGAACAAGCAGCAGAACAACTGGATGATGATCCTGATGGGGCCCGTCATGTCCCTGTGGATCGGCTACAGCCTGCCCGCCGGTATGTGTATCTACTGGATCGCCAACTCCGCCCTCGGGATGGTGCAGGAGATCATCGCCGGCAAGATGCTCAAGGACGACTACGAGGCCGCCCAGAAGGCGATGGAGGAGCAGCAGCGCAAGGCCAAGGAGGCCGAGAAGGAGCGCCGCCGCAAGAGCGCCGAGAAGAAGGCCGCCGCCATCGCCGCCGGCAAGAAGCAGTCCAAGAAGGAGAAATCCGCCGCCGAGGACGTGGGCGGCTCCAGCCAGATCGGCCTGCGCCGGTTCGCCCGGGGCCGGGCCTACGACCCTGCCCGCTACCCCGCCACCCCCTACCACGACCCCAACGGCCCCGCCAAACCGAAGGAGGAGGACCAGCCCCTCTCCGATGAGGAGAAGGCGCTGCTGGCCGAGTCCAACCCGGAGCTGGCCGCCGCCGCCGAGCAGGCGGAACAGCAGGCCGCCGAGACCGCCGCCGCTGAGGAGGCTGCCCAGGAGAAGGTGGAGGAGGCCCCCGCCCCCGAGGACGAGGAACATTAAAATAAGGAGTGCAAGATCGTGCTGAAATATATTGAAGTCACCGGCAAGACCGAGGACGAGGCCATCACCCACGGCCTGCTCCAGCTGGGGCTGGATCGGGACGACGTGTCCGTGGAAGTCCTCCAGCGCCCCAAGTCGGGCTTCCTGGGCATCGGCTCCGTGCCGGCCAAGGTGAAGCTCACCTACGAGGGCCCCGACGAGCCGGAGCCCGCCCCCGCGCCTGAACCCGCGGCCGAAAAGCCCGTGCCCGCCCCGAAACCGGAGGCCCCCGCGCCCAGGCCGGAGAAGAAGGATCGCGGGCCCAGGGAGAAAAAGCCCCAGCCCGCCCCCAAGCCCAAGCCCAAGGCCGAGGCGCCCGCCCCCGCCGCCCCCGTTCCCGCCCCCGTGGGCGAGCCGGTGGACGACGACGTTTCCGCCGCCATCATCAGGTTCCAGACCGGGCTGTTCGCCCAGCTGGGCGTGCAGGCCACCCCCACCGTCACCAGGGATGAGGACGCCTACCAGGTGGTTCTGACGGGCGAGGATCTGGGCGCGCTGATCGGCCACCGGGGCGAGACCCTGGACGCCATCCAGCAGCTCACCAGCTACGCCGTCAACCGGGGCCGCAGCCACCGCGCCCGCATCCACGTGGACGCCGAGGGCTACCGGGCCCGCCGGGAGGAATCCCTGAACCGGCTGGCCCGCAAGACCGCCGCAAAGGTGGTCAAGTACCGCCGGAACATCACCCTGGAGCCCATGAACGCCTATGAGCGGCACGTGATCCACACCGCCCTCCAGGACTTCCCCGGGGTGTCCACCCACTCCATCGGCACCGAGCCCAACCGCCGCACGGTGGTCACCTTCGACCCCAACGCTTAACAAAAAAATCCCGCTGTCTGTGCGACAGCGGGATTTTTGCGCGTTTCAGTATCGCCTGTCCAGGATTTTGATGGCCTGGGCCACCGCGTGGTCGTCGCAGTGGTTGAGGATCGTGGCGCCCCAGTCCTTTACCTCTTTCGCGCAGTTGGCCGGGGCGAAGGGGATGGCGGACAGGGCCAGCATGGGGATGTCGTTCTGGTTGTCCCCCATGCAGTAGAGGTTTTCCCGGGCAATGCCCAGCAGTTCCGCCACCTTTGCCACCATGGAGCCCTTGTTGCTGCCCTTTTCCGTGACCTCCAGCAGGTAGCGGTTGGAGAAGATGGCCTCATAATCCGCCCCCCAGCGGGACAGCAGGTGGGTCTGGATCTCCTTTAAATAGGGCTCGTCCTGCTCCATGATGACCTTGTTCCAGGGGGTGGGCATATCCGGGATGGGGCAGGCGGTATAGGGGCCGCCCACCCGCTTCAGGTGGGTCATGGTCACCACGTTGGGGTTGTGGACGTAGATGTCGTCCCCGTGGTAGGCCTCGAAGGCCAGATCCGGGAAGCGGGTACACAGCGCCAGGAACCGCTCCGCCGTCTCCGGGCAGAGCACGGTGCGCGTGATATAGCGATCCGCGCCGTAATCGTAGATGGCGGCGCCGTTGGACAGCACCACCGGGGCGTTGAGCTCCAGCCGCTCCTTTGCGATCTGAGGGGTGAAGGTGGTGTGGGCCCGGCCGGTGGCGATGGAAAAGCGTCCGCCGTTCTCAATGAAGTAGCGGATGGCGGCGCGGTTTTCCTCCGAGACCGCCAGGTTCGAACCGTATAAGGTGTCGTCATAATCGGTGATCAGCAGGACTCCGTCAAATTTCGCCATGATCCGCCCCCCTTTCGCCCCGCGGGAAAACAATGCCGGATTCCTCCACATTTTAATGGATAGAGCCGACCGATGTCAAGGGTTTGGGCAGAACAGACAAAAACGGCGGAAAAAATTTTACCGAACACGGAAAAACAGGGGTTGACGACAGAGGAAAAATGGAGTAGGATAACGCTGTAACTGATTTGTAACCACCTTGACAGATCTGTTACTATTATGTAAACTATCCCACCGCGCACGCGGTGTGAAGGGGGAATCACCGATGGACACGCAACACGGGCAGCGGGGCGGACGCCGGCTGGCCAAGGGGCCCATCCCTGAGGAATACCGGCAGCCGGACTCACTCGGCAAGCTGGGCAAGCGGGTCGCCGAGCCCGCCGATGAGGGCAGCGAGAACACCGACGCCGCCGTCATCAATCTGTGGGACAAAGTCTGCGGCTTCTTTGCCGGGGCGAAGGACGCCCTCGCCAGGCACCCCGTCTCCCCCCTGCTGTATCTGACGCTGGTGGCCGTTGCGGCCTGCTGGATCGTCTTCCGCGGCGGCTACACCCGCGCCTATGTGCTGCAGGTGGATGGCGTGGAGCGCGGCGTTCTGGCGAGCCAGGAGGATTGGGACGCCATCGTCACCGAGCTGGAGGAAGAGGCCTCCGGCGTTCTGGGTGAGAAGTACAATTACAAAGCCGACGTGACCATCACCCCCGTGTACGAGGCGGCCGGCATGGGCTTCAGCGACACCGGGAAGATCGAGACCGAGCTGTTTGACGAGGCCGGCGTCTATCAGGATGCCTGGGCCATTTCCGTAAACGGTCAGGAGCTTGGCTGCGCCGCCACTGAGGACGAGCTGCAGCAGATCCTCGTGGAGGCCGCCGCGCCCTATGTCACCGAGGACACCGAGAGCTATGAGTTCGCGGAAGAGGTGGACATCTACCCCGTGACGGTGCCCTCCAACACCGCGTTCAATGTGGACGAGATCCGGGCGGAAGTCCTCCCCGAGCAGGAGGAGCCCGCCGCCGCCGCGCCGGCGCAGGAGATCTCCGACGACGGCATGATCGACGTCGCCGATGCGGAGTCCGTCGCCGATAATACCGCCGGGGACAGCGAGGCCGCTGAGACCGCCGCCCCCGCGGAGACCGCTGAGCCCGCCGAAACCGCTGCCCCCGAGGAGACCGCCGCTCCCGTGGAGACCGCCGGGCCCACCGAGACCGCCGCTCCCGAGGAGGACGGCGCGGTGGCCGAGGCCGTCGCCCCCGTGGAGGACAGCGCGGTGGCCGACGCCGTTTCCCCTGAGATGGACAGCGAGGACGGCGAGGCCGTTGACGCCGCTGTCGACGAGGAGGCCGTCGCCCCCGAGGAGGACGGCGAACAGCCCGAGGCCGCCGGCTTCCGGCTGACGGTGATCACCCACACCAGTGTGCAGGTCAGAGAGCCCGTCGCCAGCCCTGTGGAGTATATCGACACCGACGATCTGTATATCGGCGATACCTCTGTGAAAGAGCAGGGCGCCGACGGCCTGGCGCTCGTCACCTATGACGTCATCGCCGTGAACGGCGAGGAGCAGAGGCGTGAGCCGGTGGTCACCGCGGTGATCGAGGAGCCCACCACCACCTATGTCTACAGAGGCACCAAGGAGAAGCCCGCTACCGCGTCCAAGGGCTACTTCATCTGGCCGGTAGAAGGCCCCCTCACCTCCTACTTCGGCACCCGGTATATCTTCGGCAGCTATTCCAGCCACGGCGGCATCGACATCGGCTGCCCCTATGGCACCATCGTCAGCGCCGCAGACGGCGGCGAGGTCACCTGGGCCGGCTGGCAGGGCACCTACGGCAATCTGGTGGTCATCACCCATGACGACGGCACCCAGACCTACTATGCCCACAACTCCGTGCTGCTGGTCAGCGTGGGCGATCTGGTGTATCAGGGCCAGGCCATCGCCGAGGCCGGCGACACCGGCCGCACCACCGGCCCCCACTGCCACTTTGAGGTTCGGATCAACGGTACGCGGGTCGACCCGCTGGACTACCTGAGCTGATCGCGGTCATCTGAGAACCGCCCCGATCGGGGCGGTTCTTTTCTGCCCATGAAATCGAACAAATCTTCGAAAAACTCTTGACAAAATCGAACGAATGTATTAAACTGAAGCCAGAATGAAACAACAGTTCGAAAACCAGATGGGAATTGCACCCGGTTTATCGGACTTTGACCGTGGTATGCTGGGGACATACCGAACAAGGAGGCATATTCCATGGAGACTGTATACTATACCCTGACTGCCCGGGGCATCGAGGTGGAGGGCGAACTGGAGCAGGCCGTGGGCGCCGCCCGCCGCGTCATGCTGGTGCGCCAGCCCAGGCATGCCCCCAAAAAGGCGCAGGACAACGTCGTCGACTTCACGGCGTGGAAGGCCGCCAGGGAGGCGGAGCGGGCCGCGGAGGAATTTGAGGATGCGGACGGCCCGGATCTCCCCGCGTGGGACGAGTCCGTCCGGGAGAGCGCCCCCCGGCCCGCCCGCCGGGAGCGGCGCCGCCATGACGTGCTGTTCACCGGCGAACTGCTGGCTACCCTGTCCGTCATCGCGGTGGCGGCGGCTCTGGTGGTGCGCATTTTGACCTTCTGAGCCGCGAAACGAAATCAAAATCACCAAGCGGGCCGGTTTTGCCGGCCCGTTTCCGTGTATTTTGGGAGAAAAATCACCGGCTGCGCAAATTTTGCTTTACAAACGCACAGAATTGTGATATGCTCTCAACGCTCGCTTCAGAGCATACCCACCGGCTTGGTTTCGGGGCAAAAGCCCGCGCTGCGGGGCTTCACCCGCCCGATACTCAGCGGCAGGGAAATAAATCGAAAGGTGGAAAAAACATGATCCGCAAAGACCAGAAAACGGCCGTTATCGAGGCCAACCGCACCCACGAGACCGACACCGGCTCCCCCGAGGTGCAGATCGCTATCCTGTCCGCCCGCATCAACGAGCTGACCGAGCACCTCCGCGTGCACATCCACGACAACCATAGCCGCCGCGGCCTGTACAAGATGATCGGTAAGCGCCGCAAGCTGCTGGACTACCTGGCCAAGAAGGACATCGAGCGCTACCGCGCCATCATCGCCAAGCTGGGCATCCGTAAGTAAGTGCATAAGAAGGGCGGCGCGTGAACACCGCGCCGCCCTTTCCCCATATCATCCCGGCCTTTCAGATCCCCGCCGGAGCGGCGCTTTTTTAGCAGTTGAACATGGGTCTTGCCAACAGGCGGGGCCTGTGTTCAAGTGCTAAAGGGTGCGGGCTCCGAATACCAATGAAAAGGAGCATACCACATGTCAACTGTCATCAAGGCGAAGCAATTCAACAACTATCGCAAGTATGAGACCACCGTGGCGGGCCGCCCCCTGTCCATCGAGGTGGGCAAGGTGGCCGAGCTGGCCAACGCCTCCGCGCTGGTGAAGTACGGCGACACCACCGTGCTGGTGGCGGTCACCGCCTCCCCCCGCCCCCGGGACGGCATCGACTTCTTCCCCCTGAGCGTGGACTTTGAGGAGAAGCTGTACGCCGTGGGCCGCATCCCCGGCTCCTTCCTGCGGCGCGAGGGCCAGCCCTCCCTGCCCGCCGTGCTGGCCAGCCGCCTCATCGACCGGCCCATCCGGCCCCTGTTCCCCTCCGATCTGCGCAACGACGTGGTGGTGTCCTGCACCGTCATGAGCGTGGACTACGACTGCTCCCCCGAGATCACCGCCCTCATCGGCGTGTCCGCCTGCCTGTCCTACTCCGATGTGCCCTGGAACGGCCCCATCGGCGCCCTGGAGGTGGGCTATGTGGACGGCCAGATCGTCCTGAACCCCGACCAGGAGCAGCGCCGCGCCTCCCAGATGGACGTCACCGTCGTGGCCACTATGGAGAAGGTGGTCATGATCGAGGCCGGCGCCAAGGAGATCCCCGACGATATCATGTACGAGGGCATCGTGAAGGCCCACGAGGAGATCAAGAAGCAGGTGGAGTTCATCAACGGCATCGTGGCGGAGATCGGCAAGCCCAAGTTCGAGTATGAGCACGCCGACTTCAACCAGGAGCTGTTCGACGACATCGTGGCCAACTTCATGGACGAGGCCCAGGCCGCCATGGACACCGACGACAAGAACGTCCGGGAGCAGCGCTGGAACGCCATGATCGACCACTGGCACGAGAAGTATCTGGAGCAGTATCCGGATATGGACAAGTACCTGGAGGAGTTCACCTACAAGTTCCAGAAGAAGATCGTCAAGGCCTGGCTGCTGGAGGGCCACCGGGTGGACGGCCGCGCCAAGAACGAGATCCGTCCCCTGGCCGCCGAGGTGGGCGTGCTGCCCCGTGTCCACGGCTCCGGCCTGTTCACCCGCGGCCAGACCCAGGTGCTGTCCGTCTGCACCCTGGATACCCTGGCCGCCACCCAGAAGCTGGACACCATCTGGGAGGAGACCGAAAAGCGGTATATGCACCACTACAACTTCCCCGGCTACTCCGTGGGCGAGGCCCGCGCCAGCCGCTCCGTCAACCGGCGTGAGAAGGGCCACGGCGCCCTGGCCGAGCGGGCCCTGGAGCCCGTGCTGCCCTCCGTGGAGGAGTTCCCCTACGCCATCCGCGTGGTGTCCGAGGTGCTGAGCTCCAACGGTTCCACCTCCCAGGGCTCCATCTGCGGCTCCACCCTGGCCCTCATGGACGCCGGCGTGCCCATCAAGGCCCCCGTGGCCGGCATCTCCTGCGGCCTCATCCAGGACGACGACGGCTCCTTCACCACCTTCATCGACATCCAGGGCGTGGAGGACTTCCACGGCGAGATGGACTTCAAGGTGGCCGGCACCAAGAAGGGCATCACCGCCATCCAGATGGATCTGAAGAACGACGGCCTGACCCACGCCATCATCAAAGAGGCGCTGGACATCACCCGCGACGCCCGCTACGCCATCCTGGACGAGATCATGCTGCCCTGCATCGCTGAGCCCCGCCCGGAGGTCAGCAAGTGGGCCCCCAAGATGATCACCATGAAGATCGACCCGGACAAGATCCGCGAGGTCATCGGCAAGGGCGGCTCCGTGATCCAGAAGATCGTGGCCGAGTCCGGCGCCCAGGTGGACATCGACGAGGACGGCACCATCCACATCGCCTCCCCCAACGCCGCCGCCTGCGAGACCGCCAGGAAGATGATCGAGACCATCGTGTTCGTGCCCGAGGTGGGCGCCCTGTACTACGGCAAGGTGGTGCGCATCCTCCAGTTCGGCGCCTTCGTGGAGCTGGCCCCCGGCAAGGACGGCATGGTCCACATCTCCAAGCTGGCCGACCACCGCGTCGGCAAGGTGGAGGACGTGGTGAACATCGGCGACATGATCTGGGTCAAGGTCACCGACATCGACGAGAAGGGCCGGGTCAACCTGTCCTACAAGGACGCCCTCAAGGAGATCGAGGCCAAAAAGGCCGCCGGCGAGATCGTGAAGTGATCGGAATACTGTCAACGGGACGGGCTTCGGCCCGTCCCGTTTTTTCCTGCCGCGGCCCAAAAAGCAGGATTTTCGACGGCATTTCCGGCAATGATATTTACAAGTCCGGAAATCGGTGATATACTGATCCGGTGGGAAAATCCAAAAGATCCGCTTCCCCCCAAAAAAGCGAAAGGTGTGATAGAGTATGGCGAAGTTCTGTCCCTATTGCGGCAAGCCCTTAGCCGACGGCGAGATCTGTACCTGCCCGCAGGCGCAGGCGGAAGCCGCCCAAAATACACAGGGCCAGCAGCCCAACCAGAATTTCCAGCCCCAGTACCAGCCGCCCCAGTACCAGCCGCCCTATAATGCGGTGCCTGTGTACGATCCCTATGACCACACGGCGGAGTTCGATCCCAAGGACATCTCCGACAACAAGGTGTTCGCCATGCTGGTCTACCTGATGGGCACCATCGGGATCATCATCGCGCTGCTGGCCAGCCGCGAGTCCAGGTACGCCATGTTCCATGTGCGCCAGGGCCTGAAGCTCACCGTGGTCAGCACCCTGCTGAGCATCATCACCCTGCTCCTGTTCTGGACGATCATCGTGCCCATCGTCGGCGGCATCGCGCTGCTGGTGGTGGCGGTCATCAATATCATCTGCTTCTTCCAGGTCTGCTCCGGCAAGGCCAGGGAGCCGTACATCATCTGCAAGCTGGGTTTCCTGCGGTAACATACAGCGTTCGAAAGCCCCGGGCCGTTCGGCCTGGGGCTTTTTTTGCAAAAAGGTCTTGACAACGGGTGACTATTGTAGTAGTCTACTGCTGTACTATTGCAATAGTCAAAACAGGAGGTCTTGGTATGGAGCGTCTTTTCGACTCTGAGCTGAAGGTGATGGAGCCCCTGTGGGCAGACGGGCCCCAGACCGCCGGGGCGCTGGCGAAAACGCTGGCCCAGTCCTGCGGCTGGAACCGGAACACCACCTACACCGTCATCAAAAAGCTGGTGGACAAAGGGGCCGTCGCCCGGAGCGATCCCGGCTTTCTGTGTACTCCCCTGGTGACCCGTGAGGAGGCCCAGAAGCGGGAGACCGAGGGGCTCATCAGCCGGATGTTCAACGGCTCCCGGGCGCAGTTCCTGTCCTCCTTCCTCAGCGAGGGGCTGACCCCCGACGAGGCGGCGGAGCTGCGGGCCCTCATCGACAAACTGGAGTGAGGGCGCGGCCATGGCGCAGTTATTGGAAAACACCCTGCTGGGCGGGGCGATGATTTTGATCGTGGCGGGGCTGCGGCGTCTGCTCCGGGATCGGCTCCATCCCAACGGGTGGCTGGCCCTGTGGGCGGTGTGCCTGGCCCGGCTGCTCACCCCCCTGCCCTGGCGGAGCCCCCTATCTCTGTGCGCCCTGCTGGGGCGGACGGCAGGGGCGTCGTCTGCCCTGACGCCGCCGGTGGACCCGACCGCGTCCCATAGCCAGCCGGCGGGACTGTCCCCGCTGACGGTCATCTGGCTGGCGGCGGCGGTGGGATCGGCCGTCTGGTTCCTGGCGGCGTGGCTGTCCGCCCGGCGGCGGGTGCGGGAGACCATTCCCCTGGAAAAGTCCGACCACCGCTATGCCGCCCTGCCCCCGGGGACCGTCCTCCGGGAGGGGCCCATGAAGGGCGCGCCGCTGACCTTCGGAGCCATTTGGCCCACGGTGGTGCTGTTCCCTGGCCTGAAAGCCCCGGAGCTGGACTATGTGCTGGCCCACGAGAGCGCCCACGTCCGCCGGCGGGACAATCTGTGGCACTACGTGATGGCCGCCGCGCTCATCGTCCACTGGTTCAACCCGGCGGCGTGGCTCATGGCCGCCCTGCTGCGGCGGGACGTGGAGATGGCCTGCGACCGGGCGGCGCTGCGGGCCCTGGGGGAGGATCGGCGGGCGGAGTACGCCAGGACTCTTGTGAAGTTATCCACCCAGGCAGAGGGCCCCGCCTTCTGCCACAGTTTCGGCCAGAAAAAGGCCGAGGAAAGGATTAAAGCGATCATGAAATTCAAGAAAGTGACGTTTGCCGGAGTGGTTTTGGCCCTGGCGATGGTATTAGGGCTCACCGTGGCTTTCGCCAGCGCGCCGCCCGCGGACGCGGGCAGTCAGACGGAGCCCCCGGTGGGCATACCCTTCGACCTTTGCACCCCGGAAAACAGGGCGTCCAGGCTGGACTATGACGCCGAACGGGATGTGTGGGTCGACCACGAGACCGGCGCGGAATTCGCCGTCGTCGCTGACACCGAGGGCTGCCCTGACGCTGAAAGCGGCATGGTTCGCTGGACGATCGATATGGGGGACAAGGGGACTGTAGAGGTCTGGGGCTATGAGAGCCAGGAGGCCCTGAATCGCGCCCTGGCCGAGTCCACTGATCCTGCCACCGAGATCTGGAGCGCCAGCGGCGACATGGAGGCCATGGCCGCGCTGGGATTGACCGGCTGAAAAGTGCATCAGGCAGAACGCAACGCCCCCGGGCCGTACGGCCCGGGGGCGTCTGTCATGTTCTGACACATTTCACGTGAAATACTTATGGCAGATCAAGCTGTTTGATGACCTCACGGAGCTGGGCGGCGGAGGCGTGCAGAGCCTCCCCTTCCTCCGGGGACAGGGGGATCTCCAGGATCTGCTCCACCCCCCGGCGGCCCACGATGGCGGGGATGGACAGGGCCAGCTCCCGCAGGTCGTACTGGCCGCCCAGCACCGCCGAGATGGGCAGCACCGCCCGCTCGTCCCGGACGATGGCCGAGGCGATGCGGGCCACCGCCATGGCGATGCCGTAATAGGTGGCCCCCTTCCGGCGGATGATCTCGTAGGCCGAGTCCCGCACCGACTCATACAGCTTGTCCATGGCGGCCTTGTGGTCGAACCTGCCCCGCATCTCGCAGAAGTCGTTCAGGGGGATGCCGGACACGTTGGCCCCGCTCCACACCGCCAGCTCGCTGTCCCCGTGCTCGCCGATGATGAACGCGTCGATGGAGCGGCTGTCCACCTGCAGATGCTCCCCCAGCAGATACTTCATCCGGGCGGTGTCCAGCACGGTGCCGGAGCCCATCACCCGGTGGGCGGGCAGGCCGGAGATGCGGAACGCGGCATAGGTGAGCACGTCCACCGGGTTGGTGACGATGAGCAGGGTGCCCTCGAAGGGGCGGGCGGTGATCTGGGGGATCACCTGGTCGAACACCGCCACGTTCTGGTGGATCAGATCCAGCCGGGTCTGGCCCTCCTTCTGGTTGGCGCCGGCGGCGATGACGATAAGGGCGCAGTCGGCGATGTCGTCATAGCTGCCGGCGTACACGTCCATGGACACGATATAGGGCAGGCCGTGGCTTAAGTCCATGGCCTCCCCCTCGGCCTTGGCGCGGTTGGCGTCGATGAGCACCAGCTCGGTGAACAGGCCCCGCTGGATCAGGGCGAAGGCGCTGGCGGAGCCCACGAAGCCGCAGCCGATGATGGCCGCCTTGCGGGGGTTGAGCATGAAAAACGCTCCCTTCCGGTTTTTTTCCTTAGGGTGCCCGGAGGGGAGCGAAATATTTACCGAAGCTGGTATTTGTCCAGCACCGCCGCGAACCAGTCCGGCAGCGGGGCCTCCACTGTCATCACCTCGCCGGTGGAGGGGTGGGTGAAGGTGAGCTTCGCCGCGTGGAGACACTGGCCCAGCAGCCCGGGGACGGGCTTCTTCGCGCCGTACACCGTGTCCCCCAGGAGGGGATGGCCTATGTGGGCCAAATGCACTCTGATCTGGTGGGTGCGGCCCGTCTCCAGCCGGCAGGTGAGGTAGGTCATGCCCCGGTTGGAGGCCAGGATCTGCCAGTGGGTGACGGCCTCTCTCCCCTCCCCGGGCCGGCATACCGCCATCCGCTTGCGGTCTACGGGGTGGCGGGCGATGGGGGCGTCGATGGTTCCCTCCTCCTCCCGAAAGGCGCCCACCGCCACGGCGTGGTACAGCCGGAACAGGGAGTGATCCTGGAGCTGGGCGGAGAGGGCCAGATGGGCCCGGTCGTTCTTTGCGGCGATGATGAGGCCGGAGGTGTTTTGGTCGATGCGGTGGACGATGCCCGGGCGCAGCTCCCCGTTGATGCCGGAGAGTGATTTTCCACAGTGATATAACAGGGCGTTGACCAATGTGCCGTCTGAATGGCCGGGGGCGGGGTGGACTACCATCCCCGCCGGCTTGTTGACGACGATCACGTCGTCGTCCTCATACACCACGTCCAGCGGGATGTCCTGGGGCACGATGTCCACCGGCTCCGGCTGGGGCGGGGAGATGAGCAGCGTGTCCCCCGCCTCCAGGCGGGCGTTTTTTTTCAGGGGCAGGCCGTTCCGGGTGACCCTCCCCTCCTCCAGCCAGCGCTGGGCCGCCGAGCGGGTGAGGCCGTCCAGAGAGGCCGCCAGCACCGCGTCCGCCCGGCCGGGCTCACTCACCGTCAGCGGGAAGCTGGGGGTCGTCATTGGGAGTCTCCTCCTTCCTGTCGTCGTCCTTCCAGTGGAGGATCAGGTAAATGGCCAGCAGCGGCACGCCGATGGTGACGCAGCAGTCCGCCACGTTGAACACGGGGAAGTCCATAAACAGGGTGCGGATCATGTCGGTGACGAAGCCGAACACGGCGCGGTCAATGAGGTTGCCCACGCCGCCGGCCAGGATCAGCATGGCGGCAACGCGGCCCAGGGCGTCGCTGAAGAAGCCCCGCACCAACAGATAACAGACCGCCAGCACCACCACGGCGGACACCAGCGTCAGCAGCCAGGTGTGCTCCCGGAGGATGGAGAAGGCCGCGCCGGTGTTCTGCACATAGGTGAAGTCCAAAAAGCCGGGGAGAAAGGGCGCCGAGCCGCCCAGGGGGATGTTGGCCCGCACCAGATATTTGGTGAGCTGGTCGGCCACGACCAGCAGCACGGCGATAATGGCGTAAAGCATAGGATCAGCCTTTCAAGTGGTTTTTGGGAAAGAAGCATTTAGATAATACGCAGCCGGTAGACGCGGGAGGGCTCTCCCACGATATCGGTCATCATTTGAAAGAACTCGCAGCCGTATTTTTCGTACAGGCCGACGTGGTTGGTGGATATGTAGACCTCCCGCACCTGCTCTGCCCTGGCGCGGCGCTCCACTTCCTGAAACAGCTTCCCCATATATCGGTGTCCCCGGTATTGGGGGAACGTGTAAACGAACCCGACCCATGGTGTCAGCTCCGTGGGCTGGATGTCGTCCTTTTCCGCATAGGTGCAGAAGGAGATCAGCTCGCCGCCGTCCGTCAGCATCAGCACCGTGGAGCGCCCGCCCACAAGATCCTTGAATGTGTTTCCGCTCAACAACGCGTAGAGGTACTGGCCTGCGGCCCAGTCGCTTTTTTTGATCTGCTCCAGCCAGTGAGCCTGACGGCCGCAGTGATAGTAATCAATGATCTGCATTTCGTTCCCCTCTTTCGGGCGCGGCTCTTCACATTATACATCGTTTTTGGGCCGCTGTCACCTGTAAAATGGGACGGCGGCCCGCATACTTTGCCCCGGATCCGGCATACTGGCGGAAAGGAGATGTGCTCATGGGCTTTTTTGGAACGAAAAAGAGCGTGCCGCCGCCCCACCCCCGGAAAGAGCCGCGGTTCGACATCCCCACAACGCCGGAGGCCATCGCCGGGGTGTTTGACAGATGCGCCGACTTCAACCGGCGGACGCTGTACCTGAACAACGACCCCGCCCGGCAGGTGGAGATGATGTATATCGCGGGTCAGGTGCGCAACGAGCGGGTCTGCGATTACGTGCTGCGGCCGCTGGCCCAGAACGGGGCCCTGTCCGCCTGCGCCGGCATGGACGCCGCCTTCGACCTGATGGCAAACGGCGGGCTGTACACCCTGTCCGTCCAGACCAGGGACACGGCGGATCAGGTGATCTTTGACCTGATCGACGGCTCGGCGGCGCTGTTTTTCCCGGGGAATGCGAAGGTACTGACTTTTTCCGCCTCCACCGAGGAGAAGCGCTCCGTGTCCGACCCGGAGAACGAGCCCGATGTGAAGGGGGCCCGGGACTCCTTCGTGGAGAGCCTGCGGACGAACACCTCCCTGGTGCGGCGCCGGTTCCGGGCGCCGGAGCTGAAGGTGGAGGAGCAGATCGTGGGGCGGCAGTCGCTGACGCCGGTGGACGTGCTGTATGTGGACGGCATCGCCGACCCAAAACTGGCGGAACAGGTCAAGGCGCGGCTGGAGAAGATCGACATCGACGCGCTGTTGATGACCGGCAGTCTGGAGCAGTATATCACCGACGAGAGCCACACCGCCTTTCCCCTCACCGCCTACACCGAGCGGCCTGACCGGTTCGCCGCCGGTTTGGCGGAGGGCCGGGTCGGCGTGCTGGTGGACGGCATCCCCATGGGGTGGCTGTTCCCCGCCACCCTGGACAGCTTTTTCCGCACCGGCCAGGACAGGACAAACAGCTGGGCGGTGGCGGCGGCGCTGTCCGTTTTAAGGTATGTGTGTATGCTCATCACGCTGTTCCTGCCGGGGCTGTACGCGGCGGCGGCGCTGTTCCACCCGGAGCTCATCCCGGTGAAGCTGTCCCTGTCCATCATCGCGGCCAAGGCGGACGTGCCCTTCTCCACCCTGACGGAGGTGCTGGTGATGCTGCTGGCCTTCGAGGTCTTGCAGGAGGCGGGGCTGCGCCTCCCCTCCTCCATCGGGCAGACGGTGTCCATCCTGGGGGGACTGGTGGTGGGCTCCGCCGCCGTGGAGGCAAAACTGGTAAGTCCCGCGGTGCTGGTGGTGGTGGCCATCGCGGGCATCGCGGGGTACACCGCCCCCAGCCAGGACTTCGCCGGGGCGCTGCGCATCTGGCGGTTCGCGCTGTCCGTCGCCGGGGGCCTGTTCGGGTTGACCGGGCTGGCGCTGGGCGGGGCCGCCCTCATCTACCGGCTTGCGGAGCTGGAGACGTTCGACGTGGCCTATCTGACCCCCTTTGCCTCCAACGCGGGCAGGCAGCGGGAGGGCCACACGGTGCTCCGGGAGCCGCTGCCCAAGGTGAAGACCCGGCCCAACTATCTGAACACAAAGAACAGGAGGAATCAGGGGTGAGACGACTGGCGGCGGTGATGATGATGCTCCTCCTGCTGGCGGGCTGCCGGGGCAAGGAGCCCGACGAGCTGGCGCTGGTGCGGGTGCTGGGGGTGGACGGAAAAGACCCTGTGACGCTCACCGCCGTGTGCGGCGGCAACAACCAGGGGGACGAAAGCCGGGGGATCTCCGCTGGGGCGGACTTTCTCTCCGCGCTGAACGGCCTGCCCTGGGCGGACACCGAGACGGAGGAGGAGCTCTCCCTCACCAGCGTATCCTATCTGGTGGTGAGCCGGGACGTGGATCTGGAGGCGATCCTGCTGGAGGTGCTGAAAAACCAGGAGCTGGCGGGGATGTCCACCCTCTGGCTGGCGGACGAGGGGGCGGCGGAGCTGCTGGATCGATGCGCCGACCCGGCGGCAGGGCTGGCTCTGCTGACCCGTCAGGGGGCGGGCGCGCCCACGGCGGTCGGCGCGCTGGCATCCTTATATAATGACGGACAGGTTGCCCTCCCCCTGCTGACGGCCAGCGGGGGCGGCCTGGAACTGCGGGGGGTGGAGACATGGAGAGCGGCATGAGAGCGGAAAAACTGTCCGGGCGGCAGTTGTGGGTGGCGGCGGTGACGGCCGGGCTGTCCACCGCGGCGGCCACGGCGGGCCGGGCGGACTGGCGGTGGATGCTGCCGGCCGTGCCGGCGGCGGTGCTGGTGTTCCGGGGCGTGTTGAAGCGCATGGGGACGCGGCCGCTGTTCGAGGGCAGACGGGGCGCCGTCCTGCGGATCCTCTACGGCGGATGGGCGGTCGTTCTCATGGCGGAGGCGCTGCGGCGGGCGGCGGAGCGGCTCCAGAGCGCGGCGGAGGGCCAGTGGCCTATCGGCTTGCTGATGGCGGTGCTGTCCCTTCCCCTGTTGTGGATGGGCTGGCACAAGGCGGCGGCCTTTTTCCGGGCGTCGGAGATCTTCTGGCTGGCGGCGGCTGTCACTGTGGGCGCGATACTGGCCATGGGCGCGTTCCGGGTGGAGGGACGCTATCTGTTCACGCCGGGGCCGGACTGGGGGGCCTCCCTGCTGGCCGGGGCCGAGGTGCTTGGCGTGGCCGTTTTCCTTTTGCCGCATATATATAAGGTAGCGCCGGCGCCGGGAGACGAGCGGCGGGGGCTGACCTGGCTGGCGGGCCTGGGGGCGCTGGCCTCCGCGCTGGCGGCGATGACGGCGGGGATGCTGAGCCCCGCGGTGGCGTCCGCGCTGGATCGTCCTTTTTTCGTGACGGTGGGACTGCTGGGCAGCACCGCCCGGCTGGAGGGGCTGATCTCCGCCCTGTGGCTGCTGCCCGACCTGACGTTCATCGGCCTGCTGTCCCGCACCTGGGGGGAGACAAAGTGGCCGGCGGGCGCGGTGCTGGCGGCGCTGGGGCTGGCGCTCACGGGGTGGATGGCTGCTTTCCCGGCCTGGGCCGCCCCTGCCGGGTGCGTCGCGCTGGTGATTTTGACGGGGGCACTGTCCGGCGGGGGGAAGAAATAGTGGTCGGGGAAGCCTTGGAACAGCACATCTTGTGGTCGAAAAACGGCGTGAAAAAAGGTGAATAAATCCGCAAAAAACCGTTGACAAAGGGGCTTGCAATCTGGTATATTAGCAAAGCGCCTTGCGGGAGGCCGCTTTGCGCCCGGGCCGGAAGAAAAACTTTTCGGTGAGGGCAAAAAAGGGGTTGACAAGGGCGCCGGGATGTGTTATCCTATCAAAGTTCGCGGGAAAACCGGGAACAGCTTGCACCTTGTAAATTAAACAACGAAGACAGAAGCACCAGAAGGAAACAGAGTTCCTTCTGTACTGGTAAACAGTGCGGAAGGTTCTCGTTGATTCTATTTTGAAGATCAGGAAACTGGCTTCAATAAATAAGGTTTAAGCGGCGAAAGCCGTTTAGATACGATTTTATTGAGAGTTTGATCCTGGCTCAGGATGAACGCTGGCGGCGTGCTTAACACATGCAAGTCGAACGGAGTGCCTAAGAAAGAGGATTCGTCCAATGGATTAGGTTACTTAGTGGCGGACGGGTGAGTAACGCGTGAGGAACCTGCCTTGGAGTGGGGAATAACGATTGGAAACAGTCGCTAATACCGCATGATGCAGTTGGGTCGCATGGCTCTGACTGCCAAAGATTTATCGCTCTGAGATGGCCTCGCGTCTGATTAGGCAGTTGGCGGGGTAACGGCCCACCAAACCGACGATCAGTAGCCGGACTGAGAGGTTGGCCGGCCACATTGGGACTGAGACACGGCCCAGACTCCTACGGGAGGCAGCAGTGGGGAATATTGGGCAATGGGCGAAAGCCTGACCCAGCAACGCCGCGTGAAGGAAGAAGGCTTTCGGGTTGTAAACTTCTTTTATGAGGGACGAACAAATGACGGTACCTCATGAATAAGCCACGGCTAACTACGTGCCAGCAGCCGCGGTAATACGTAGGTGGCAAGCGTTATC
>CANQZJ010000046.1 GCA_947628315.1 uncultured Oscillospiraceae bacterium
TAGCTGTACACCGTCAGCTGCGCCGGTGTGAGGTGGTAACTGAAGACCGCGTTGCTCATCTTGTAGTAGCGTTCTCCCAGGATCATTTGTGGGCGTTCATTTCTTTCAGAATTATTTTGAGGACAGAAGATTAGGCTTGACTTTTCCGGCCTTGCGACGTAGACTTAATTTAGACTTGTCTACGATGTGTCGTTAGAGCCAGTATAACACGACGGGCATTTGCTGTCAAGACACACCGCAGAAATATTTACGCTATGTCTATCGGAGGCCGCTATGCTGAGTTACGAGTTCAAGACCTACATCTCCAACGATGCGGAGCACTACTACCGTGTGGTACGCAGTTTGGAAGACTCCGTTGTCAGAACTGGGAGCGATACTTTCCCTGCCGCGCTGATCTCCTTTTTGGATCTGGACGTCGAATCATTTGCGCCGGTGTTTCAGAAGATCGCAGACCTGCTTTGGTCGCTGACGCTGACGGGGGAGACTCACTTTGCGGACGAGGCGAAGGACTTGCTGCTCTCTCTGGTTCCCGTTCACATCTACTTCGAGTTCGTCTGCCTGGACTGGAGCTGGCGGATCGACCGCGCGGTGATGCTTGGCGACTATTCGGAGAACATTTTGAACCGGTACGGGCTGATCCACATGGCGGAGGAGTTAGCGTCCATGCAGAGACAGGCGAGCGATCTGTTCGCCTCGGTCTTGGACGTGGACAGCGAGGATTGGCAGGTGGAAGAAAAACTGACGGCCTACTACAAGGCCGCCAGTGAGGAACCGGGGCGGATGTTTGAGTTCCGTCCCCAGCCGATGAGTTATGAGTTGATGAACGACGAGGTGTTCACGGAGGTGCTGTGTCCGCAGACGATCCACGACCTGGTGGACTACCATCTGCGGGAGTGCCTGAAGCGGCAGGTGAGGATGCGGCGTTGCAAGAACTGCGGGCGTTGGTTCGCGCTGACGGGACACTTGGGCGTAGAGTACTGCGACCGGCCCATCGACGACAGAGGACACACCTGCCGGAGTTTGGGCGCGGCTATCCAGTGGACGATCCGGAAGAAGGAGGACGTGGTGTTTGCCGACTACCGCAGGGAGTACAAGAAGCGGTTTGGCTGGATCAGGAAGGGGAAGATCACGAAGATGGAGTTCTACAAATGGAGCGCCGCCGCTCAGAAAAAACGGAAGGAATGCGAGGCGGGGGAGATCACCGCGGAGGAGTTTGGGAAGTGGCTGGTGGAGTCGTGAGATAGAAAGAGCGCGGGGCTGACCGTTTTGGTCATCCCCGCGTTTATGATTTGTGATTCAGTTGATGTCGAGCCGCTTTGTGGGGACGGTGTGGTGTGGGATTTAACCAGCACTTCTTTTTGTCCTTGTTTGGTGAAAACGCCGGAGGAAATCGGAGCGCAAGTGACCTCGAAAAGCGGGCGAGTTTCGGGGCAAATTGCCGGGGGTGGGAACGGATGCCACCCCGCCGGCGGGTGGGCCTCAAATCGGCTCAACGGGGCAAACAGGGGGTGAAGCGGATGGGGGCCGGCCTTGCGCTTTTTATCGGCAGAGGATGGATCACGCGGGGAGCAGATCGGCGCCGGAGCCTTTTCTTTGTTCTATGAGTATTGTTCGTCCGCAACCGTTGGAGGGGGCCCTCCATCTGATGGAGGGGCGGAAGGTTCAGCATGAGGTATCGGTTGCTAGTCTGGCGGCTTTCGCCGCTCTCGCCTTGCTGTCTGCGGACAGCAAAGGCTGGCAGGTGGAAGAAAAACTGGCGGCCTACTACAAGGCCGCCAGTGAGGCGCCGGGACGGATGTTTGAATTCCGTTCCCAATTGATGAGTTATGAGTTGATGAACGACGAGGTATTCACCGAGGGGCTGTGCCCGGCACGGATACGGCCGGGAGTTCCTTTGGAGATCGATTCGCCGTCAGCTCCGAAACCGGAACTGATCAAGGGATCCCAATGGAATCGGTTCGGTAGATGAACTTCACCTGTCCGTCCATCCCGTCCTCCAGCCCCGCGAAGCTCTGATAGTCCCCGGCGGCGTCCTTCACCGCCTGGAGCCGTGAGGTCAAGCCGGCCAGGTCGCCGTCCACCGCGTCCGCCAGCTTCTGGATGGCCTCCTCGTTGAACTGGGTCAGTCCGTCGGACAGCTCCTTCGCGCCGTCCTTCAACTGGCCGACCCCGTCGATGAGGGCGGGAACAGCGGCGTTCAGCTGGTCCGCGCCGGACTTCAACTCCCCCGCGCCGGAGGCCGCCTGGGCCACCCCCGCCGTGTAGGTCTGGAGCCCGGTATAGAAGGCGTTATAGCTGTCCAGGGAGGTCTTCAGGCCGATGACGGACTTCGCGCCCTCCGACGCGGCGGCCAGCTGGGCCTGCACCTGGTCGGAGGCCATGTTGTCGGCGATGGCCTTCTGCACCTGGGCCTCGGTGTTGGAGGCGATGAGCCCCTTGACTGTGTCGCCGCCCATCTGCTCCTCCGTGTTGGCGGCGATCAGGGCCTGTACGTCCCCCGAGGCCATCTGTTCTTCCGTCTTGGCTTGGATGGTCCGCGTCACGGTCTCGCTCCCCATCTGCTCCTCGATGGCGTTCTCAACGGCGGCCTGGGTCGCCTCGTCGATCAGGCCCCCGGCCACGGCGGCGTCGTAGCTGGCCCGATCCATTCCCGCAGCGGCGGAGATCACCTGCTCCGCCACCTGTTCCCGGACGGCGGCGGTCACCTGGGCGGCCACCTGTTCCCGGACGGCGGCGGTGACCTGGGCCGTCACCTGCTCCCGAACGGCGGCGGTCACCTGTTCCTCGATATAGGGCCGCTGTTCCTCCACGGCGGCGGTGACCTGAGCCAGGGCCTTCTGATACATCGCGTCCCCGTCCAGGGAGGAGATGACCCCGGTCAGCACCTTCGCGTAGTTGTCCACGGTCAGAGCCGGGACCTCCAGCCCCGCGGCGGCCAGCTGGGTGTTGGCGGTGGACAGCAGGGTGTCGAACACCTGCCTCGCCCCGCCGTTCAGGGAGGCGTTGTTGGCGGCCAGGGTGTTCAGTCCGCTGGCCAACTGGGCCGCGCCGGACTGGAGCTGCCCCACGCCGTCTGACAGCGCCCCGGACTTCTCCGCCAGTTCGGACAGCCCGTCATAGAGCTGGCCCGCGCCGTCCATCAGCTGGGCCATAGCGCCGGTCATCTCGTCCATGGAGCCGGCCAGATCGCCCAGAGAGTCCAGGTCATCCAGCTCCAGCTCCCGGAAGGGCTCGTTGGCGGCGACAGTGATGGTGGTTTCCAGGGCGAAGTTCTCCGCGTCGGCGGCGATCTCCACGTAGTCGGGGAGATCCAGCGTCTCCGCGTCCAGCCCCAGGCTCTCCCGCAGGCCGGGGAAGGCCACGCCCACCACCGCGGTCCGGTCCCCATCGTTGATGAGCCGCCCGTTGGTCACCTCTACATTGGTGAACACCTCGTTGTCCAGCACCGCGCCGGTGAGCACGGCGAAGGGCACGAAGATCGTCTCCTGTTTGCCGTCCACGTCCATGGATTCAGACGCTTTGTTGGTGTAGTCGAACCGGATGGTCACCCGGCCGCTTTTTCCCGCAAGTTCCGCCGGGGTGACCGTTTTTCCGTCCAGCTTGTAGGTGACGGTCATCTCCACCGGCAGATCCCGCTGGATGGTCCCCTGATAGTAGATGTCGTTTCCTTGGGCGTCCCAAGTGAGGCTGTTCCCCACCGCCGTCCAGGTCTCGTCCCCCTTGACGTTTTCGATGCCGGTCAACTCGCTGCGGTCGCGGATGGAGGCGGCCCCGCCGGCGTTTTTCAGCCAGTCGCTGACGATGAGCTTTTCCACCGAGCCGTCCGCTCCGGCCAGCACGTACACCGTCTCGTCTTTGGTGACGCCCTCCGAGACGGCGGTAGCCCGAAGGGTTTCAACCGGCGCGGAGACACTCTCCGAGGGCTCCGGGTCGGATTTTTCGCTGCTCGACGGGGCGGCCAGAGCGGTCAGGCTGACGCCGCCCAGGATCAGCGCTCCGCAAAGAATGAGGACGAGCGCCCGTTTCAAATCAGTTTTCATGCTTTCACGACCTCCTTATGTTGATGGCGGGCCCCGCGGATGCCTCTCATGCCCGCCGTGGTGGCGCAGATCGCCCGGTCGCACAGGGTCAGCAGGGCCGGGAGCGCGAAGATGACGCACAGCATACTCACGATGGCGCCTCTCGCCATGAGCATACACATGGAGCTGATGATGTCGATGTCGGAGAACAGGGCAACCCCGAAGGTGGCGGCGAACAGCCCCATGCCGGACACCAGGATGGACGGGATGGAGGCGGCCAGCGCCGTGCGGACGGCCTCTTTCTTCTCCCTGCCGCCGATACGCTCCGATTTATACCGGGTAGTCATCAGGATGGCGTAGTCCACCGTGGCCCCCAGCTGGATGGTGCTGATGCAGATGGGCGCGATGAAGGACAGGCTCTGGCCCAGGTAGTGGGGCAGGCCCAGATTGATGAAGATGGCCAGCTCGATGACCGCGATGAGGATGAAGGGCAGGGAGACGCTCTTTTCCACCAGGGCGATGATCACGAAGATGGCCAGGATGGACACCGCGTTGACCACCTGAAAGTCGTGGGCGGTGGTCTCGATCATGTCCTTCATGCAGGGGGCCTCGCCGATGAGCATTCCGGTGGGGTCATAGCGCTTCAGGATGGCGTTCAGGCGATCCACCTGAGCGTTCACCTGGTCGCCGGCCACCTTGTATTCGGAATTGATCAGCAGCAGCTCCCACCTGTCGCTTTTGAGGACTTCCGTCACCGACTCCGGCAGGAACTCCTCCGGCACCCGGGAGCCCACCACCGACTCCAGCCCCAGGACGTATTTCACGCCGTCCACCTGCTCCATCTCACGGATCATGGAGCGCACCTGTTTCGCGGGGAGACCGGCGTCCACCAGCAGCATATGGGTGGAGGCCACGTCGAAGTCCTTGGACAGCTTGCTGTTGGCGATGACGTAGTCGATGTCGTCCGGCAGGGTCTGGGCCATGTCGTAGTAGACTTCATCGTTGGTCTTCTGGTAGCCGTTCCAGGCGGGCGGAATCAGCAGCACAAAGATCACCAGGAACACCGGGAACACCCGGACGACCCCCTTGGCGAAGCCGCCCATATCGGGGATCAGCGAGCGGTGCCGGGTCCTTTGCAGGGGCTTATCCAGTACCAGGATCAGGGAGGGCAGCACCGTCACGCAGCCGACGACCCCCAGCAGCACACCTTTTGCCATAACGATGCCCAGATCGCGGCCCATGGTGAAGGACATGAAGCACAGGGCGATGAACCCCGCGATGGTGGTGATGGAGCTGCCCACCACCGAGGTCAGCGTGGCGCTGATGGCGGCGGCCATGGCGTCCTTGTTGTCCTGGAAACGCCCGCGCTGTTCATTGTAGCTGTTCCACAGGAAGATGGAGTAGTCCATGGTGACGGCCAGCTGGAGCACCGCGGACAGGGCCTTGGTGATGTAGGAGATCTCCCCCATGAAGTAGTTGGTGCCCATGTTCAGCAGGATCATCATGCCGATGCTGGCCAGGAACACAAAGGGGATCAGCCAGCTGTCCAGGAGCAGCAGCATGGCGGCGCAGGCCAGCGCCACGGCCAGGGCCACATAGATGGGCTCCTCCGCCTCGCACAGGTCCTTTAAGTCGGTGACCAGGGCGGACAGGCCGGAGACGAAGCACTTCTCCCCGGCGATCTGCCGGATCTCCCGGACGGCGTCCATAGTCACGTCGGCGGAGGTGGCGCTGTCGAAGAAAATGGCCATCATGGTGGCGTCCTCCGTGTTGAAGGCGTCGTAGAGGTCATCCGGCAGCAGCTCCATGGGGAGGGACACGTCGGCTAGGGAGTCGTACCACAGCACCGTGTCCACATGGTCCACCTGTTCCACCTTCGCCTTCAGGTCTGCCACGTCCTTGGCGGGCATATCCTCCACAATGAGGAAGGAGAAGCCCCCCTTGCCGAAGTCCTCCATCAGCGCGTCCTGGCCGATGACCGTCTCCATGTCGGAGGGGAGGTAGTCCAGCATATCGTAGTTGATCCGGGTCCCCGCCATGCCCAGCAGGGAGGGGATCATCAGCAGAAGCGCGATGATGAGGATGGGGACGCGGTATTTCACCACCGCTTTGGAAAATCGCATCGTGTATCACCTGTCCTTTCCGAAGTTTTTACCTGATCTCATATTCGATCTCGACGGTGTCGGGCCGCTGGTGATTTACGATGATCACCGTCGTGAGCACCGTGTACAGGTTCAGGATGCCCTCTGCCAGCAGGGATGCCCCCAGCAGGGCGGTGAGGACCTGGGCGCTCTGGGCGGAGCGCACCACCAGCAGCACCCCGATGGCTCCGGTGACGACAGCCATGGCCATGTGGAGGGGCCAACTCCGGATGCCGAACCGCTTGGAGTCCCAGGCGATTTGGATCTTGAACAGGCCATCCAGCAGGATAGCTACCCCCAGGGCGATGGAGAGGAAGTTCATCAGGTCGGCGGGCCGGATGAGCACCACGATGCCCAGCACGATCAGCAGGACGCCGAACTCCAGGTCGAACTGGAAAGCCAGCCGGAACAGATCCTTGGAGAAGTATCCCACCAGCTTGACCACGCCGAACACGATCAGGGCGATTCCCACGCCCAGCCCCATAGCAGTAACGGAGATGTCCGGCCGGGCGATGAACAGGAGCCCCACGGCGCAGAGGATCAGCGCCATCACGATGTAGCCGATCTTGGCGATCCACATGGGGGTGACGCAGCGTGTTTTCATGTTCCTGACCTCCTTTTCGCACCCCATCTTAGCCTCCGGATCAGGGTTTTGGTACGGACAGCGCGGGGCCGGTGCCTGATTTTTGGGCACCGGCCCCGCGCTGGCTGAAATTTGGGCACTCCGGGGAAACTGTCTGGCCCGGCCCCGCCGGGCCGCCATTGACACGGACTGTTTTTGGAGTATAATCGTTCCAAACAGAGCATTTCGTTTCCCGGGAGGGGCCGGGGCGCACCGCCGGGCCTGTGGAGGAGCGTGGGGATCGCCTGGGGAGGCGCATGAGATGGATACGTTGATAAAAGTATTGGTCTGCTTTTTCGCCGGACTCGGGGCGGGGCTGGGGACCGGCTTTGCCGGGATGAGCGCAGCCGCCGTGATAAGCCCCATGCTCATCACCTTCCTGGGTATGCCGGCCTATCAGGCGGTGGGCATCGCCCTGGCCAGCGATGTACTGGCCAGCGCGATCAGCGCATATACCTATGGGAAGAACAAGAACCTGGACATCCGCAGCGGGCTGGTCATGATGGCGGCGGTGCTGGTGTTCACCTTTGTGGGCAGCTGGACCGCCAGCATCGTCCCAAACAGGACCATGGGCGGCTTTTCCGTGTTCATGACCATGCTGCTGGGCATCAAATTCATCGTAAAGCCGGTCATGACCACCAAGGAGGCCATGGCGGGGGTGAGCGCGAAGAAGCGGGCGGTCCAGTCCGTCGTGTGCGGCTCGGCCGTCGGATTCATCTGCGGCTTTATCGGCGCGGGCGGCGGGATGATGATGCTGCTCATGCTGACCGGCGTACTGGGCTATGAGCTGAAAACCGCCGTGGGCACCAGCGTCTTTATCATGGCCTTTACGGCCCTGACCGGCGCGGTCAGCCACTTCGCCATTGGCGGCGTGCCCGATTTCGGGTGTCTCGTCCTCTGCGTGGCGTTTACGCTGCTGTGGGCCCGGATCGCCGCGCTGTTCGCCAACAGGGCCAGCGCGATAACGCTCAACCGGGCCGTGGGCGTGGTGCTGACCGTCCTGGGCGCGGCGATCCTCCTGGTCAACCTGTTGAGATAGGGGCAGGGCGGTCTGGCCCGCCCGAAGCGGAGGGGCTTATGGCAAATTTCACCCGTGACGCCATCAAGGCGTCCTTCATCAAACTGCTGGAGCAGAGGCCGCTGGCCCAGATCTCCGTGAAGGACATCGTCAGCGACTGCGGGGTCAACCGCAACACATTTTACTACTATTTTCAGGACATCCCCCAGCTCCTGGAACACATCGTGGAGGAGGACGCCGAGCGCATCATCCAAAAATACCCCACGGTGGACTCCATTGAGGCGTGCCTGGACGCCGCCGTCGAATTCGCTCTGGCCCACCGGCGGGCGGTGCTGCACATCCACAACTCCGCCAACCGGGCCGTCTATGAGCAGTACCTGTGGAAGGTGTGCGAGCATACGGTGGGCCGCTATGTGGACACCCTCCTGACGGATCATCCCATGCGGGACGAGGATCGGGAAGTCCTGATCCAGAGCGAGGTGTACGCCGCTTTCGGCGCGGTGATGTACTGGCTGGAGCACGGGATGAAGGAGGAGCTGCGCATCCCCTTCCACCGCATCTGCGAACTGAAGAAAGGGTTTATCGACGAGATCGTCCGGCGCAGCGGAGAGGACTGAATTCTTTAGATAAATTGCGCCCCGTGCCCGCCTCAGCGCCGGACGATCAGCCAGTCCTCTACAAAACTGCTCCCCTTTCGCGCCGTGTAGAAGTAGCCAAAGACGGAGAATACCGCTGCGCCGATGAAGTTGACCAGAAGATCCTGCATGGTGTCAACGAGGCCGATGTCCAGGTAGCCGGGGACGTTCAGCGGCTCACCGTTCACCATGGTACCCTGGATGCCTGTGATGATGATGCTGGCGCCGTCCTGATTCGGATTCAGGAGCGTGGAGGAGATGGTCTGCACCACCGTGTCCTTCTGCATGTCCAGGAGAAAAAGCTGATCCATTCCGTACTCAAAAAACTCCCACAGCACGCCGATGGTCATGGAAAAGCAGAAGGCGACCAGCGCCATGAACACCGGGGACAGCTCGAATTTCAAATTGGGCTTATTGTTGAGGATCTCCACCAGGGAAAACCCGATCACGGCGCAGAGGAATCCGTTGACCGTATGCAGGATCGTATCCCAAAAGGGGATGTGAAGATAAAAGGACTGCACCTCTCCCATGATCTCTGCGGCAAAGGCGAAGCAGAGCAGTACGATCTCCAATCTGGACGGCAGATCGATGTGAAAGGCGGCCTGCACGATCTGCGGCAGGATCAGCAGGAACAGGGTGAGCAGGCAGAGAAGGACATCCTCATATTTCCGATCCAGCAGCCTGACGATCAGGATCAGGATCACGGCCAGCCGGAGGACAATATAGACGCAGAAGGTCCCCTTTTTCTCTGTGATCTCCGCCCAGACAGCGCGGAGAAACGAGCGCAGCTTTCGTTCTTTTTTCATGAAGTGCCTCCTGTTCTTTTTCCGAAGCCACAACGCGATATGTCCAAAAAGACCGGCGCGGTGCGCCGGCCCTTTTGCGTTCAGTCGATGTCAACGGTTGTCTCCCCAGTAGATGAGGGCCAGCATCCCCGGCCCGGTGTGGGCGCCGATGATGGGGCCGATGGGCACCGTGTAGACCTCGGCGTCCGGGTGGGCGGCAAGCACCTCGCCTTTCAGAAGCTCGGCGGCCTCCGGGTCGTCCCCGTGGCCGATGACCACCAGCTTTCCCAACTCCGGCCGCCAGCCGGCGTCCATCCGGCCCATAGGTGTACCGCCGCCCGCCGATCTCCACCTCCATGGGGATAAACCGGACCGGGGGCAGCCCCTCCAGCATCTCAGGGCAGAGGTCGGCTGTGGCGTCCGCGAAAATCTGGTAGTCTGTCATCGGTTACGTTCTTTCAGTGTTTGGCGGCAAGCGTCCTCTCCCACGCCTCGTCCGCGGCGGGGATCCAGTCCTCCGCGTAGGGTACGGTCTTGGCGCAGAGGTGTTCGGCGCTCTCCGGGCTCTGGTAGTCGGTGTTCACCGCCCCGGTCTCGGCCACCATCCTGGGCAAAATCTCCGGGTTCTCCAGCATGGGGCAGGGCCGGAGCATATTGTCGTTGAAGGGCTGACCGTTGTGATAGGCCATGAAGATGGGGCTCTTCAGCGCGTCCAGCAGGCTCACGTCGTGGATGTTCACGTTGGAGTAGTGGATGAACACGCAGGGCTCCACGTCGCCCTTGGCGTTGATGTGGAGGTAGCGGCGGCCGCCGGCGATGCAGCCGCCCACGTACTCGGCGTCGTTCTGGAAGTCCATGGAGAAGATGGCCTTGGTGGAGCGGAATTTCCGGATGGCGTCATACATCTTCATCCGCTGTTCAGGGCTGGGCAGCAGCTCGGTGGCGGCGTCGTTGCCCACGGGCATGTAGTGGAAGAACCAGACGAACAGGGCGCCCGCCTCGATGATCTGGTCGAAATACGCCTCGCTGCTCACGTCGTCCACGTTCTTGCTGGTGTAGCAGGTGGAGATGCCGAAGGGCAGCTTGTGGGCCTTCATCATGGCCATGGCGTCGTGGACCTTCTTGTAGACGCCCTGGCCCCGGCGGGAGTCGTTGGCCTCCTCGAAGCCCTCCAGGGAGAAGGCGGGGATGAAGTTCTTCACCCGAAGCATCTCCTGGCAAAAAGCCTCGTCAATGAGGGTGCCGTTGGTGAAGGCCAGGAACTCACAGTCGGGGTGCTTTTCGCAGATGCGGATCAGGTCGGCCTTGCGGACCAGGGGCTCGCCGCCGGTGTAGATATACATATAGGTGCCCAGTTCTTTGCCCTGGGTGACGATGGAGTCGATGTCCTCAAAACTCAGGTTGAGCTGGTGGCCGTACTCGGCGGCCCAGCAGCCGGTGCAGTGCATATTGCAGGCGGAGGTGGGGTCCAGCAGAACGGCCCAGGGGATGTTGCAGCCCTCCCGATCACTGGTCTCGTTCTGGATGGCGCTGCCCTTCAGGCTGGCGTTGAACAGGAGATTCTGGAACACCGCCTGCCGCACACCGGGGTCCAGTTCATAGAGCCGCAGGATCAGCTGATACCAGTTGTCCTTCTCCGTGATGGCCTTGCGGACGGCGTTCCGCTGGCTGACGTACCAATCCTTCGGGGTGAGCTTATCCACCAGTGCCATGAGCTTGGGCAGGTTCTCCTCCGGGTTTCCCTCCACATAGTTCAGCGCCTGGTTGACGGCGAAATTCTGCATGGCGGTCTTGATTGAAGCGTTCATTGTGTGATCCATTCCCTTTCTGTCTGTATTTTCCGCGCCGTGACCGGCCGCGGGCAAATGATGAAATACGGGTCAATACAGCCCCCATTCGGCCAGCTTTTCAAAGCCGCCAACGGACCGGACATATTCCCTCGCCTCATCCACAATCTCTGAATACGGTACGCCGTCGATCTCGCTGTCGCCGATGGCGCAGGACAGCTGAACAGGCCGGCCGGTACGCTGTGCCTTCAGGAACGCGTAGATATTCACGGATACGTCGGCTTTGGATAGATCCTTGCCGTGGAGCCCGCCGCCGGTGACGGAATCCGCCATATCGGAGCCGAGTTTTCGGTTGGTGGCCCCGGTATCCACATCCGTACCGCCTGTCCAATCCCCCAGGGGATTGATCTCCGCGTGAGGGTACTCCGCCCGGAGCGCCTCCGTGGAGGCGCCGCTCTGGCAGATGATGAGCCTGTCCCCGTCCAGGATATACTTGCCGTCGGAGGGATACTCCGCATAGATCTTGCGGGCGATCCCGGAGAGGGTCTTCTGCTCCTGTGTCAGAGGGACTCCTTTGAAAATGCCGTTGTCGCCGCAGCGAAGGCCAAATTCCTGGTTCCGAGCCAGGTTGACATCCTGCGGGACAAGGCGGACGTCCGCCAGGACATTGCCACCGATGCGATGGATAATGCCGGTGATCGGCCTTGGGTCCAGCCGCACAGAGGATTCCATGATCACATGGCACTGGCCGTGCCCGATCAGCACCTCCACAGCGATCCTGGGGTCCGGTTCCATCGCATAGGCCAGGTCCACGATGGCACCGGCGATCCTGTCCGCCAGCTTGTCGGGATGGCTGGGATTTACTTTCTCTATCATCCTGTATCCGCCTCCTTGAGCTTTGACCAGATTATAGAAGATAACTCCGGGAAAGTCATGGGACAGGAAAACGCGCCTGTCCCAAAATGCGACATCGGCCGAAACCTGTTACATTTTGGGACAGATCAGGGTGTTTGTCCATTGAGAGGACCCGCCGGCCTTTGTATCATTTCGATAGGATCGATTTGTGCGTCTCGCACGATGGAAGGAACGGGTGGTATGGAAAAGACGATGAGCGGTGTTCTGATCGAGGCCGTTTTGAGAACGACATTGAAAAAGCTGAAGGACGATCCGGAGCGGGGCATCCGGAACCTGGTGGATATGGGGCTGCGTTTCTCCCGCACCCCGTTCCAGCAGCGGTTTTTCCGGAGGACGCAGGCTATGCTGGAAAACGAGGACAGCCCTTATTACGATCTGGTGCGGGATCTGTTTACCTACGCGGACACGGACCGCCTGTTGCGGGTGGGGATGGATTTGGGCTACCACGGCTGTGTCTGCGGCTCCCGGCAGATCAGGGACAGCGAGCGGCGGCTGGGATGCCGTATCCCCTGGACGGTCCTGTTCCAGATGGACGCCAGTTCCCCGGACCGGCTTGAGCAGTATGACGCCGCCGTGTCCGAGGGGGAGGGGCTCGGCATCTATACCTGGCTGCTGTTCCCGGCCGCCGCCCCGGAGGGGATACTGGATCTGGTCCGGTCCCATCCGGCCAGCGCGTTTTTCCTGTTCTGTGAGCCGGAATATGTCCTGCCCGGCCTGACGGACAGCTTTACCGAACTGCAAAACCTGGTGCCTGTCCTGCGGTGCCGGGAGGATATGGAGATGGAATGTACCCGGCTGCGTGACGCCGGCATCCCCTACTGCGTCTGGTATCCATACTCGTGGGAAGACCTGCCGGCGATCCGCGGCGGCGATCTGCTGGTGACCGCGCAGCAGGCACGGCCCGTCTTTACCATTCTGGTTCCCCGGCCGGACTGCCCCGACGCCGCCCGCTGTCAGGCCGGACAGGCGGTGGAGCGAGCGCGGAATGAACAACTCTGCCGGACCATTCCTCTGGAACTGGAGTGGGACGGTCTGAACATCCAACGGATCATCTCAGGCGGCGCCTCCTTGGCCTGCTTCGATTCGTCGGGCCATCCCTTGGGCCGGGACGGCGGCGTCCTCAGCCCCGCCGTATCCCTTTTCTCAGACGGGCTGACCGGGGCGTTTCGCGTCGCCTGCGGCGGAAACACGTCCGAGGTGAGCGCGTAACGCGGTTTTCGGGCAAAAAACGTCCGCCGGCGGCAAAACGCGGCACGGCGGACGGAATAAAATGGATAAGAGAGGACCGCGGTCAAGCGCCGCGATCCTCGTTTTGCGGTTCGAGTTCCCGATAGATGATCTTCGCGCCGCTCTCCACCAATCGCTTGACCCTGGCGACAAATTCCTCCGGCGGCATACAGTGTTTCACCAGCAGCCACCGCTTGATGGCGCACAGCACCGCGTCGGTATAGAAGTCGACGGAGAACTCATCTGCCTGGTCGTCCCCGAGGATGAAAGCCAGCCGGGCTTTCAGCGACGACCCGATATACTCGGTAAAGTGTTCTGTAAAGGAGTTCTGCCCGGTGATTTGAAAGGCCCCGCGGTAAAAATCCCGATTCTCATAGAAGTAATCGCAGATCTGCTCGACGAAATCCCATCTCACACGGTAGGATTCGGAGGCGGAGGCCGCGGAGGCCAGCGCGATGAAGTCCGTATCGAAGATCCAGTTGACCAGGTCGTACTTGTCCCGGAAATGGTAATAGAAGCTCTTGCGGTTCATGCCGCACCGCTCACAGATTTGGGCGACGTTGATCTTGTCGAAGGGGGTCTCTCCCATCAACTCCTTCAAAGACGCCGCCAGCGCCTGCTTTGTGATGTTACTGTCCGCCATAGCCGTTCCTCCGTTCTCTGGAGAACAGTTTAGCAGAGAAAACCGCTTTTTTCAATGCCGGTCCGACAAAAAGGCTTTGGACAAAATCGGTGAAGTGTCTGAAACGCGGTGTGGGGGGGCAGGTGGCATGGGGGAGATAAGTGGTGGTGCATGGTCAGTTTTTATGACAGTTAGTTTGAGCAATAGCATCAAAATAGCATCAAAAACAGAGGGCTACAGTGAGTGGAGCCCCGCAAGCGATGGAAACGGGCGGAACCTCCCCGCCGCAGGAATTTTCCAACAGCCACTCCAAAACCGAGTGCCGAGGGTTCGAATCCTTCTGCCCCTGCCAAGGTAAGTGCTCGAAAACACTATATTGCTCTCAAACCCAGTGATTTCAAGCACTTGAGAGCCCTCGATGACCAAAAATCGAGGGTTCTCTTTTTTTGCTATTTTGAGGTCGATTTCCCAAACCGAGAGGACTCGAACCCACTGTTTACCCATTTGCCGCAAGCGCCAAGGGCAGCCTTGGCGCCTTTTCAATTTAAGAATCTCATATATGTTGGAAGATGCCATGGAGAACAACATCAACTACTTTTACCTGGACTTCAACGTGACGGGAGCCGAGCGACGAAGGCTCGTTAAGGCCATCAGCGAATACACCGGTGCGGACGCTGAGTACCAAGGCGCACCCACCTTCGCCTATACGGTGGACTACTTTACCATAGACTGCAACGGGGTCGTCTCCTTTGACGACAGGGCAGACAGCGAGGAAATCGAGGCGCTTCTCGAAAAGCTGGTCAATGAGGGGTTCGTCTCCCAAGTTTCCAACCTTGGCTGCGAAGCGGATGAGCCGGAGGGCGAAAGAAAGGGAACCGCGCTACAAATTAACAAATCAAATGGAGGAATCAATATGGACGCATATTTCAAAGAACTTACCCGCCGGCTAAACGGAGCCGGCATCCAAACTGCCCCACCCGAAAAAGACCGCCTGCCGATCCTGTGGAACGGCGAGGCGGTCATTTTTGTTTCTCCGTCTGCCCATACATGGATACAGACCGAGAACGTGTTGGACGATGCCGCCAAAGAGATGTACTACAAGGTCGCCGACATCGCACAGGAGGTGCGCGAGTACGTCTCTGCCGTGGAGCAGGCTCCCCCGCTCAAGGCCACAGGGCTTGATAATGAGTTCCGCAGGCTGGCAGGGTTCAACGAGGTGGTCCTCGCCGGTCGGGAACTGCCCAACAACCACGGATACCAGTTCGTCACCTGGGGTTGGAACGAGAGCCAGAACTCCCTTTATCACGGCCATTATTACGAAGACAACTATTTGGGGGCCAAAGAGGACTTTGCCGCCCGCTCCGGGCTGGTCCAGAAGGACAAGCTGTTCAGCGACGAGCAGCTTACCGAGGTGTTCCGCGCTGTGGAGGAAACGCTGGATAGTGCCTACCCGCTCACAACGCAGAGACGGGAACTGCTGGAGCGGGTGTGTGGGCAAATCAAAGACTCCGTCCCAGACCTTCAGGATCGTGTCATGCGCTCTAACGAGGCGGAATACGCAGAAACCATGCGTCTGCAAGGGGAGTCTCAGGGTGTGGATGAGCCGGATGGAGTAGAGATCTACTGGCAGGACCTGACCCCGGCGAAGCAGGCCGAGATACTCCGTGTGTTTGGAGAGAACGGAAACTGGGACGTGATCCCCATAGTGACCCTGGAAGTCCCAGAGCAGACGGAGATCCACGGCATGGACATGGAGGGGATGTGACGTGGGCAGGAAAGTTCGCTACAAAAAGGATCGGACTCCTTACGTCTATGATTTTGACTCCCTCACCACAGTGCCCCGCACACCCCCGGAGCAGACTGTCGGTCCTCTTCCCACCTGTGCGGACTGCCATTACAGTGCCCATGGCTTCGTCTGCTGGCACGGGGAGGAAAGCTGCCTGCGGACTAAAATGGGCCAGATCCGAGCCAGAGAGAGGAGGAAACGTGAATGTATCTCAGAGCAGTAATTGGGAGCAAAGAGCACCCCGAGTATGGCGTGGCCACGATACCCTTCCCCATCGAGATGGACAGCTATGAACATAACTTCGATCTGCTGAAAGCAATGGAGATCGGTGACGCCCTCAAAGCGGACTGTTACATCGAGAAAATCGAGTCAGACGTCTCTGTGCTGAAGCTGCTGGAGGGCCAGGAAGTCAACTTCGACGAACTGGACTATCTGACCAAGCGCCTGGACAGTTTTGATGAGAATGAGATCGCTCAGTTCCAAGCCGCAACCCATAAGTTGAGCCTCACTAAAATAAGGGACCTCATCAACCTGACCTTCTGCTGCCAGCAGGCCACCGTCATCGTAGACTTTTCTGATTTGAACGCCATTGGCCGCAGGCACTTTGTCACCACGCACGCCGGCGCGACGCAGGATGAGCTGGACAATCTCGATGGAGAGGAAACAGCCCGTTTGCTCATCGACAGCGGCGCCGGGATCGTCACGCCATATGGAGTCCTCTATGAAAACGGGATGAAGCTGGAACAGCTCTACCAGGGCCGCACCTTTCCGCATTTCTCTTATACCCCACCGTTGCTCACGCTGGAGCTTCTGCCTGCTGAACAGGGTCAAGCTGACACATTCCTTGATTTGCCGGCATCACATAGTCAAATCGCCAGGGCTCTCATCCGGGCTGGGATCAGTCAGGATGTCTGGTGCGGCTTCCGTGTCGATGTAAACAACCTGCCCGATTCGGTTCAAAACGCACTGGCGTTTGAAAGAGAGTATCTCACGAATCTGAATGGCATGTGTTATGCGATAAAATATTTGGACGAGTGGGAAATGGAAAAGATCAATGCCGCCATTCAACTGGCAAAGCCCAATTGCGCTGACGAAGTTCGAGTTATCGCTGAAAACCTGGATCAGTTCGACTACATCCCCAATGTGAGATCCCCGGAGGAACTTGGAAAGTACATGATTCGGGAGTCCGGCAAGTATGAGTACGATCCCAACCTGGAAGAGTTCTATAACTATACGCAATACGGCGCGGATCGGGTTTCCGAGGACGGCGGCCAGTTTGCTGAGCAGGGGTATATAGCTTACAAGGGCGAGATCCCGCTGGAGCAGCTTCTGAGCGACGGCCCGGAAGAACAAGGGATGGGCGGAATGTCCTGAAGAACTGCTTTTGGGGTATAGCTATTCTCAAAAAAGTGTGATATGTGTTGTGTCACCAACTATGGAAGGAGGAAAGACCATGTACAGAAAAGGAGAATCCACACTAAATCCGGGCTGTCAGCCCAAATTCACTGTTCGCCCCGCCTCCCCCGATGAGGCGGGGCTTTTCTATGCCTCGACGCCGGAACAGGATATGACGCAGAGCGAGAGTGAAGTCATGATAATGGGAGGGATCACATGATGGCGGAGCAAACTCTGCGCGGCTGCACCCTGCTGGACCGCAAACTGACCAACAGTGAATTCAAAAAGTGGTTGGAGCGCGGTGGCGATGCTCTGGCCCTGGAAACGGGCAAAAGCACACTTCGCCTAATCAAAGTTCCGCAGACGGAGCAGTTTGATTATCTGTACAGCCAGTCCACCTATTTCAAAGCGAATAACATCCGTGCTGGTGCCTTTATATTCTGCGGCCTGTACAGCCGATTGGATCAGACGGTGTATTGCGGCGAAGACGCACTGCGTTCCCTCGTGGATGGATGGGAAAACGATCCCACGCTCAGTGAGGAAGGGCTTGCGGACGAACTGCAAGGCACTGTCAGAACCACGATAGACCGCATCGCCTCGTATATTGCCTTCGGCCTCTCGGAACGGCAGTTGACGGACGAAAAAGAGGCAAAGGATCTTGCGTACTTCAAGGAGTACCAGATCAGCGACAGCGCCGTCCGCTGTCTCTTCAAGAACAAGCGGGCGGAGGACATCCAATTCCAAAGTGAATATGAGGTGGGCAAGCTCTCTGACGAGGAACTGCTCTCCTATCTTGCTGACAGGCAAGGCTTTGCGGCCAGAACCGCCGCCGAGTATGCCG
>CANQZJ010000047.1 GCA_947628315.1 uncultured Oscillospiraceae bacterium
TGTCCGGCGAGGAGCTGATCCACTACGCCGGCCCGGAGACGGCGGGAATTCCTTCCGCCGGAGCGGTTTCCGGAACGGAGCGATCCCCTTCCGGGGCAGAGAAAGCGGCCGGCAGCGCGGGAAAATCTCCCGCGGACACGGATAACAACAGGATCGCTCCGGCGGTTCAAAAGCCCTCCCCAAAGGGGAAACGGTCGGATCAGGCGGCAAAAAACGCCCCCTCCCCTGTTCTGCGGGACATCCGGACGGCGGCCCAGACGGCATCCGCCGCGGCGGCAGCCGGGAGGACACAGGGCCGGGGCCGGGGCGTGGATCTTTCACCCCGGCGGGAGAGCCCGGCCGCGGACGCCGCGCCCGCTCGGGGCATCCCTCCCCTGACCGGGGAGCGCGCCCCCCTGCCTCTGAGGGCCGGCACGGTCTCCCGGGCGGCGGCGCAGGCGGAAAGCTCAGGGGCAGGGACGCCGGCGGAGGCCTTCTCCCCTCCGGAGATCTTCTCCTCCCCGGCAGACGCGCGCCGGGCGGTGGGGCCGGAGCCGGTGGAACTGACCTACGGCCAGGCCGCCGCCTCTTTGACGCCCCCGCCTCCCGAGCCGGCAGCCGCCGGGGCGGACGACCCGCGTCAGGCGGGCGCCGCTGTCCAGGCCCCGGCCTGGGCGCAGGCGTTTTCTCAGGCGGCCGCCGGGGATCTCCTCTCCGGCGGCGCGGACGCGGCCGCCGGGATCGCGGCGGCGCGGAACATCTCCTCCCAGGCCGCCTGGGCGGCCCAGGCCGGCCCGATTTTGGGCGGACAGGGGGAGACCGGGTTTACCGCCGGTCAGACTGGATCGGAGCAGTCCGCATCCCCCTTCTTCCCCGCCGTCCCGGCGGGACAGGGGATGGTGAACTGGACCGCTCCCGGCTGGCAGCCGCCCACGGCCCCCACCCAGCTGAAGGAACCGGCCGGGCGCGGGCAGACGGCTCAGGAACAGCCCCAGGCCCTCCGCATCAGCGACGCGGAGATCCGGCGGACCGCCGACCAGGTATACAGGATCATCGAGGATCGCCTCCGCCGGGAGCGCCGGCGGCTGGGTCTGTAAGGCGGGCGTTTTAAGCCGCCTTGAAAGGAGGTATCGGGTATGTATGTGGGCATCCCCAACCCAAATATTATCATGCCCCTGGAGAAAATGACCATAGAAGTCAGGGACAAAAAACTCATCCCGAAACGCTTCCAGGTGCTCTATAATCCCGCCAGCTATGTGCAGCAGCGGTCGGTCAACTACCGGGAGACCGACGGGATGGCCTACAACTCCCCCATGGCCCAGTTTATACACGGCGGGCTGGAGGTGCTCCAGTTCCAGCTGTTCTTCGACAGCATGACCGCCGGGGCCGAAGTGGGCGGCTCGATCGTAGACCGGGCGTTGTTCACCGCCAACAGCATCCTGCCCTCCAAGACCAAGTTCATCGACGTGCGGAAGTATACCAGCGAGATCTACAACCTGATGATCATCGACGACGACCTGCACCACCCGCCCGAGGTCTATCTGGAGTGGTCCTCCCTCCAGTTTGAGGGATATCTGGTATCCTGCTCCCAGAACTTTATCAAGTTCAGCGAGTCGGGGACGCCGGTCCGTGCCTGGCTCCAATGTACCTTCATTGAGAGCGTGGCCCCCCTCAAGAGCAACCTGAAAAACCCGCTCAACTCCCCGGACACCACCAGGTTCCGCACGGTGTGCCAGGGGGATTCCCTGTGGGCCATGGCCGCCAAGGAGTACGGCCAGCCGGAGCAGTGGCGGGCCATCGCCTCCGCCAACGGACTGGTCAACCCCCGGCTGCTGCGCTCCGGCCAGAGACTGTCTCTGCCGGCGCTGATCAAATAACACCAGAGAGGAGGCGGGCGCGTGGACAAGGGGAGCTACAAGTTCAAGACCCTCGACTCCAAGTACGACGAGTTCAGGGGCCCCGCCTTTCTCATCAAAGTGGACGGCACGAAGCTGGACAGCACCGAGTACCCCATCGACAGCCTGGAGGTGGATCTGTGCGCCGACGGATCGGCGGGCGGCTGCCGGTTCACCATCGGCGGGATGTACGACATCCAGAAGTCGGAGTGGCTGAAAAAGCTGAGCAAGACCATCAAAGTGGGGGCCAAGCTGGAGATCCAGGGGGGCTACGTGAAGAAGGAGGACATCTTCTTCGGCTACGTGGACGAGTGTTCCCTGGAATACGGCACCGACGCCGCCCGCATCACCGTGGAGGGAGTGGACGGCTTCGGCTTCCTCATGAACTGCCGGGAGCCCTATTACGGCGGGAAGAAAAAGCCCAAGCAGGTGGTGGAGGAGCTGCTGAAAAAGGCGGTGTCCGCCGGGTTCGCCAAAAGCGTCAAGGTGGGAAATCTGACCGCCTCCGAGGTCCCGCCGGTGAAGGAGCGGCTGGACGACTTCAAATACCTGAAGCTACTGGCCGAGCGCTACTGCATGAACCTGCTGTGCGTCAACGGAGAGCTCATTTTCGACGACGTGGTGGGCACCACCAAACCCATCATCTCCCTGACCACAGGCACGAGCCTGCTGGAGTTCCGGAAGCGAACCTCCCTGAAAAACCAGGTGGGCGAGGTAGTGGTCTGGGGCCGGGATGTGAACCAGAAGTTCATCAAGGGCAGCGCCAAGACCGTCAAGGCCGGCGGCAGCGGCAAATCCGCCGTCCAGGTGGCCCCCAAGTTCAAGACCGCCGTGGTGCGGGAGTACTGCGAGTATGTCCGCACCGCGGAGGAGTGTACCAAGCTGGCCCAGGCCCGTCTGGACTCCCTGGCCATGGAATTCGTGGCCGGAGAGGGCGTCTGCGTGGGGATCCCGGAGATCATCCCCGGCCGGTACATCGAGATCGACAGCCAGGACAAGGACGCCAAGGGCAGCTATTTTATCACCAAGGTTCATCACCGCTTCGACCAGAGCAGCGGCTATCGGACCATATTCGAGTTCAAGGGGGCCAAGGCCTGATGGGGATCGCGGATCAATTCCAGGAGGCGTTGGACGCCTCGGGGCAGAGCTTTGAGCGGCAGATGGCCCGGTCGGGGCTGACCCTAGCCAAGGTGACCAACGTCACCGACCCGGACAAACTCAACCGGGTGAAGTGCCTGCCCATCGAAAACGAGAAAAAAGAGGAGACCGACTGGTGCTATGTCATGGCCCCTTTGGGGGGCAAGCAGTGCGGCCAGTTCTTCTTCCCCAATGTGGATGACCTGGTGGTGCTGGCCTATTTAGGGGGAGATCCCCACCGGCCCATGGTCATCGGGGCGTTCTGGAACACCGAGGTGAAGCCCCCTTATATCATCGAGGGGGGCAAGGTTCAGGAGTTCTCCATCAAGACCCCCGGCGGCACCGAGCTTTTGTTCCACGACGAGAAAAAGAAGGAGAAGGTGACCCTCACCCTCCCCTCGGGCACCACCCTCATCGTGGACGACGAGAAGCAGGCCGTCTCCCTGAAGGACAAGGCAGGGAGCAACGCCCTGACCATGGATCTGAAGGGCGGCAACGTGGAGCTGAAGGCCAAGACCAAGCTGACGCTCTCTGCGGGACAGACCACCATCACCCTGGAGTCCTCGGGCAATATCACCGAAAAGGCCTCGGCCAACATCACCCAGAAGGCCAACGCCAAGGTGGCCATCCAGGGCGCCCAGGCTGAGGTGAAGGCCACCGCCGCCCTGACCCTGCAGGCCAGCGGCCCCGCCACCCTCAAGGGGGCCATCGTAAACATCAATTAACTACCGGAGGCATACCGGATATCAGCGCGAAGCGAGGTGAAGACCGTGGACGAGAGAGGCTTTCTGGGCCGTGGGCTGAAATTTCCCCTGCAGGTGGATCCCAGGACGGGGAAGATCGCCATGTCGGAATACGAGGAGGATATCCGGGAGTCGGTGGGCATCCTCCTGCGCACCAGCCAGGGGGAGCGGGTCATGCGGCCCGAGTTCGGCTCCAACACCATGGATTACGTCTTCGCCCCCGCTCCCGGCTCCATGGCCAACACCATCGCCCATCATCTGCGGGAGGTGCTGCTGGAGCAGGAGCCCCGCATCCGGGACGTGGAGATCCAGACCCAGGGCTCCGACCGGCAGACCGGGGAGCTGGTCATCTCGGTGAGCTACACGGTGCGCAGCACCAACAACCGGTATAACCACGTCTATCCCTTCTACGCCACGGAGGGTTCGGAAGGGGGCGGCGCGGAATGAGCACAAGCCCTGTTCTGGATCCCCGGCGGCGGGAGGACATCATGGCTCAGCTGGCCGCCCACGCCCGATCCTACACCCCCGAGTGGCGGTACGAGGGGGATCAGGACGACCCCGGCGCCGCCCTGGCGGAGCTGTTTGGGGATATGTTCTATCAGACCGTGGATCGGATGAACTCCCTGCCTGAAAAACTGTACACAGAATTTCTGAATATGACCGGCTTCCGGATGCCCGACCCGGTGCCCGCCGCCGGACTGATGCGCTTCACCGCCCACGATACGGTGGACGCCCCCGTCCCCGTACCCGAGGGAACCCAGGCCTTTACCGAAGACGAAAACGGGGAGAACATCGTCTATGAGACCGAGCGGGCCATCGAGTCCACCCCGGCCCAGCTCACCGCCCTGTACTATGCCGATCCCCGGGCGGAGGTCATCGAGGCGGTGGAACTGGATCAGCCCCGGCCCTTCTTTGCCCCGGCGGGAGGGGAAAACCTCCAGCGCCACCGGTTCTCCTTCGGCCAGGAGGACGTGCTGACCCTGACCGGGCCGTGCGTGGTGGAGGCGGAGCTGTGCCAGCGGGCGGGCTTCACCGCCGCCGAGACCGCGGCCCGCCTGGCCGACCCCGGCCTGGGCCGCTGGGTCTTCCGCGCGGGGGAGAAGGAGATCCCCTTCTCCGCCGTGGAAGTCCGCAGGGACGGCGTGCTGGAGCTGAGATATGACGGCGGCGAGGAATTCCGGCCCTGCCCAGAGGCCGAGGACGGGGCGGAGGAGGCCCAGCCCGCGGAGGCGCTCCGGCGCTCCATATCCTATCAGGGCAGCCCCGCCGGCGAACAGTTGACGCTGGACAGCATCCGGCTGAAAAGCCGCCCCGCCGGCCATGTCCCGGTGGACTCGGCCTTCTGCGGAGACGTCCCCCTGGATCTGGAAACGGGAGACTATTGCCTGGGCCGCCGGCCGATGGCATACAGCGCCTGCTACCTCCGCTCCGACCAGGCGTTCTCCAAACGGGGGGCCAAGGTCAATCTGCGGCTGGACATCGTCCCCATCGTCACCGATCCCCCCGGCACCGCCCCCCAATACCAGTTCAACCAGCACATCATCGACAAGCGGGACGCCGTGACCGTGGTGCCCGACGACGTCTATGTGGAGCAGGTGGCCTGGGAGTATTACAACGGGATGGGCTGGCGTTCCCTGGCGGTGGCCGGGGACAGGAACCCCTTCTCCTGCAAAAAAGAGGGAACCCTGGAGCTGACCTTCGAGGTGCCGGACGACCTGGAGCCGGCGGAGGTCAACGCCGAAGAGGGCCGCTACATCCGGGCGAGGGTGGTCTATATGGCCAACGAGCTCTCCCCCACCCCCCGCTGGGTGGTTCCCTTCCTGAAAAAGGCGGACTGTGCCTGGAGCTACGCCGGGGCCATCCCGGCGGACTGGTGCCAGGCGGAGAACAACGGCGAACGGGTGCTCCTGGAGGACGTGTCCCGGACGGCCCAGCTGGGTCTGCCCGCCCTCACCGCCATGGAGGACACCCCCGCCGCCATGTACCTGTGCTTTGACCGGTCTCCCCACGCCATGCCGCTGTCCATCTGGTTCGACGTGGCGGGCCGGGCCAGGCTGGAGGATAAACTGCGCTTCGAGGCGTGGACCGGCAGCCGGTTCGAGCCGGTGCGCTGGGTGGATCTGACGAGGAATCTGCTCCACCCCGGCGTGGTGCTGATCTATCTGCCCGGGGAGCTGCCCGTGAAGCGGATCTTCGGAACGGAGGGCTGCTGGCTGCGGCTGTGCCGCACCTCCTTCCAGACGGGATCCGGCGGCGTCCCTTGGGTAAAGGAGATCGGGCTGAACATCGTCCCCGCCGTCCAGCGGGAGCTGGCCGAGGATGAGCGGTTCTCCACCGAGGTCTACGAGGCGGGCAAGACCCTGCACCTGCTCAACGTCCCCGTGCTGAACGCCCAGGTGTGGGTGGACGAGGCCGGAGAGCTGCCCGTGGGCGACGCCCAGCGCCTGGCGGAGGATCTGCCCGGCCGGGTGCGGCTGGAGTGGGACGACCGGGTATTGACCCACTGCTGGGTGCGGTGGGAGCGGACAGAGGCCCTGGCCCTGTGCGCGCCCGATGACCGGAATTATGAACTGGATCCCTACACCGGGATCGTCACCTTCGGGGACGGGATCCACGGCCGGGTGCCTCCGGCGGGGATGGAAAACCTGGTAGTCCGTTACGCCTTCGGCGGCGGCGGCCGGGGGAACCTCCCGGCCGGCGCGGTCACCGGTCTGGTGGGGGCCCTGCCCCGGATCAGCCAGATCGAGAACCTGACCCCCATGAGCGGCGGCACCGACCGGCTGTCCCCGGAGCGGGTGGACGCCATCGCCAACAAGGGGCTTCGCAACCGGGGTCGGGCCGCCGGCGCCCGGGACTTCGAGGAGATCGTGGCCCTGCGCTTCCCCCAGGCCCGGCACGTGAAGTGCTTCCCCGGCCGGGATGAAAAGGGAGGCTACGCCCCCGGCCACGTCACCGTGGTGGTGGAGAGCGGCGGCGCGGACAGCCGTCGGGTCACCGACGATCTGTGCCAGCGGGTCTACGAGGAGCTGTCCCGGCGGTGCGACTGCGTCATGCTGACGGAGGGGCGGCTCCATGTGGTGGGCTCCACCGTCATCACGGTGAGCAGCTCCATCTCGGTGGAGATGGCCGACCCGGATCAGAGCGCCGCCACCCAGCAGGAGATCGCCCGCCGGCTGGAGGAGCTCATCGACGTGCGCTGGCGCGAGCGGGACATTGGCAGCCAGCTCCGGGTGGATCAGGTCTGGCAGACCGTCCGGGACACCCCCAACGTGAAGCTGGTTCGCAGCATTTTGCTGGAGGGCCGGTTCGACCAGGACGGGGTGGAGCGGGTGGCCGCCCTGGAGGACGGCGACGCCTTCCCCTACGCCACCGTGAAGAGCGGCGTCCACCTGATCCAGATCACATGAGTTTCTGCGATATCTGAAGAGAGGAGGCCCGGCCCGTGCTGAACGTGCGGAATCTGGACGACCAGACCTATGAACAGATCGTGGAGGCGGCGGAGGGCCGACTCCCCTGGCTGTGCCCCCAATGGACCAACCACAACGCCAGCGACCCCGGCATCACCATCCTGGAGCTGATGGCCTGGTACAAGGAGCTCCAGCAGTACCATTTGAACCAGTTTACCGACGCGCTGCGCCTGAAGCTGCTGAAGCTGACGGGGGCGGTTCCCCGGCCGGCCAGCCCCGCCCGGTGCGGGCTGGAGATCGGCCCGGATCGGGCCCCCAAGCCCCGGCTGGAACGGCTGTACACCAAAGAGGGCATCCCCTTTGAGCTGGAGGAGGCCATTCCGGCGGAGCGGCCCGCCATCGCCCGCATCGACGTGGTTCGGGGGGATCAGCGCGCCGACGTCAGCGAGCTGCTGCGGGAGCGGCGGATCACCGTCCAGCCCTTTGGGGACGGGGACGGCCCCTCCCGGCTGCGCATCGGGTTTTCTCAGCTGGGAGAGGGGGATCTGCGGCTGTGGCTGGACGTGGACGAGCCCCAGGATCCGCCCCGGAACCCCTTTGAGCCGGACTGCGCCGACCCCCGGACGATCCGCTGGATCTGCGAGGGGGCGGAGGAGACCGAGCTGATCCGGGACGATACCCACGCCCTGAGCCGGAGCGGCTGCGTCTGCCTGAGCCCTGTGGGCGGCTGGCCCGCCGGGGAGGACGGCCTCCACTGGCTGAGCCTCACCCTGGAGGAGCCCGGGTGCGAGGAGGCGGTGCGCCTCACCGGTGTGTCGGCGGGGCGGTATCAGGCGCTGCAGCAGGAGACCTGGGCCAGCGCCCACCTGTTCCGGGCGGAGGGCCAGGGCGAGTTCGCCCTGACGCTGGACGACGCCCAGGCCAGGGACTGCACCCCCGCCGTCTTCGTGCGGACGGAACGGCAGTGGGAGCAGACCGACGGCTGGCGCTCGGAGCGGCGGCCGGACGGGCTGGCCCTGTGGGTGGACGCCGCGGCCGCCGCCCAGGACGGAGCGGACAACGTGATGATCCTCTGCCTGGACGCGATCCGGGCCCCGGAACTGCTGTTCGACGCCAAGGGCCTGCCCGGGGAGACCTTTTTCCTGCGGCTGGAGGGAAGGCAGGTTCTCACCGGCCGGTTCTCCCTGCTGTGCAATACGCTGGATCGGGACGGCCAGGTTCGGCCCGCCCTCTGGCGGTGTGTGGACGATTTCTATTGCTGCGGGCCCCGGGATCGGGTGTTCACCTACGATGCGGCCCGGGAGACCGTCACCTTCGGGGACGGGGAGCACGGGGCCCTGCTCCAGGGGGGCGCGGGCGCGGTGCTGGCGGCGGAGCTGACCGTCACCTTCTGCGCCGGGGGGAATATCCCCGGCGGACAAAATCTGGAGTTTCTTGACGGCGCGGGGTCTGTCCTCCACGCCCCCGCCGCCGGCGGCGCCGCCCCGGAGCAGGCGGCGGAGGTTCAGGCCCGGCTCCTCCGGGAACTGGATCACACCCGCAAGTGTATGTGCGCCGCCGATTATGAGGAGCTGGCCCGCCGGACGCCGGGACTGCGGGTAGCCCTGGCCAGGGCCATCCCTGCCTGGGATCCCGACGAGCCCACCGGGGTGAGCCGGTTCCCCACCGTGACGGTGGTGGCGGTTCCCGCCGGGGCGGGAGAGCGGCCCATGCCGGACGAGCGCTTTTTACAGGCGATCCAGAGGCAGCTGGATCGGGTTCGGCCCATCGGGGTCATGGTGAAGGTATGCCCGCCGGAGTACGCGGCCATCGACGTGTCCCTGACCCTCCGGGGCGGGGAGGAAGATCTGGAGGAGTATCTGACCCGGGCTTTCCGGGACTACCTGTCCGGCGGACGGATGGGAGTGGGAGGCACGGTGACCGTGGGTGATCTGGCCGCTCTGGCCCAGAACGCCCCCGGGGTGCTCCAGGTTCGCTCCATCGCCCTGCGAACCTCCAGCGCCGGCTGTTTTCAAAACCGGGAGGGAGACATCCGGCTGCCCCGCAGGGGCATCCCCTGCCTGGGCAGACTGACCATAGAGCGCCTGGCGGAGCGCCTGAGATGACAGCGAGGTGAGACCCAAGTGGCATCCATCCATAGACAGATGGTCTTCCAATGCGCCGAACAGTGGCTGGGAGGGCTGTTTTACCACATCGTGCCCGACGGCGACGGCTGGCGCCTGGATCGCGAACAAAGCGCCACCGGGGTCTTCTGTATGCGGGCGGTGGACAGCGGAGAGAAAGGGTTCTCCTGGCGGCGGGCGGTGGTGGAGGCCGACCTGCCCCCCGACACCGCTCTGCGGGTATACGCCCGCGCCTCCGACCAAAAGGGCTGGGAAGAGTGGGAGGATCTGGACGAGGGGCTGCGATCCCTGGAGGGGGATCCGCTCCCGGCGGTGCGGGAGATCTTCGGCCCCCCGGCGGCGGACTGCGGAGACTTCTTCCTGAACTGCGCCGGCCGGTATCTGTGGCTGGCCTTTGAGCTCACCTCCGCCGGAGCCCGAACTCCCTCGGTTCGGCGGCTGCGGCTGTGGACGGCGGGAGACCACATGATAGATTACCTGCCCGCCATCTATCAGTCCCAGGACTTCACCCGGCGGTTCCTGTCCATCTTCGACAGTATGTACACCGATATGGAGCGGGACATCGACGACCTGCCCGGCCGGATGGATTACGAGTACGCCGAGGGGGACATGCTGCGCTGCCTGGCCTCCTGGATGTGCGTGGAGCGGGAAGACAGCCCGGAGCTGCTGCGCCGGCGCGTCCGCACCGCCCTCAGCGACTATGAGGATCTGTATACCGTAGAGGGGATCCGGCGGAGCGTGCGGCGGCTCACCGGCCGGGAACCCATCCTGATCGAGCACTTCCAGGTCTCCCCCAACCGGCCCGAGTGCCGGGATCCGGAGGCGTACCGGAGGCTGTACGGCGAGGATCCCTACCGCTTTTTCGTCCTTCTGCCCGAGGATACCTTCTCCAGCCAGAGGGAGCGCAAGGAGTTCCAGCGGCAGATGGAGGAGGTCATCCCCGCCGGGATGACCATGGGGATGATCCAACTGAAGCAGTGCGTCCAGCTGGGCTGGCACACCTATCTGGGGGTCAACTCCACGGTGGGAGGCTATGTGCCCGCCGCCATCAACGAACAGGTGACCATTCATTACGACACCACGATCGGAGGAGAGAGCCATGAATAACGCCAACAATTCCCCCTTTGAGCGCAACCGCTATTTTTACGGAAAGCTGCTCACCGTCCGGGACTTTGAGAAGGAGCAGAGCTATCACAACGGCAAGCGCTCCATGCTCAACCGCCTGGTGACGGGACCGGGCGTGGTGTGCGGCCTGGGAGTCACCGCCAGCGACGAGTCCACCCTGATGATCGAGAGCGGCATGGCCCTGGACTATCAGGGCCGGGAGATCGTCCTGCCCGAGCCTGTCTTCCGCAAGCTGCGGATGCTGGAGGGCCAGGAGAGTCTGAAAGGCAGCCGTGACGCGTGGCTCTGCCTGCGCTACGCCGAGGAGGACGTGGAGCCGGTGAACGCCACCGGCAGCCAGCCGGGCGGCGAGCGGCAGTTCGACCTGACCCGCGAAGGGAGCCGGCTCTATCTCACCGCAGAGCCTCCCGTCTATCAGGATCTGCTGGAGGCGGCGGGACAGGAGAACGTGACCGTCCTCTACCAGAGCGAGGAGCTGACCCTGGTGCTGTCCATGCCCGCCAATGTGTGCGCCGGCGAGGAGTTCCAGGTTCACATCTTAGTGGTGAAGAACGCCCAGACCCCGCAGGTGCGGTTCTCCCTGGAAGGGGAGAATACCTTTGTGGAGAGCGACAACGGGCGGATCAAGCTGGCCTGGCAGGAGGGCCGGGAGGAGAAGCGGCAGGTGTACACCGTGGACTTCCCGCTCCGGGCCAAATCCCGCAGCGGAGTGGAGGGACAGCTGTTCCCCTCCGGCTGTGAGCTGAACGTGGAGCTGGGCAGCCACCGGTATAAGAACTATCTGACCCTGGAGGCCAGGGCCACCCTGAGCCAGGATATGGACGAACTCCAGATCCGGCGGCAGGAGACGGACAGCCTGGAGCGGCACACCCGGGGGCTGGATCTGCCCATCTACCTGGCCAAGCTGGAGCTCATCCAGTCCGCCGGGGGGATGTTCGTGGGCGGCGTGACCGGCCTGCCCTTCCGCCAGGCCGTCAGGCGGGAAACCTCCGCCCGGACACAGGGCGGGGCGGAACTGCAGGTGACCACCTCGGTGCGCTCTCTGGAGTACTGGCAGCGGCCGGACGTGAAGGCGGTCTATCAGCCCTCCACCGGGGGGCTGCACCTGGACTTCGGCCTCCCCTCCCCCGAACAGTACGATTACACCGTGGCCCACGGAGCGGTGGACATCCCCCTGCCCGGAGGCATCCGTGTGAACAGCCGGGTCTTCTCCGACGAGATCGCCCACGGCCTGGGCGCCGGGGCGGTGGAGGTGCGGCTCAGCGTGGAGTTCGTGGACAAGGAGCAGGACGAAACCGCCCTGCTGTGCGGCAACAGCGAGGTGTTCCGGGCCAAGGGGAGCAGGGTCTCCCCTCCCTGGGCCGAGGCGGCCGCCGTGGTCTACCCGGAGCGGGGAACCATGCGCATCGGCGTGTGGCTCCACGACACGGTGGAGAGCAACCTGATCCGGATCCACTACTTTGCCCAGAAGCCCGAGCGGGACACCGACCGCATCCTGGCCCAGCGGGGCGTGAGCCTGCGCGTCACGCCGGAGTTCTCCCGGCTGGAGTGCCGGGGCACCCTCCAGTTCCAGGCCGAGGTGGCGGGCAGCGAGGACAAGGGCGTGCAGTGGGCCGTCAAGGAGGAGAACGGCGGCGTCATCGACCGCAATGGCCTCTATCAGGCCCCGGAACTGCCCGGAACCTATGAGATCACCGCCGCCGCCAGCGCCGACGGATCGGTCACGGCCAGCGCGTTCGTCATCGTCGAGTAATACACAGATAATACGCAGAGAGGAGGGAGCGAACCTTGGACGCCCTTTTGGTGCGGGAGCGGTATAAGGTGATCCGGGTGCTGGCCGCCCAGGCGGACTTTGTCTGCGTCCAGGCGGTGGACATCATGGATCGGGAGGTTCGTTCCTGCCTGCTGAATATCTATGAAGGGTCTCTGCTGAGGGAATATCTCTCCTGCTTCGACCGGCTCCGGGGCTGTCCCTCCTTTCTGGATATGTTCCTGGAGGGGGACAGTCTGGTCACCGTCTTTGAGGACAGAGAGGGAGCCACCATCGACCAGGTCTTCTATCTGGAGGACAGATGGGCCTGGCGGGAGCGGCTGGACTACGCGGATCAACTGCTGGCCCAGGCGCTGAACATGGCCGATATGCCCGCCCCGGTGAGCTGCGCGGCCATGCTCTCTGAAAACGTGCTGGTGGATGTGAACAGCGCCCGCCTGCAGCTGCGCTTCCGGGTGCTCCCCCTGGAGGGGATGGAGCCCAGGGAGCTGGTCTATCTGACCTGCGACCAGCTGCGTAAAATACTGCGGCCACGGTTCGTATCCCCCTGGGAGGAGATGGAGCTGCTGGACGAGCTGGATCGGCGCCCCCCGGAGGGAGTAGTCCAGCTGTACGCCCTGTGGCGCGCCCGGCGGGAGGGCATCCAGGCGGCCTATGAGGCCCAGGAGGGCATGAATTTCTTCAGCCGCTTCTTTCACCGGCTGTTGACCCAAATCAAATGGAGGCTGTTCAGAAAACGGAGGTGAGGGCTGTGGAAAAAGTAAAAAAGTGCGCGGTCTTCCTGCTGATCCTCCTGCTGCTGGGGACGGGGACGGTTCTGGCGGCATGGGATCTGATCTCCGGGAGCGTCCGCGTCCTGTGGGCCGGACGGGGAAACGAGGTCTACAGCCTGGTGGCCGCCGGGAGCGGAGACAGCCTCTACGCCCTGGGAGAGGACAAAAAGGGCTATTTCCTGGTTCAGGGAAATCGGGCCGGCCGCCGAACCGGCCGCCAACGGCTGGACATGTCCACGCTGCCCCAGCGGAGCGTGCCCGCCAGCCTCTATGTGGATGCGGAGGGCCAGTATTACCTGGCCCTGTTCGACGTTGATAAGGATCCGGCGGAACTGGCGCTTTACCGGATCGGAAAGGAGGAGACCGCGCTGCTCCTCACCGTCCCCACCACCGGGGACGATCTCCAGGCCCAGATGGCCAGCGTGCATATCACCGACTTCTGCGCGGAGAGCGGCGACGTCCTCTACTTTGGCGTGTGCCAGGGGAACACCGCCCGCTTCTACCGGACGGGAACCGGCAGCGGCCTGGAGCTGGTGGATTCCGCGACCCAGCCCGGCCTCCGGGACGGGCTGATCCGCGGCGAGGGGAGCTGGGTGCTGGCCGCCGGAGAACAGATATACTGGAGCTTCCAGGATCCCGCCTATGTGGACGGGCAGATGGTCTCCCACCTGACGGCGGCCAACACGGGGATGTATTACCTGGACGAGGCCGGCATGATGATGTACTGCGCCGACTACTTCGTCTGGTGGCCCACCCCCTACATGGATCTGGAACGGGACGGAGTTGGCTATGACCTGGACGGCTGTACGGATCTGGCCATCGATCGGTCGGGGAACGTCCTGCTGTTGATGGACGGGCAGCGGCTCCTGCTGGACGACGGGACTGCCGTCGCCGACTTGACCGGGATGCTCCACCGGCCCGCCTGGCAGTGCGTCCTGATCCTGGCCGGACTGGCCGCGGGGGTGCTGCTGGTCACGCTGATCCTGTGGTATCTGGTGTGTGAGGTGCGGCGGCTGCGGCTGCCCCTGCTGGTGCGCTGGGGGGTGCTGATCGCGGCGGCCGCCGCCCTGGTCGTGACGGGGGTCGCCCGGCTGGCCGCCCCGGCCGCCGCCCGCGCCGAGGCGGAGCGGGCGGCCCGGGAGACGGTCGGCGTCACCGTCCGGCTGGCCCTGAAGGAGGGCCTCTCCGACTCCGATCTGACCCGGCGGATCAGTGACAGCCTGTCCCGCATCGAGGGCGGGGCCTACCGGGATGTCCGCGCCGCCATCTTCGAGCAGCGCCAGGACAGCCATTGGTATCTGGTGAACGACAGCGCCGGAACCGCTCCCGGATCCCGGGGGGAGCTGTGCGGCGGTTTTGACCGGGATCTGGCCAGGCAGGTCCTGGACAGAGGGACGGCCTTCAGCAGCCTGGAGGCCGGGGAGCAGCCGCGCTTCCTGTACGGCCTGTCCCGGAATGGGCGGGTGCTGATCGTGGATGTGGACGGCGCCGCCCTGCTGGAACAGGGCCGGGCCAATACCGTCTGGATCGTCTGGGCGCTGGCCGCCCTGGCGGCTTTTCTCACCCTGCTGGCCCTGGCGGTGCTGTGCCGGGTCACCCTGGGTCTGCGGAAGGTGATGGGTGGCATGGAGGCCCTCATCGCCGGAAAGCGGGAGGTGTCGGTGCGGCAGGGAGGCGGCGACGAGCTGACCAGCCTGGCCGAGGATCTGAACGCCCTGTCCCGGGCCATCGGAGCCCAGGAGGAGCGCCAGCGGCAGATGGAGCAGTCCTACCGCCGGTTCGTCCCGGAGCGCATTTTGTCCCTGCTGGGCAAACAGTCCATCGCCCAGGTGGATAAGCACACCTTCGTCTCCAAAAAGCTGGCCGCCATGACATTCTCTTTCCGGTTCCCGGAGCAGGTCTACGCCAGCAGCGGCCGGGAACTGTTTGACAATGTGAACGAGATCCTGGAGCGAACCGCCTCCATCGTCACCGAAAAGGGCGGGGCCGTGTTCAACTTCGCCTATAACGGCTATGACGCCGTTTTTCAGAAAGGCAGCGCCGCGGCGGTGAGCACCGCCGTGGCCGTCCAGCAGGAAATCCTGGAGATCAACGCCCAGCGGGAGGCCGAGGGCAGGCCCCTGGTGTCCGCCCGCATCGCCCTGGACGAGGGCGGCGTCATCCTGGGCGTGGTGGGGGACGAAAGCCAGATCGAGCCCACTTCCATCTCGGCCAGCTTTTCCGCCGCGAAGCGTCTGCTGGAGCTGTGCGGCCGGCTGGAGGCCAGCATCCTGTGTACCGAGACGGTGGCCGCCGCCGCAGAGGGCTACGCTTGCCGCTACATGGGCAAATGCGGCGTGGACGGGACGCTCCTGCGGATCTATGAGATCTTCGACGGCGACCCCTATGAGATACGCAAGTTCAAGAGTCAGACCAGGGAGACCTTCTCCGAGGGGATCTATGCCCTGTACGCCGGGGACTTCTCCCGGGCCAAGAGCATCTTTCTCAGCCTGGTCCACCGGGGCACCAGCGACGGCGGGGCCCGCTACTACCTCTACCTGGCGGATCGGCTGGAAAAGAGCCCCGATGAGGCGCCCAGCCTGGACTCCGGGCTCAAGACAGAACGGTGACAGGAGGAAACGCCATGGTACGCGTCCGATCTGAGAACAGTCTTGTGGAGCAGGCCCAGCGGCTGGCCGGGCGGAATCCCGCGGGGCTCTGCCCGGGGACGCTGTCCGGGCCGGACGGCCCCTTGGGGCCGATCGTCCCTCCTCCGATCCACCCGGCGGAGGACGGCTATGTGCGCCGCAGCCCCGTCCAGCCCCTGTACTGCCGGCAGGATCGCCGCCGCAGGCTGATCCTGCGCGCCCTGGGCGCGGTTCTGCTTCTGGCCGTCCTCTGCGCAGTGGCTGTCCTGCTGCTGTCGCGCCTGAATCTGATCCGTCTGTAAGGCTTGTTATTTGGGAGGCTTTCCGTCCATGAGCTTTTTCCTCCGACAACTGATGAACTCCATCGGGGTCTTTTTCCGGACCATCCGGGCGTTCTTCGTGCGCCATCTCACGGGGGTGACCGCCAAATTCCGGCAGATCACCAACTTCTCGCGGAATGCCACAAAGGTGGCCACCGCCTCCGTCCAGGGGGCGGCCGCCGCCATGAAGAAGCCCACTTCCCGGGAGGATTACATAGAGACCAATCGGTTGTTCATCTCCAAATCCTTTCTTGTCCTGCTAGCCGTGGGCCTGGTGGCCCTGGTGCTGCTGTGGGTGTTTGTTGTGTGGCCCTTTATCCTGAGCCACTTCCTCACCGCCCGCTTCTGGCAGGAGGACAAGCGTGTCCCCGACTGGACGGGAAAGGTGATCGTCTACTATGACAAAAAGAAAAAAGTCCCCATGTACAGCGGCCGGCTGGAGGAAGGTCTTCTCCAGGGAGAGGGCAAGGAATACGACGAGGACGGCCTGCTGACCTACGAGGGCTCCTTCCTGGACGGCCTGCGCAGCGGGACGGGCGTCTGCTATGAGAAGGGCGTCCTGGTCTATGACGGCCAGCTGCTGGCCGGCGTCTACGAGGGGTCGGGCCGCCTTTACAAGGACGGAGATCTGATCTATGAGGGAACTTTTTCCAACGGCCTGGCCAACGGGAACGGCTCCGCCTATGCCGGCGGGGATCTGTGCTATCGGGGGGGCTTCACGGACGGCCTCTACGAGGGCAGCGGCGAAGCATATTATCCCGACGGGACGCTGAAATACAAGGGAACCTTCTCCAGTGGAAAGTACGAGGGGGAGGGCTCCAGCTACACGGAAGACGGCAGTCTGCTGTACAAGGGCGGCTTTTCCGAAGGTCTCTACGAGGGAGAGGGCACCCTCCATCTGGAGGACGGCAGCTATATTCGGGCCGAGTTCTCCGAGGGCGTCACCAACGGATTCATCCAGTGGTACCGGGGCGGCCGGATCTGGTATGAGGGCGGTGCCGTCGATCTGACGCCCGATGGGTTCGGCACCATTTACGCCCCCAGCGGCAAACCCATTTACGCCGGCGAGATGGATCGGGGCACCCTGGACGGGCCGTGGATGCTGAGCCTCACGGCTGAGGAGCTTCGGGAGTGCTTCGGCGAGGCCGACGTCAGCGAGACCGACCGGAACGGCAGCGGTTTCCTCATCATCAACAACGATCTGGGGCTTACGGCCCTGTGTACCTTCCGCTCCGAGGATGAGGAAGCCCATGCCCATCGGGTCTGGTTCTATCCCGCCGCGGACTCCACCCTGGCGGCCCTGCTGCCCTGGGACAGCCGCGAGAGTGCGGAGGCGTGGGCCGTCCAGAGCCCGAGTTCTCTGGATCACAATTGGCGGCGCAAGGGCACCGCCTTCCTGCCCCAGGGAGGGGTCGGCGGAAGCTGGGATCAGAGCGTGTATTTCTATAAGGATCACGCCTGCTCTCTGGTCTGTCCGGACGAGACGTCGGCCCCCTTTGAGGTGATATGGGCTCAGCCCGGCGGGCTGGACGTGTCCGTCAAGGATACCCCGGCGGACGACACGATAGCCCAGGCACAGGAACGGCTGGATGAACTGCTCAAAGCCATCGACAAGGTCGTGGGCGGCATCGAGAGCGATTCCGGCGGCGGTTCCGGCTCCGGCGGCGGTTCCGGCTCCGGCGGCGGTTCCGGCTCCGGCGGCGGTTCCGGCTCCGGCGGCGGTTCCGGCTCCGGCGGCGGTTCCGGCTCCGG
>CANQZJ010000048.1 GCA_947628315.1 uncultured Oscillospiraceae bacterium
CTTTACAATCCCAAAGTTCGCAAATTGCGTCAGGAACTCAATCTTCTTAAACTCCGTTTTGTCGCCAAAGGCCAGATCCAGCCGCTCCTCCTCAGAGAACTGCTCCGTGGTGGTTGACAGGATAGCAGCCTGGAAGATAAAGTCCAGCTTGCCGTTGTCATTATTTTGAAGTACGTTACGGGGGACATTCCTGATATCCTCTCCATTCTCCTCTGGCTTCTCTACCCTGCGGTCGTACATCACACCGATCGTCAGGGCCAACATATATAAGGAGTAGTTGGTCCGTGTTTTGAAAATCGGAGCCAGAGTGTCAATTGCCCGGTTCCAGGCGGTGCCCCTCAGGCTGACATCGGTTGTCAATTCCATAAATGCCCCTCCTCAATCCTGGCGATATTCTTCTCATCGTTGCTCACAATTGTCCATACTCTGCCAATGCTCTCCGCCGAAAACACCTCATGCAAATCATCCTTGGAAAACAGGATTACTTGTGGGGCAAACTCTGGAATCATATTCACTACATTTTGCCGTTGGTCTGGGTCGAGTTTGGAGAATGGGCCATCCAGCACAAGGGGGTACTCCTTCGAGGCGAGGTGCTCCTCGCTTCGAAGCATTTTCAGAATGCCACCGATATACGCAAAAGACACCACGGCAAACTGCCCTTCGGATTTGGATTCATCGTTGAAGCTGTCTGTTACTCGCACGGCGAACTCGGGGCTGACAGTCACTTTCCTTCGGCTGGTCAACATATTGTCAATTAGGCTTTGAATATTCTCCTCCAAACGGTGGCTGTAGGAAACAGACTCATCGTCCAGCTTTTTACGGAAATATGCGGCAACCTCCTCCATAATTCTAATCTTGCGATTCACTTTCTCGGTGGCTGCGTTCTCCCTTGTGGCGTTATCGAAGTCCTGCATCTGCTTTTTGAGGTAGATCTCAAGCTTTCTCTGGTTCGTGCCAATCTCTCCAATCCGAGCATCGAGTTCAGAAATCTCCTGCTCGGCTTGCTGCCTCGCCACAATCAAATCTTCGATGTCGGGGCTCTTCTTTTCAGCTTCATCTAACTCGTGGATCTGCGCATCACACTTCTCGGCCTGTTCGTTATTCGCAAGCACCGTCATGATGCTATCCTCAATTCCGCTCTTGTCGTATCCCCGTCCCCACATTTTTGCAGTTCTTGAAAAATCTTGGTACAGGCTGGTGTAGGAGCGCGGAGGCATCATATCGAGATAAGCACTGATGTGCTGCCGCTCTGCATCGCACAACGGATTGCCGCAGATGCAATGCGTCGTGGTCGAGTCTGTGAGGTAAGCAATCAATTTCTTCGAGATTCCACTTGGCAACCGATTCTTTTCAATTTTCAAGTGAATTTTTTGTTTCGCGTCCTGCACAGCCTTGGAAATCAGAAGCTGTGGGAACATCTCGGAAATTTGATCTCCAAAGTGGGCTTGGGCAGCGGCAGCATTCTTTAAAAACAGATCGCGTTGGGCCTTTAGGGCCTTCCGCTGCCTTTCGTAATCTGCCTTGGACTTAAATCCACCGATTTGCTCAGATACAGACACAAGAACGCTTTGACATTCCGCTTTCCGTTTTTGTGCAGATTCTAAGTCCCGTCCGAGACGCTCCAACCGGGTCTGCGCACCTTCGATGTTGGTCTTGATGGCCGCAATCTGGCTCCCACTCGAAATTGTGCCTTTACTGAGATAAAGCTTGCCCAACACAGTGGTTTTCAGTTTTGTTTCGCCTACGTGATTGATTGCTGCTTCAAGAACGTCCAGGTCAAACATGGAATACAGTGCCTTGCGGAGTTTCCCGGCCGAGTCCTTGCCCTTTACACGGAGATCAGCAATCATACTCTCACCGTCGAAGAAGAAGTAGTCCGAAAGCCCGGAGGGGAGCAGCTTCTCAATGATTTCCTTTGGACGATCCATCCTCCGCCAGTTGAAATCCTCATCCATCTTGTTGAGCGAAAAGTCTTCTGCAATCTTCTCGGAATCGGCTAACCCCTTTCGGTAGGTATAAGTCCGGCGAAGTGAATATTGTGCGCCATCGTGCTCAAAATCGATGCTACCCATCACCTGGAAAGTGTCACCAAAGGAGCGTTCGCTTTCATATTGTAGATTATACAGACGGTCTGTAGTGGTCTTATTAAAGTGGACTTGCCCATAGAAAATCCACTGAAAAAGCTGGTGCAAGGTCGTCTTGCCGTCACCATTTTTCCCGTAGATGATCGTAACCTTGCCGTCAGTGGAGCAGCGAATCTCTCCGTGCTCCATAAAGTTACGGAAGTTTTCAAATTCGATCTTACTGATTTTCATCGGAAGTCACACGCTCCAATTCATCCAAAATCGCCTTTACCACATCGTTCCTGGATTGGTCCACCGAGAGCTTGTTCACTTGAAGCTGTCGCTCTTTTTCCTCAATAAAGCCAATCATTTTGCTTGCAATCTCAGACTCATTCATCAACCGTATCCTCCACATCTTCGTAATCATAAACATCGATATCCTCGATGCATAGGTCATATCTTGTCAGATAGGACTCCAGCTCAGCCTCCAACTCGCTCCAGTTCAGCGCCAGTTTCGCATATTCATAGAAGCGGCGGAATTCGATTTTAGCCCAACCTTTCATATCTCGGGAGGGGAGAACAATCACATCGTAAATTTTGGCAAATCTTTTACCCGCATATGTGCGGAGAATTCGGCCTCTCCGTTGAACAAATTCACGGTAATCATCGTTGCTGGACAAAATCAGGGCGCTCTTGATAGACGGAATATTGATGCCTTCATCCAGGCAACGGATTGCAGCCAGAGCAGAGATTTCACCGTTGTTAAAGGCGCTAACCAATTCCATCCGGTCTGCCATATTTTCTTTTGCGGTGAACTGGCTGGATTTGAAGCCATGAGCACTCAGTACACGTTTAATAGACTGGATATGGCGAAGTTCTTCTCCAGTATTGTTGTCAAACAACTTGCCATCTCCGCAGTAGACAACAAAATGGTCGCGCTCTTTAATCTGATTCACAATCTCGTCAATACGATCTTGCTTTTCCTTGGCCATTGAGATGACTCTCAGCCGGTTGCGCAAGGATTTCACTAGAAGATCCGGGTTAATACATTTATTGTTCTTGAAGCAGGACAAAATTTTTTGAGTATGGTATCTGAATTTACCCTCTTCGTCCTCGGTGGCCTCCACAAATATCGGATAGTAGTAGTATGAAACCAAAAAGCCGCGTTCCAGAGCTACTTCAATCGGCAGATTAAAAACCTGTCCGCCGAACCAGGCCATGAGTTCCTGGCCTTTCTGTGCAGACGAGCCGCTGTGCGGCGTGGCACTAAGGCCCAACAGGTACTGGAATGTGTTTTTGAGGGAGTCCGGGCGGTCTGTAAACCGATGAGACTCATCCACAATCAGGAGCTTTTCATCCGCAGACTTCTTAATCGCTGCCATAAAACGGGGCATCTTGAACGACGCAATCGTGGAAATGATGATGATTTGGTTCTCAGGGTTGTAGCGCTTGCGAATGATCTCCTGCGAAACCTGTTGCTCCCATGTTGGATTTTCCGAGGATACCATCACAAGTTTCGCCGTTGGGAATATCTTTACAATGTCATCTGCCCACTGTCGCACCAAATGTTTATATGGAGCGCAGATTACGATCATAGCTGGGTGATGTTCCAACAGCCGTTTTGCAGAGTAAATCGCCGTCCACGTCTTGCCGGTACCGGTAGCCATAACGTAGAATCCATGGTACTGATTTGCTACCCATGCGGCAATGGCCTCCTCCTGATAGTCTCGGAGCTTTACCGGCTCAGACTTTGCGGCCCCTCCGCCGGCCTTACGATTATCAATTATCCTCAAAATCTGTTTTTTTGCCGACTCCTTATAGCCATATACCTTGATGTAAGGGTTCGTGTCGTTCCAAAGGGCATCAAACTCGCGTCTTTCATCGGCGATACTAGCTTGCTCTGGAACTATCCAGCTTTTCACCACCCGAATCTTTTCATAATTATCCTGATACCCGTTGATGCTGGAGTTGGCAGAGCCGAAGAATGCAACCACATTGCCATCGAAATCTTCCAAAATACCGAGCTTATCATGGTACATACCTGCAGAATTGGCCACCGCGATTTTGATGTCCAGCGTACCATTAGCAATCAGGGAGACAAGGAGTTTCAGCAGTTCATCATCTAGGTCCTCCATCGCCGCGGTGAAATCTCTGGTAAAAGCAGTGCTAATAATCTCCTCCCGCTGCTCATAGCCGAGATTGATTGCCATAACGTCCTGCTCACTGAGCTGCGGACTAGCAACCAGCTCGATTTTTCCGCCTTTCCGGGCCATTGCCACAATCCCATCAATAATCGGTGCCAGTACGCTGGAGGAGAAGAATCCGACGCTGCGCTGGTACAGCTTTGCCTGTTTCAGCGCCGGCACCAGAAAGGACTTTGTGATGTTCTTTTCTCCGCAGCTAATGTAGCTCAATTTAATATCTAAATCTGTGAAGTTCATGATATCGCTCCCATACACGAACCTGCATTAGAGGTTGTCTCCCTCCAGTTCAATGAGGTCCGCAATCAGATCATCAATATTATCCAAATCATCAATCTGAACGCTCTCAACCGGTATCTCCTTAAACGCATCAGCTTCCATTTTACCTTGTGGGGCAATCAAAGGCACAGCCATCCGCAGGTGGTTAGAGGATGTTGCAACGGTCAGCATTCGTCCCCACTTGTTGAGAGCACTGTAAATCAGCCACTCTGTCCAAGGTATTGCAATCCGTGGCAATCGGTGCCAGCACATGATCTGTGAAATAGGCTGTGTGCAGCTGATTTCCGCCGCAATAATCTCTTCCATCTCTTGTGAGATAGATTCGGTGATGCCCGTGCTCTCAATGGAGACCATTGCGTATTTGTCCCGCCAGAAGAAGCGGTCGTTGCAAGCATTCACATAATCGAGCAGGCTCTGAATTTGAAGTCGGTGTTCTTTACAGAATTCCTTTATATCAGATATTGCAAATTCATCCCCGCTATAAATCAGGTCATGCAGACGCTCACCAAAACGGCCTATCTCTACTCCTAGTTCGGCTATGTATGGCCTTGAAAACTGGAAGGTGTCTCTGAATAGGTATTCCAGAATGCTAAATGCGCTAAACGGGTACATTGCGGCATTTCGGGAAAACACTGCGGGCATCTTACGTTGAATCGCCTCGTAAACCTCTGCCCCGTGGTGTGCTTTGTGGTCAGACACAATTTCGATAAGGATGCGCCGCAAATCCCATTGTTCTTTGCTGGAAATAGCCAGGCGGCTGGAATGAAGGTATGCGCCGAAGTAGTTCAGCACATCTGGGTCGCTCACAGAAAGATTGATAACGATTTCCGTAATCCCAGGGAAAGCGTCCTTGATTTGCTGCTTCTGCACAGGGTATTCAGATTTTTTGATAAAGTTCACCACAGAAGCATAGAGGGATGTAGTCTCCGCATCCTTGGAAATGTAGTCCCGTCTAAAGTAATACTTGTCCGAACAGAGTTCACGCAAGATCCCCTGGAGATAGTATTTGTTGAATACCCCCTCCTCGTTTAACTCATGTTCAAACACATCATAGAGGGAGTTCATTAAGAAGATTTTCTGGTCGCTTTCCTCTATATATTGCAAAATGTGGCCAGCGAGGCCATTGGAAATGTATTTTGCCCGTTTGGGCATATACATCCCCCGGCCACAGAGGATGCAGATACTAGAAATCCTAGCCGTCAGGGCGCGGTCATTTTTTGGCATACCCACATCGCCGAATTCATCTGTAACTATCCTGCGGAATTCCTGAAGAGCATCAGGATCATATGCCCTAATCCCGTCAGAATAATGCTTCTCCAGGACGGCTTTATAGATCTTAGCAAGAGACAGACGAGTACGATGATATACATCGCCCGTCAGGCGATAAGCTTCCATAAAAGCTTTCTGGAGAATGTCCATTGGGATATCGCCATCTTCGTTTGCTTCATCCAGGATGTTTGAAAGCTGATTAACATTTACGATGTCTGGTAGCCTATCGATAGTAGTACGCACACGCTCTTGGAGCGAGTCATCTCCGATGATGAAGATATCCAGTTGCTCGTCATATGTATAGTGCGCGTTTTCATAGTTACGGAGGAAATAAAGTAGTTCCGTGACATTTGTTTTGCAGTAATCCTCAATGTCATTTGCGGATACCGTGGATGCACCGTTCTTTTCTGCGGAAATTTTTGAAATCAGCCGAATACGGCTGTAGTAGTGTGAAAACTTACGCCTGGCCTTTACTTCAATCTGACGTACCCGCTCACGAGTGATTCCAAAAGCGTCCCCAACCTGCGCCAGCGTTTTCTTCCTGGCCCGCATCTGAATTATGCCTGCCGTCCGTTTGTCAGAGAAGATTGGCAAAAACAGCTTTTGCACTTCGGCTTCCAGATCAAACGCACACCACTTGAGGAATTGCTTGAGCAGAGCAAGCTCCTGGGGATCATCGGGCAGGGGAATGTTTATAAGGTCATCAATCGAACAGGTTTCCGAGGGGCATAAGGACAGAAGTGCCCTTCGCTTGTAATCTTCAAGTGTGAAGGCTATAATATAACTTGCAGCTTTATTTTTTCGCCTATCACGGGGAATATCCGTAATCCCATTTCTGAGCAGAGCAAGCCGTTCTGTGTCTCGGCAGAAATCATTAAGCATCAAGATAACTGGGGCAATTTTCTCTGGAGCAAGATAGCATTCAAGAGCCAAGTCTTCTTCCAGCATCTCATACCCAGTCTGGTATTCGGATAATGCTTGAGTCTCTTCCTGTGAAAGTTCCATACCTTCCGCAAAAGAAAAGTCTCCTAGAGCGATAGACTCAGCGTGGTTCAGAATTAATAGCGGTTTATTATTTGGCTTGAGTTTGCGATGCTCGCTTTTAGGTACGGGATCTTTGGGGAGGGAGCGCAACCTCCCTACTACATCGTCCATACAGTTGCGTCCAAAACTCCTAATCCCCATTAGTGTTTCCGGCTTAAGCTTCAGTATATCAGATACTGTGATGATGCCGTTGTGCTTGAATATGTTGACAACCCGAACGGAGAAAGGCAATTCGGCCACTGCCATATCTGCATAGTTTTCTGGTGCCAGCCCAAGCTGCTCCCAAAGGGGGATGCCGCTGGCTATATCCATATCGTCCACACCTTCTTTGGCCCCAATCAGCAAGGGAATGTGCTATTCTCTGGAATATGCTCTACAATATCGCCGAAATCGCAATGAAGTGTTGCACATACCCTGCTGAGAATCGCAAGATTCACTGGTTCGCTACGGCGCAGTTTCGTCAGTATTCGGGGCAATATTTACGATCTTTCTCAATTCTGCCGTACTCATATTTTTATCTATAAGTAGCTTCCACATCTTGTTGTACGAGATTGCCATACAGATATTCCCTCCGATAGAAGCAATCCTGGGACAGTCAAGCATTATCAATTTTGAGTTTAATTCTATCATACTAACGTGAAATCCTCAAGAGTTCTTCTCAAATTCATGCAAGATATGTAGCGTCATAGGTGGTCTTAATGGAAAATTCAAAGAATCTTTATAGGCGGCGTTTCAGTGCTAATGGCTCATTGCCTCTCCCACGCAATGTTAACCTTGCCTTGCTACAAACCTCGACAGATAGCCCACAGGTTTTGCAGGAACAATCGCCATAGCACTGTTCTTTTGATAGGAAGATCCTCCGCCAAGTAATCGTGGACTAGCATTTTGAGAAGCCATCAAACTCTTGGTCCATGCGAAATAGATGTAGGCTACGGAGCCGAGGCGCTCGGCGTTCGGTTTCAACTGTAATTGCTAATATCCTGCTATTGCGATTGCTTCAATTGGATCTAATTCGTAAGTATTTTGAAAGCTGTTTTGAGAAGGAGTCTAATTCGTATAATACGGCTCTTTTAATAGTGATATAATCGCAGTCGAAAAATTTTTGAGTTAGTCCATATAGAGGGTCTGTATTGACAATTTCTTCTTCTCTTAAGGCGACACCTAATTTATAATGCGCCATTGCATTTCTAAAATTATTATTGTACCACTGATTATTCATGTGAAGTTTTAAGGACATTTTTTGATTTACCGCAGGTAATATCCTTAGCACGTAATAATATAAAAGATATGAGAATCTCAACTTGGTTGTTGTTTCTTCAGCGATGTATTTGTCAACACACTTCAAAATAAAATTAATTTGACATAGAAGGGAGAATAGCACAAACTTATCGCTGAAAGCATTGCCAACTGGAGATTTAATGAGTCCACCAAAATCCGCCATAGCAAAGTGCATGCCTTTTTTCAGCGTATAGGATTTGGTTGCCGCAAACAAGGATATATACTTCCCACCAATAATAGAGCATGCTTTTGCTAGTTTTTTGTTTGTGTCTATTTTACTAAATCTGAATTGAGGGACATAGAGGCTGTTCAGAATTGTGTTGCCACAATAAAGACCATCAACAATATCTACTCCAAAAATATCATAGAGGTGCAGTGATTTTGCTATAGGTTTACAAACTCCAGAGAAGTGTAAATCGCTTTCAATATATAGCTGTTCGAGTTTTTTGTATATAGTATCATAAGTATTATCCCACATTTTTATCGATGACCGCATAGATTCATAATACAACCGCTCATTTTCAGTAAACATGGGCAATTCATAGTTTACTTTTTCTGAATTGGAATAGGCTTTGATCCAATCTTCAACTCCATCGATAATCAACCCTATATAGGGAAATGAAGACACGATGTAATTTGATTGCATCTCTGCGCTATTTTTTGTAATTGTATAGATAAAGCGCAAATCGTTCTTCATTAGTTGAACTGCTGCACGCTGTCTTCGATTAAGCATAATATTCATCCGATTATCTTCCTGATCAGCCTCTCCGTCTGATCCGCCATGAACAGCGGGATATTCAGCACGTCACCGTCCAGCTTCAGGTTGTCCAGCGAAAACCGTATGCGGAGCTTGACCTCCTCCGGGAACAGTTCTTTGAACTTCCGCAGGCTCTTGCTGGCGTTGTTGGCCTCGGACTTGACCTCCACCGGAAAGACGTCGTTTTCCCACTGGATGAGAAAGTCCACCTCATAGGGCGGGTTGTTCTGGCTCCAGTACCGGGGCAGCACCTCAAACTGAGTGACCAGCGTTTGCAGCACATAGTTTTCCGTCAGAGCCCCCTTGAACTCCGTAAACAGCCGGTTTCCCTCGCCAAAGGCGGTGGGGGCCAGCTGCGCCAGCCGCCGGAGCAGGCCCACGTCCACCAGGTAGATCTTGAATGCAGACAGGTCGTCGTAGGCGGACACCGGCAGGCGAGGCGCGGCGCTGCGGTAGACCTTGTGTACCAGCCGGGCGTCCACCAGCCATTGCAGAGCGTCCTCATACTCCCGGGCGCGGGCGCCCTCCTTCACGACCTTGTAGATGAACTTCTTGTTTTCCCTTGCCAGTTGGGAGGGGATGGACTTCCAGATCATCGAGATCTTTGGGAACTCCTTCGCGTCCGGGTGCTTGGCGAAGTCCCGCTCATATGCCCCGATGATGTTGGAGAGGGCCTCCTGCATGGCCTCCACATCCCTCTCCTGGGTCCACATCAGCACCGGCTCCGGCATCCCGCCGGTGACGTAGTACATCTTGAGCTTCTCCGTCAGCGGATTGAAAAAGGCGTCCGGGATGGGCTCGATGGTCTCCACGCTGTCCAGATAGGCCGCAAGGTTTTCGTCCCCGTTGGCCAGCAGGAACTCCGTGAAGGTCATGGGGTCCATCTGCATGAAGTTGACCTTGCCTACCGGGAAAGAGGAGGGCTTGGCCAGGGCGATGCCCAGCAGGGAGCCGGCGCAGGCGATATGGTACTGAGGCGCGTTCTCGCAAAAATACTTCATGGAGTTGATGACCTTGGGGCAGTCCTGCACCTCATCGAAGATGATGAGCGTTTTCTCCGGCAGGATCTTCTGCCCGCTGGCCAGCATCAGGTTCTGCAAAATGCGGTCCACGTCCTTGGTGGTCTCAAAGAACTGCCGGTACTCCTCGTGCTCGTCGAAGTTGAAGTAGGCGGTATTCTCGTAGTACCGCCGGCCAAATTCCCGGAGCGCCCAGGTCTTCCCCACCTGCCGCACGCCCTTGAGGATCAGGGGTTTGCGGTGGTTGGAGTTTTTCCATTTCAGCAGGTCATTCAAAATCAATCGTTCCATAGGCACCTCATCACACTTTTATATGAGTTCTCATGCGGATTATTCACACTTTTATTTCATTATATGCTGGTGCTGTGGAAAAAGCAAGCAAAATTTCGGGTAAATTTTATTGATAAAGCGGGTCAACGGGGCGAAAAGCCCTTTTTGATTTGCCTCTGCTCTAGCAGAGGCGTTGCTTGTTAAGGCAAAACCGTTCCCCAAAGGGGCAATTAACGGAGGGCTTTGAGGGATGTATGAGCGATATGTTGCTATTGGAGCCGTAATACATATAGGTTTATTGCCGCTCAATTCAGACGCAAGCAGGCGCCTCAAACAAACCCTTCTTTCCAAATGCCCTGTGTAAATCAAAACCACCGGTTGAATTCAACCGGTGGTTTTGATTTATCTTTCCTTTTTACACCTGCTCACAGTTCGCAGATGTGCTTAAAACACTTCTCCAAGACTTCGGATTCTTCCCATTTCACCGTTTTGAGCTGTTCATCAATGAAATCAAATACCTTTTGTGGGGATTGAATTGCCCAAGTCACGCCCAGGTGGGCTTTGAGAATCAGTCTTTTTTTGCCTATGTACCGTTGCGCTTCGGGGGCAATTTCGTCAACAAAACGTGTACTTTTTTCCACAATATTTCGGTCATAGGGGTCCTCAGATATTGCTGAAAGAAGCAGTGTTTCCAGCGCGCCCTGCTGGTCGATTGGGATTGTCAAAAGCAGAAAATCCACCTCTCGTTCCTCTTGATAACCATTCTGATAGCTGTGAGGGATCCAGCGGTTATTTTGAGCGCGGGAGGCAATGAGGGGCAGGTCCAGACGGATTTTTGCCTCGATCGCCTCGGTAGTCTCGTCATCGTGGTCGATGATGAGGGCGATTTTTGAAAAAGCGTCGGAAGTAATCAGAGGTTGGCGTATTTTTTCATTAAAAAAGGTTTGAAAACGATCTTTTGAGCCCACTGCACAAATCAGGAGATGATCTTCGCCCCTGGCATACCACGACGCGGACTCGCCCCTCCTCTGATCCTCTTTAATGGACAGATTATTAGGCGCTTTTTGGGTAAACTGCCAGCCGCATTTCTGACTTAAATAGTAACTCAACAAGATGGCGTCGGTTTTCCCTTCACAGAGGATGAGGTTGTTCATAGGCGCACCTCAAAGCCAAAGGAATCCCGATCCATTTTGACTTCGCGCCCCGGCATACTGCGAACGGCGGTGCGAGCCTGGAGCTTTTTCAGGGTCATGACCGTGATGTTGTCATTTTGACCCTGCATATCATAATTTTGTGTAGCCAAAAGAGCGTCAAGAGCTTCCATGCTGTGCGTGGTTATGAATAACTGCACGTCATATTGTATGCAGGCTTTCAATAAAAAACCGAAAATATTTTCATAATACTTCGAGTGGATGGCGGTCTCGACCTCGTCGATCAGAAGGACCCCGCCGGCAGCCCGGGCAATGGCGTTTGCCAGCAGCAGAACTTTTTTGATGCCATCGCCGTAAGTGGAAATAGGCATTGTTCCAAGACGCTTGTGTTCGATATACTCCATCGGACGGCCCGTCTGTACATTCTTTAGGATCACGAGGCCAGAAATATCCGGATCAAACAGTTGGAGCACACGGATACAGATGTCTTTGTAACTGCCATTTCGCAGGATGCTGTTGATCAAGTTGCCGGCCATGTGATCGACGGGTGATAGATATACCATCTTCAAAAAGGTATCCGCCCGAACGTTCATCCCACTGGTCCTGGAAAATTCATGGAATTGAAACTGATGCGATTCGACAGTATGGCCGTCCATAGTGAACTCAAGAGAGCCGGCGAAGGCCTCCGCTTCTGAGGGCAATTTCATTTGATGGAGGAAGTAAGATTTTAGGTCGGATTCATCGAGTAAAATAACACGGCGTTGACCGCTGAGGGAGAGATGAAGCTCACGCCCACAGCAATGGGCGGCGACCGCGATGCGGCCGTCATCGAAGTCTTGCGGAAACAGATTGACAAGGCTCTCGTAAGGGGACGAACGATAAAATAAAAGACTGCTATCACGGAGACGAGCAATACGGAGGACATTGGAAAAATCTCTGGGATTTCGGAAGAGAAGCAGCGACTCAAGAACGCTAGTCTTTCCGCAGTTGTTGTCGCCTACGATGAGATTGATGTGATTTAATGCTCCGCTTTGCAAATTTCGAATGCCGCGAAAGCTTTCGATAGAGAAATCATTGAGATAGATGGCCATTTACTCATCCTCCCTATCCGCAAAGCTGATGGCCAGCTTTTTCCCAAGACCGTCGGCGAGTTTTTTCAGGGTGGAGATCTGGGGGCGGGCGCTTCCGTTTTCGAACTTACTGATATTGGATTGAGATACGCCGCTGCGTTTTGCAAGTTCCTTTTGTGTTAAACCAAGTTCATCTCTGGCGGCTGCGATAGACGCGGAGATCTCCTGAAAAATATCATAGTCGTCCGGGGTTTCATTCTCAGGGGCCTGATTGAGAGTCACTTGTGGCAAAGCGTTGTTCAGATATTTTTGAAATTCATTCACAGAATGCTCCCTCCTTTATTTCATTATATCGAATAAGCTATATTATGTCAATTAAAATATGTCGAAAAAAGCATATTACAAGAAAAAGGATCGGATAAATGGTTCCAAAGTAGGTATATCGGAGGGTGTTTCCCAGATAATGCTGTCTGTGAAGGAAGGATATTTATTTGCTTGCTCAAACAACTCTTTCCAACCCCTCTGCCAGCCGTGTCAGCAGGGCCACCAGCCCCACCCGATAGCCGGCGGCGGCAAATCGGGCCATCCCCTTGCCGTCCGTCAGCACGGCCAGAGGAAATTGGGCCGGATCGCAGTTCAGCCGGCGAGCGACTGGCTCTGCGTCCTCCCAGTTCCCAGTCAGTGGGCGGACCCAGGGCGGCGTCCCGTCAGGAAGTGCGTCCCCCGCCCTTAGAAGGGCGGTCACGGTCCCCGGAAACGCGGGCAAAGCTGCCAGCTCGGCCAGCAGATGGGCAGTAGGCTCCCGCCCCGGCTCCAGCCACAGAAGCAGAGCGGGGCGGTCCGTGGGGGCGAAGATGTTTTCCACCGCAATACCCTCCGCCGTCTCTGCGGAGACAGGGGCCAGCGCCTGCCGGTACAGCAGCTGCTCCGGCGCGAAGGAGCGGAAATACAGCGGGCGCTCCACGGCATCACCCTCCCGGACAGTGATTTCTTTGAGGGCGGCCAACTGGTCCCCGGCGGGCAGACGTACGGTGGTAATGATCCGATACCGCCCCGCCGGGAGGGTTGCCTCCCACCGGTTGTCCCGCCAGGGGATGGCGGACAGGTCCTGAAGCCGCCAGCCTTCTCCCGCCCACCGGGACAGGGACCAGTCCCGTTCCCAGACGGGCGGTGCGCCAGCCCAGGTCAGGCACAGAGTCCCGGCTCGCTCCGGTGGGGCGAGAGGGAGGGAAGGAGGCGCACAAAACCGCTCCTCCAGCCGGGCGGCGGAGGTGTCCCGCAGGTCTTTTTCCGGCAGGGTGCGGAGGAATTCCGCCCGACAGGGATCACCGTCCCGCTTGAGAAAGGCCAGAACTTCGCCGCCATTTCCCCGTGCCTTCTCCAAGACATCATCCCATTCCGGGTGGGCGGGGTCGGAGTGGATGAGGGACGCCACCCACTTTTCCCGGCATGCGTCACCGGTCCTCAGCAGGGCGGCCTGGCGGGCCTTCTCCGCCTGGCACGGAACGGGGACCGCGTCCGGGGGTGCGGCGGGTTGGAAGTCCAGGGGCCGCCAGGGGACCTCGCTCTCCGCCGGGGGCAGGAGGTTCAGCGTCAGGACTCCCTCTCCGGCGTCTCCCTCCGCCGCCAGACCGTCCCAAAGGGCCAGCACATGGAGGGAACCCGGGCCCAGATCAGCGCCGGCCTCCCCGTCCTCACCGGCGACGAGGACGGCCACGGTGCGGAAGGCAGCCTCGTTCAAAACCTGCAAACAGAATCTCGTTCCCGGGGCCGGTCTGCCGTTATGGAGCGCCCGGAAGGTTCGCCGGGTCACGGGGGCGTACCGGGCGGTCTGATTGTAGAAGCGGACGCCGTCCTCCTCATACAGAAACGCCCCGTGGAGGGGAGATGAGGCTGCGCCGAAGGTACGGCTGTACACCAGCACGGCGCGGGCGGCGGCGGGCGGGAACCAGCCCCGGTCCAGCTCCAACTCCGGCTCGCAGGCCCCCAAAAAGCGCCACCGGCCGCCGCAGAGGGCCTCCACCCAGGCGTGATTATCGTCACAGTGGGACCAGCGGGGGACGTATACCTGCCGGGCGGGGATGCCCACGCTGCGCAGAGCGGCGGTCAGGAAAGCGGACTCCTCCCCGCAGCGGCCGAAACCGGAGCGGTACACCGTGAGAGGGGACGCGGTGCGCTCGTCCGTGAGCCGGTAGGTCACGTGCTCATGGCACCAGCGGTTGACCTCCAGGACGATATCCTTCTCGGCGGTCAGGCCGTCGATCCGGGGCCGCAGCGCATCATAGAAGATCTGGGCGTAAAAGGACAGGTCCTCGTCGTTTACCCGGGGGCAGAGGACGTAGTGGCAGAAGATCTCCCGATCTAGGGCGGCCGTCCGGGGATAGCGCGCCCGGAGCATGACCGCGTGGGCGGCAAACCGCTCAAACAGCCCTGGGCCGTACGCGGCCCAGTCACCGGGGAGATGCTCCCGGAGAAATTTCAGTTCCCGCGCCGTCTCACCCATCTCGCTCAACCCCCTTCGTGGGATCAGTATAACACGCCGGAGCGGCCCCGACAAGCCTGTCCCTTTCTGCAGGATGGGGCGCATAAAGAATTGCGAACCGCTTGCATTTACAAGCGATTCGGATATACTTATACAGGAAATAGTCATTACAGCGAGAACATCATTAGACCAGCAAGGCTGGAAAACAGTTACGGTGATCCGCATGATGTACGGCGGCTGTGACATCAGCCGGCAGTTTAACAAAGGAGAAGATCAATATGCTGGAAGCTGGAACAAAAGCCCCGGATTTCACTCTGAACGACAAGAACGGCAACTCCGTGTCGCTCCACGATTTCGCGGGCAAGCGGGTGGTGCTATACTTCTACCCCAAGGACAACACCCCCGGCTGCACCCGTCAGGCCTGCGCCTTTGCCGGAGCATATGAGGCGTTCAAGTCGCTGGACGCGGTGGTCATCGGCGTCAGCAAGGACTCCGTGGCCTCCCACCAGAAGTTCGCGGAGAAGTACGGTCTGCCCTTCGTTCTGCTGTCCGACCCGGAGCGTCAGGCCATCGAGGCCTATGGGGTGTGGCAGGAGAAGAAGAACTACGGCAAGGCCAGCATGGGCGTGGTGCGCTCCACCTTCGTCATTGGCCCGGACGGGGTCATCGAGAAGGTGATGCCCAAGGTGAAGCCAGACACCAACGCGGCGGAGGTTTTGGAGTATCTGAGAGGCTGACGGTGGAAAGTGAGCGGAGACATCTATGAAATTTCTATCACAGACCCTGCGCGAAGTGGCGGGCGGGGCCATCCATGAGGCGGGCGGCCTGTTCTGGGGTGATCTCTTGCTGGTGGGCTGCTGTGTCTTCTATCTGCTCTGGTGGGCCTTGGCGTTCAAACCCACCGGCGCGGTGAAAGGGATGCGGTCCGGCTGGCTGCTGATCCCGGCGTTCCTTTTCGGCTGCGCCGCGGTGGTCCTGATCGCCCGGTGGACTGGGACGGCAAATGGGGCGGACAGCTTCTTTTCAACCGGGACTGTCCTCCTGGCCGGCGTGCTCTCCTATATAGTGCTGCTCGCCGTGACCTGGTTCGCCTTCCACCGCCAGGTCACCACCGAGCTTTTCCTGATCGTTGGCTGGGCGGTATTGGTGTTCCTGGAGGTCAACGCCCTCTATGGCCTTGGAATCGTCCCCCGGAATGGAGCGGTCATCCTGTTTGCGGCGGCGGTCATCGTGGCCCTGGTGAGCATGGTCTGCTATGTGCTGTATTACGGCCTCGACGACCGGGCGGGATATGTGGACGGGATGATCCCGCTGCTCTTGGCGGGCACTTTCATGGCGGTACTGGCCGTCCTGATCACCCGTGCCGGGAGATAATTTACGCAAGGCGATAACTCGGAAGTTTTGGAGGGGAGAATATGGCTTCGAGCAAAGAGTATTTGGAGTTCATTTTGGGGCAGTTATCGGGGCTGGAAGGCATTACATACAGAGCAATGATGGGCGAATACATCATATATTACAAAGGAAAAATCGTCGGTGGGATCTATGATGACAGACTGCTTGTAAAGCCGGTAAAATCAGCGCTCGCCTATATGCCAACGGCTTCTTATGAATTACCGTATGAAGGGGCAGGCGAGATGCTGCTGGTCGATGAAGTTGATAATGGCGAGTATTTGACCGGTTTGTTTGAAGCCATATATGACGAATTACCCGCTCCAAAACTTCGCAAGAATAAATAGCACAAGTTTCCACTTGACTTACCGTAGAAGCGAGACAAATAACGAGGAGGATCATCATGCAATTTATCATCACGGCCTATGACGGCGAAAATATGCTGGACAAGCGGCTGGCGGTCCGGGGCCGCCACCTGGAGAATCTGAGCCGGGTGAACGGTAAGGTCGTCTGCGCCGGCGGGCTGCTGGACGGCGACGGGAAGATGAAGGGCTCGGTGCTGATCATGGACTTTGAAAACCGCGCTGAGTTGGACGAGTATCTGGACTCCGAGCCGTACATTCTGGAGCACGTCTGGGACAAAGTCGATGTGGAGGCCATGAATGTGGTCATCGTGAACGGAGAAAAGGTCGGGAAATGACCCCGTCCCCTGGCGCTAAAACGGATAATTGAAGGAGAGGACTTCGTAAGAAGTCCTCTCCTCGTATTTTGTCAAGTCATCCGAATGTGATTGGTCTTGCTTAAAATCAGTGTGCTGACTACGACCCTAAAGGCTTGTCCTGTCTGCAGTCTACAACCGCGTCCAGGTAGACCTTGCTGCCGCTCACACTGAACAGAGCCTTGTACCATTTGCAAAACAGCGCTTTGCGATAAGCGCCTTTCGGCAAATTGTAGTCGTCGTCCACCGGGTATTGATAGGGGTTGTCCTCCAAAGCGTCCAGCACCGACTCAAATTCCGATACCATCCGCTC
>CANQZJ010000049.1 GCA_947628315.1 uncultured Oscillospiraceae bacterium
GGCAGGGGCGAGGGCCTGGACTACACCGCCTTCGACGTGGAGACGGAGGCGGCCTCCATCCGCTGCCGGGTGAAGACCCCCAGAAGCCAGTTCCAGGCGGAGATCCCCGCCCTGGGGGAGCACATGATCTATCCCACCCTCATCGCCGCGGCGGTGGGGGAGAAGCTGGACATGGCGCCGGACGAGATCGCCCGGGGCATCGGCGCCTTCCTGCCCACCAAGATGCGGATGAATATTTTGCGCTGCGGCGGTGACATCGTCATCCTCAACGACTGCTACAACGCCAACCCCCAGTCCATGCGGGCCGCCGCGGCGGTGCTTGGCGGCGCGGCCCACCGGCGCAAGGTGGCCGTGGTGGGCGACATGAAAGAACTGGGCCCCAACAGCGAGAACTTCCACCGGGCGGTGGGCGAGTTCTTCGCCCAGGCGGGCACAGACCGGCTCATCGCCATCGGCGACCTGGCCCGGTTCATGGCGGAGGGCGCCAGGGCCGCCGGCCTGGAGCAGGCGTCTTATTTCCCCACCGTTGAGGAGGCCAAAGACGCCCTCCTGCGGGAGTTGCGGGCCGGGGTGACCATTCTGGTGAAGGCGTCCCGCTCCATGGCCTTTGAACGGATCGTGGAACTGCTGCAGGAGAACATCCCCGAGTGATCGACGCGTATCTGTCCGGCCCGTCCGGACATAAGGAGAACCGATGATAGACATCCAACTGACCGGCCTCGTCAAGGAGTTCGAGGTGGGCAAGCGAATATTGGACGGCTTTTCCCTCCAGGTGGAGGAGGGGGAGCGGGTGGGCCTGCTGGGCAAGAACGGCGCCGGCAAGACCACCGTGTTCCGCATCCTCACCGGCCAGGTCAGCGAGGACGAGGGGACGGTGACCGTCGCCCCCGGAAAGCGGCTGGGGCTCATCTCCCAGATCCCCGTGTACCCGGAGGGCTACACCGTCCGGGACGTGCTGGACACCGCCTTTGAGCGCCTCCACGCCATGGAGGCGGAGCTGAGCGGCCTGGCCGCCCAAATGGGGGAGACCCACGACCCGGACGTGCTGACCCGGTATGACAAACTCACCGCCGCCTTTGAGGCGGGGGGCGGCTACGACGCCGAGACAAGGCTCAATAAGGTCTGCAACGGCCTCGCCATCGACGCGGACATGAGAGAGCGGCTCTTTGCCGACCTGTCCGGCGGGGAGAAGACCCGCATCAACCTGGCAAGGCTCATCCTGGAGGACACCGACATCCTCCTGCTGGACGAGCCAACCAACCATCTGGATCTGAACGCCACCGAGTGGCTGGAGAGCTACCTGGATCGGTTCAAGGGCACCGTCATCGCCATCTCCCACGACCGCTGGTTCCTTGACCGGGTGGTACGCCGGGTGGCCGAGATCGTGGACGGAAAGGCGGAGCTGTACTCCGGCAACTACTCCTTCTTTGTGGAGGAGAAGGAGCGGCGCTACCAGGAGCGCTTAAAGCAGTACGAGAAGGAACAGGCCAAGATCGCCCAGTTGGAGAACGCGGCGGAGAACCTGCGGATGTGGGCCTTCAAGGGGATGGACAAGACATACCGGCGGGCCAAGTCCATGGAAAAGCGCATCGAGCGCATGCGCACCACCGATAAGCCCGTCAAGGAGAAGAAGCTGGCCGTCCGCTTCGGGGAAAAGGAGTTCCACGGGGACGAGGCCATCGTGGTCACCGACCTGGCTAAGTCCTTCGGGGACAGGACACTGTTCTCCCACATCGACCTGGAGGTGACGGGCGGCGAGCGCATTGCGCTCCTGGGCGACAACGGCACCGGCAAGTCCACCTTCCTGAAAATTCTGATGGAGGAGGAGGCCCCGGACGCCGGCTCGGTGTACTTCGGGCCGGCCATCCGCATCGGCTATCTGCCCCAGATCATCCAATTCGACCGGCCCGACCGCAATCTGGTGGACACCATGCTGTGGGCCCAGAACTGCACCACCCAGGAGGCGCGGGATCGGCTGGCCGCCTTTAAGTTCCGGGGGGAAGACGTGTTCAAGCCCGTGTCCGCCCTGTCCGGCGGGGAGCAGTCGAGACTGCGGCTTTGTATGCTGATGGATCACCGCATCAATCTGCTGATCCTGGACGAGCCCACCAACCACCTGGACATCGACTCCCGGGAGTGGATCGAGGAGGCGGTGGAGGAGTACGGCGGCAATCTGCTGTTCGTCTCCCACGACCGGTATTTCATCGAGAAATTCGCCGACCGCATCTGGATGCTGGAGGACGGGAAGATCTCCGATTTTCGGGGCAGCTACACCGAGTTCCGGGCCTACCGGGAGCGGCAGGAGCAGCTGAAAAACGCCAAGGCCGCCCCGGAGCCGGCGAAACCGAAAGAGGACAAGCCCAGGCGCCCCGGCGGCACCAAGGAACTGGAGAAGCAGGTGCGCGCCGCCGAGCGGGCGGTGGAAAAGGCCGAGATCAGGCTGGACGAGATCACCGTCGAGGTGGATCAGTTCGCCTCCGACTATCTGAAATTGCAGGACTTATACGAGGAGCGGAGCCGTCTGGAGGACGAGCTGGCGCACCTCTACGCCGAATGGGAGAAGCTGGCCGACCAGTTGGAGGAGGCCAGGGGCTAATCCCGGGAGGGACACCATGGACGAGAGTATGAGCTATCACCCATACCGGGGCAAACGGGGCAGACGCCGGCGGAGGGCGGCCAATTGGAAGATCATCCTGTTGGCGGTGATCCTGCTGGCGGCGGTGTGCTTTGCCGTGCCCTTCGGGGCGGTGCTGGGCGGCGCCCACGACCGGATCGAGGGCCGGCCCGGCGCGGTCATCGTCCTGGGCTGCCAGACCCGGGTGGACGGCCCCTCCGTTCTGCTGAAAGACCGGCTGGACAAAGCGCTGGACTACTGGCGGGCGCACCCCGACGTGCTCATCGTCACCTCCGGGGCACAGGGCGACAACGAGCCCACCACCGAGGCGCGGGCCATGGCCGACTACCTCATGGAAAACGGCGTGCCGGAGGAACAGATCCTGTTGGAGGATCGCTCCTTCAGCACCGTGCAGAACCTCCGTAACTCCCTGGCCGTGCTGGCGGAGGCGGGGTACGACCCGGACGGCGACGTGGCCGTGGTGTCCAACGCCTTCCACATGACCCGGGTGCGGCTGCTGTGGGGGCGGATGTACGGCGGGCAGGGGAGACTGTCCACCCTGGCGGCGCCCTCCAGCCACGTAGCCACACGGCTGAAAATGTATGTCCGGGAGCCGCTGGCCCTGGTAAAGGCGTACTTTTTTGATTGATACGAGGTGAATGACGTTGACCGACCAGTTGCGGGCCGTCGAGGCCAGATACGCGGAGATCGAGGCCCGTCTGGCGGCCAACGAGACCTATTCCGACCCGGAGCTGGTGGCCCGGCTCAACCGGGAGCAGCGGGAGCTGGAGCCGCTGGTGACGGCCTACCGCGGCCTGCTGAGAGCCCAGGAGGCCCAGGCGGGCGCGGAGGAGCTTCTGTCCGACCCGGAGATGAAGGAGCTGGCCCAGGAGGAGCTGGCGGAGGCCAAAGCCGATATCGAACGGTACGAGCACGAGATCAAGGTGCTGCTGCTCCCCAAAGACCCCAACGACGGGAAGAGCGTCATCATGGAGATCCGCGCCGGCGTGGGCGGGGAGGAGTCCGCGCTGTTCGCCCACTCCCTGACCCGGATGTATACCATGTACGCCGAGGGCCGGGGCTGGAAGGTGGAGATCAACTCCGCCAATGAAACGGAGCTTGGCGGTGTAAAGGAGATATCCTTCACGATTGAGGGGGAGGGCGCATGGTCGCGCCTGAAATATGAGAGCGGCGTCCACCGTGTCCAGCGGGTGCCCGAGACCGAGTCCGGCGGCCGGGTGCACACCTCCACCGCCACCGTGGCCGTCCTGCCCGAGATGGAAGAGGTGGACGTGGAGCTCAACCCCGACGACGTGGAGATGCAGGTGTTCCGCTCCTCCGGCGCGGGCGGCCAGCACATCAACAAAACGTCCTCCGCCGTGCGGCTCATCCACAAGCCCACCGGCACGGTGGTGGAGTGCCAGCAGGAGCGCTCCCAGTTCCAGAACCGGGAGAAGGCCATGCGGATGCTGGCCTCTATCCTCTATGAGCGGGAGCAGGAGCGCATCGAGAGCGAGTACGGCGAGACCCGCCGCAGCCAGATCGGCGCCGGTATGCGCAATGAGCGCATCCGCACCTATAACTTCCCCCAGGGGAGATTGACCGACCACCGGATAGGACTTACCCTTTACAAGCTTGACGCGGTGATGAACGGCGACCTGGACGAGATCATTGACGGGCTGATCACCGCCCACCAGGCGGAACAGCTGGCGGAGCGTGGATAATATGGGATACGACTACGTGATTTTCGATCTGGACGGCACATTGCTGAACACCATCGACGACCTGGCCGACGCGGGCAACCGGGTGTGCGCCCGCCGCGGCTGGCCCACCCACACGGTGGCGCAGTTCAAGCTGATGGTGGGCAACGGCATCCCCAAGCTGGTGGAGCGGTTCGCCCCGGCGGGGACGGACGAGGCCGCCCTGGCCGCCGCCCTGGCGGAGTTCTCCGCGGACTACGGCGCTCACAAGGAGGACAAGACCGCGCCCTATCCCGGTCTGCCGGAGATGCTGGATCGCTTGAAGGCGGCGGGGGTGCGCATGGCGGTGCTGTCCAACAAGGCGGACGCCCTGGCGGGGCCGGTGGTGGAGCACTATTTCCCCGGCGTGTTCGAGGCCGTCCAGGGGGCGCTGCCCGGCGTGCCCACCAAGCCCGACCCCACGCTCCTGTATAAACTGATGGAGCGGCTGGGCGCGTCTGTTGACGATACCCTCTTTGTGGGGGACAGCGGCGTGGACGCCGCCACCGGCAAAAACGGCGGCCTGCCCGTGTGCGGAGTGCTCTGGGGCTTCCGGGATCGGACGGAGTTGGCGGAAGCCGGCGCGGACTGTTATGCCTCCACCGCGGAGGAACTGGAGCAAATCATCTTAGGCAAGTAGGGAATTGCGTTGAACACGAAACTTCTCAACAAAAACGATATCGACGAGGCCGCCGCCATCCTGCGCAGCGGCGGTCTTGTGGGCATCCCCACCGAGACGGTGTACGGCCTGGGTGCCAACGGGCTTGATCCCCGGGCGGTGGGCCGCATCTTTGAGGCCAAGGGCCGCCCCCAGGACAACCCCTTGATCCTCCACGTTCCCTCGGCGGACTGGCTTGAGCGCTGGTGCGTGGATGTGCCGGAGACGGCCTACACCCTGGCGGGGCGCTTCTGGCCGGGGCCGCTGACCATGATCCTGAAGCGGGGCCCGGAAGTGCCCGACGTGGTCACCGCCGGCCTGGACACGGTGGGGATGCGCTGCCCCGACCATCCTGTCTGCCGCGCCATCCTGTTCGCGGCGGGGGTGCCCGTGGCCGCGCCGTCGGGGAACACCTCCGGCCGGCCCAGCCCCACCACGGCGGCCCACATGATGGAGGACATGGACGGCAGGATCGACGCCATTGTGGACGGCGGCCCCTGCGCCGTAGGGGTGGAGTCCGCCATCATCGACCTGACCGTAACGCCGCCCCGGCTGCTGCGGCCCGGCGGGATCACCCTGGAGCAGCTCCGGGAGGTGCTGGGCGAGGTGGCGGTGGACGACGCCGTCACCCGGCAGATGGCGGATGGTGAGAAGCCCCGCGCTCCCGGCATGAAGTACCGCCACTACGCCCCCAAGGCCCCGGTGACGGTGGTGGCGGGGGAGGCCATCTTCAGCGCCGCCTGGATCGCCGCCCACGCGGGCGAGGGGGACGGCGTCATCTGCTTCGACGAGTTCGCGGGCCAGTTCCCCGCCCAGACCGTGGAGCGCCTCGGCCCCACCTATGACCACGCGGAGCACGCCCGCCGGGTGTTCGACGCCCTCCGGGCCTTCGATAAGACCGACGTGCCCGCCATCTGGGCCCAGTGTCCCGACATCTCCGGCCTGGGGCTGGCGGTGACCAACCGGCTGAACAAGGCGGCGGGGTTCCACATCGTGGAGGTATAGGAACTATGGTCGTCATCGGCATCACCGGCCCCACCGGGGCGGGCAAGACCACCGTATTGCACGTGCTCCGGGCGTTTGGCGCGGCGGTCATCGACTGCGACGCGCTGTACCATAACATGCTGGAACACGACGAATCTATGCTGGGAGAACTGAAAAACCGGTTCGGAGAGGGCGTTTTTGGTGCGGATGGTACATTGCGCCGGAAGGCGTTAGGTGATATAGTTTTCGGGCACCCGAATGCCCTTGCCGACCTGAACGCCATCACCCACCGGCACATCGTGGCGGAGGTGAAACGGCTGGTGGACAGGGCCAGGGGAGAGGGCCGCCCCGCCGCGGCCATCGACGCCGTCGCCCTCATCGAGAGCGGAGCGGCGGAGTTGTGCGACGTCACCGTGGCCGTCACAGCGGATGACGAGCTGCGGGTACGCCGCGTCATGCTCCGGGAGGGCATCCCGGAGGAGTATGCCCGTAAGCGCGTCGCCGCCCAGAAGCCCTCCGCCTGGTTCGAGGCGCGGTGTACCCACACCCTCCGCAACGACGGCTCCAGGGAGGAGCTGGAGGGAAAGGCGCGGGCGCTGTTTTCTTCAATTATTCCAAAGGAGGAATCTTGATATGGACAAGAAAAAACCCGGTGAGCAGCTGAGAGAGGATCTGCTCCACCAGAAGAAAAACGGCTGGGATCGGGTGGACGAGGCCACTGAGAAGGCCATTTTCGACTACTGCGACGGCTATATGGACTATCTGGACGCCGGCAAGACCGAGCGCACCTGCGTGGAGAACACCGTGGAGCTGGCGAAAGCCGCGGGCTTTGTGCCTTTTCAGCGGGGCATGGAGCTGAAGCCCGGCGCCAAGGTCTACCGGGTCAACCGTGGCAAGGGCGTCAACCTGGCGGTCATCGGCTCCGCGCCGATGGATCAGGGCGTGACCATCTGCGCCGCCCACATCGACAGCCCCCGGCTGGATCTGAAACCCACCCCGCTGTATGAGGACAGCGAGATGGCCTTTTTCAAGACCCACTACTACGGCGGCATCCGTAAGTATCAGTGGGTGACCATTCCCCTGGAGCTGCGGGGCGTCGTCGCCCTGAAGGACGGCTCCGTGGTGAAGGTGTCTGTGGGTGACGGGGACGGCGACCCGCTGTTCACTATCGACGACCTGCTGCCCCACCTGGCGGCGGCCCAGTCCCAGAAGAAACTGGCCGAGGCCATTCCCGCCGAGACGCTGAACATCCTGGTGGGCAGCCGCCCCCTGAAGGACGACGAGGGCAGCGACCGCGTGAAGATCGCCGTGATGAAGCTGCTGAACGAGCGCTACGGCATCACCGAGGCGGATTTCATCTCCGCCGAGCTGGAGGCCGTCCCCGCCTTTGATTCCTGCGATATCGGCTTTGACCGCTCCCTGATCGGTTCCTACGGCCACGACGACCGGGTGTGCGCCTACGCCGCCTTCAAGGCCCTGTTGGATCTGCCCTCCACCCCCGTGCGCACCGCCGTGTGCGTGCTGGCGGACAAGGAGGAGATCGGCTCCGTGGGCGTGTCCGGTATGCAGTCCCGGTTCTTCGACACCTTTGTGGAGGATCTGTGCGCCAGCCAGAACGTGCCCCTGCGGGTGTGCCTGGAGAAGTCCTTCTGCCTGTCCACCGACGTGACCGCCGCCTTTGACCCCAACTTTGCCGATGTGTTCGAAAAGAATAACGCCGCCCGCATCAATTACGGCATCGGCCTGTGCAAGTACACCGGCCGGGCCGGCAAGAGCGGCGCCTCCGACGCGGGGGCCGAGACGGTGGCATACGTCCGCCGCCTGCTGGACGACCGCAAGGTGCTCTGGCAGATGGCTGAGCTGGGCAAGACCGACGTGGGCGGCGGCGGCACCGTGGCGCTGTTTATGGCCAACCGCAACATCGACACCCTGGACGCCGGCGTGCCCGTGCTGTCCATGCACGCCCCCTTCGAGACGGTGTCCAAGCTGGACTGCTATATGACTTACGCCGCCTGCCGGGCCATCTACGAGGGATAAGGCTCCTTCTTTAGAAGGAGCTGTCAGCCCGCAGGGCTGACTGAGGATGTTCCCTCCGCATAAAATCGCCCCCTTTGGAGAGACTACCCTCCAAAGGGGGCTTTGCCATGACCGAGGAGACGAGACCGACGGAGACCGCCGCCGAGAACGATAACGACAGGCAGAGTGAGCGCCGGCAGGAGATCGTGGACATGGGCTCGTCCACCGTGCGGACGCGGGACGGAGTCATCCATACGCTGACCATTGTGGGGCAGATCGAGGGCCACCAGGAGGCGCCATCCGGCGCGAAAACCACCAAGTATGAGCACGTCCTGCCTCTGCTCACCGCCGTGGAGGAGAGCGGGGAGGTGGACGGTCTGCTGATTTTGCTCAACACCATGGGGGGCGACATCGAGGCGGGCCTCGCCATCGCGGAGCTGATCTCCGGCATGAGCAAGCCCACGGTGTCCCTGGTGCTGGGGGGCGGCCACTCCATCGGCGTGCCGCTGGCGGTGGCGGCCCGGGAGTCCTTCATCGTGCCCTCCGGGGCCATGACCATCCACCCGGTGCGCTTAAACGGCCTGGTCATCGGCGTCAGCCAGACCTTCCACTACTTCGAGCGCATCCAGGACAGGATCTGCGACTTCGTGACCCGCAACAGCCGCATCAGCCGGGAGGACTTCGAGGGCCTTATGCTCAACACCGGCGAGATGGCCGCCGACGTGGGCAGCGTCATCTACGGGGAGGAGGCGGTGCGCCTGGGCCTCATCGACCACCTGGGGGGCCTGTCCGATGCGCTGGGGTGCCTCCATCGGATGATGAAAGAGGACGGGGAGCGCCGAAAAACCGAATCACAGTGATAAAAGCCGCTCCGGGGATCGGGGCGGTTTTTCACGCCCTGAAAAAATTTTATAAAAATTAAAATTACATCTTGACTTTAATAATATTGATGTATATATTTAATTTTGTAAAAGAAAGGGGGCGGACAAATGCCCATCGAGATGGTGCCCGGCTGGATGGCCGGTCTGGAGGAGGAGGACGTGGCCTTCATCCGGCGGTTCCTGCTGGCCTCCGGGTCGCTGAAGGAGGTAGCGGGGGAGTACGGGGTGTCCTATCCCACGGTGCGGCTGCGGCTGGATCGGCTGATCCAGAAGATCAGGCTCAGCGAGGCCGCCGACCAGGATCCCTACGTGGCGCTGGTGAAGCGGCTGGCTATGGACGACAAGCTGGACTTCGACACCGCCAAGCTGCTCATCGGGGCCTATCGCAAACAGAAAAAGGAGGAAATGTAAAATGACGTCTTACGTTAATGTGTTTATTTGGTGTGTGATCATCGGCATCCCGGTGTGTGTGGGGCTGTGTTTCTTACAGCGGTGGCTGTCCAGGATGGATCGGCGTTGGCCGGGGATGATCCTGCCGGTGATGGCCCTTGTGCTGGCGGCGATCTACACGGTGATGACAGAGCCCTGGGGCGAGTACCTTGACGTAGGCCACCCGATTTGGATCTTTCTGGAGGTGGCCGGGAAATTTTTGGCCGCCAACATCCCCACGCTGGTTTTTCTGGTCATCTACTTCCTCTGCCGTAACAGGCGGGAGGAGCGGACTAAGATGGACTTGAAGGATCTTTGAGCGCGGCCCCGGCGGACAGACGGAGAGGGGAGACTATATGAAGAAGTATTACATCATCGCCGGAATTTTGGCCGCCGTGGGGCTGCTGGGGACGTTCATCGGCCTGGCGCTCCTGCCGGATGTCGTGCCTGTCCACTATAATTTTGCCGGCGAGGCGGATCGGATGGGCAGCAAGTATGAGATGCTGGTCACGCCCACCATAGCGGTTCTGTTCTGCGGCGTTTTCCTGCTGATGGCCCGGTTCTCCAAGGACACCAGGGACGGACGGCTCCAGCGAAAGATCTTCGCCGTCACGGGGATTTTTATGCTGGCGCTGTTTTTCGGCATGGGGTTCTGGTTCATGTATCTGGCCGGCCGGGCGAATACCTCCGCCCCCGCTGTGGACGCCGGGGTGCTGCTCAAGGGCTGCGGCGTGTTCATCGGGCTGGCGCTGATCGTCCTGGGGAACTTCATGCCCAAGGCCCGGCGCAACGCCTTTTACGGCCTGCGGGTGCCCTGGACGATGGACAGCGAGGCGGTGTGGCAGCGGAGCCAGCGGTTCGCGGGCATTGCCGCCGTGGTCGCCGGGATATTGACCATCGCACTCTCCTTCGCCCTGCCGGGGATGTGGGCGGTCATCGGACTTGTCGCCGTGCCCACGGCGTGGGTAGTCCTGTCGCTCATTGTGTCGTGGAGGTATCATAAAGAAGAACAGGGGAGATAAAGAGAGCCCGGCCTTGCGGCCGGGCTCTTTTCGCGCATATCTTATTCCAGCACCGCGCCTCTGGCGGCGGAGGTCACCAGCTTGGCGTACCGGGCCAGATACCCGGTCTTGACCTTGGGCTCCGGGCAGACCCAGGCGGCCTTGCGGGCGGCCAGGGTGGCCTCGTCCACTTTAAGGGTGATGGAGTTGGCGCGGATGTCGATGGCGATGGTGTCGCCGTCCTCGACGAAGGCGATGGGCCCGCCCTGGGCGGCCTCGGGGCAGACGTGGCCGATGGCCGCGCCCCGGGTGGCGCCGGAGAAGCGCCCGTCGGTGATGAGGGCCACGGACTCGCCCAGGCCCATGCCCACGATGGCGGAGGTGGGGTTCAGCATCTCCCGCATACCGGGGCCGCCCTTGGGGCCCTCGTAGCGGATGACCACCACGTCCCCGGGGACGATCTTGCCGGCGTAGATGGCGGCGATGGCGTCCTCCTCGGAGTCAAAGACCCGGGCGGGGCCCTCATGAGCCATCATCTCGGGGGCCACGGCGGAGCGCTTTACCACGCAGCCCTCCGGGGCCAGATTGCCCTTCAGCACGGCGATGCCGCCGTCGGCGGAGTAGGGGTTCTCGATGGGCCGGATGGTCTCCGGGTCGCGGTTGGCCACGCCCTCCAGGTTCTCCGCCAGCGTCCTGCCGGTGACGGTCATCACAGAGGTGTCCAGCAGACCCTTCTTGGTCAGCTCGGCCATGACGGCGTGAACGCCGCCGGCTTGCTCCAGATCCTCCATATAGGTCTCGCCGGCGGGGGCCAGATGGCACAGGTTAGGGGTGTGGGCGGAGATGTCGTTGGACATATCCAGATCCAGCTCGATACCGCACTCGTGGGCGATGGCGGGCAGGTGCAGCATGGTGTTGGTAGAGCAGCCCAGGGCCATATCCACCGTCTCGGCGTTGTGGAAGGCGGCCTCGGTCATAATGTCCCGGGGCTTGATGTCCTTTGCCACCAGATCCATGATCTGCATACCGGCGTGCTTGGCCAGGCGGAGCCGGGCCGACCACACGGCGGGGATGGTGCCGTTGCCCCGCAGGCCCATGCCGATGGCCTCGGTGAGGCAGTTCATGGAGTTGGCGGTGTACATGCCGGAGCAGGAGCCGCAGGTGGGGCAGGCGCAGTTCTCATATTCCTCCACGCCGGCCTCGTCCAGCTTGCCGGCGTAGTAAGAGCCCACCGCCTCGAACATATGGGAGAGGCAGGTGCGGCGGCCGCTGGTCAGCCTGCCCGCCAGCATGGGGCCGCCGGAGCAGAAGATGGTGGGCACGTTGATCCGGGCCGCGGCCATCAGCAGGCCGGGGACGTTCTTGTCGCAGTTGGGGATCATCACCAGCCCGTCGAACTGGTGGGCCATGGCCATGGCCTCGGTGGAGTCGCAGATCAGATCCCGGGTGACTAGAGAATACTTCATGCCGATGTGGCCCATGGCGATGCCGTCGCACACGGCGATGGCGGGGAACTCCACCGGGGTGCCGCCCGCCGCCCGGACGCCGGCCTTGACCGCCTCGGCGATCTTGTCCAGGTTCATGTGGCCGGGGACGATCTCGTTATAGGAGCACACCACGCCGATCAGGGGCCGCTCCAGCTCCTCCTTGGTGTAGCCCAGGGCGTAGAACAGGGAGCGGTTGGGGGCGGCGGGGATGCCTTTCTTGGCGATGTCGGAACGCATAGCAAAACCTCCTGTATGGATGGGGGGAAGGCCCCCGGCGAACCTCGCCGGGGGCCTCGCTGTATCTGTGGGACAGAGTTAGTTGGACGCGGTGTCCAGGTTCTGGTCGTTGCCCCAGATCATGTTCTTGCGGAGCTCGGCGCCCACGATCTCCATCTGGTGCTTGGCCAGCTGGGCGCGCTTGGAGTTGAAGAAGGTGCGGCCCATGCTCTTGTTCTCGGCGATCCAGCGGCCGGCGAAGGTGCCGTCCTGGATGTCGGCCAGCACGGCCTTCATGTTGGCCTTGGTCTGCTCATAGGGCAGGATGCGGGGGCCGGAGACGTACTCACCGAACTCGGCGGTGTCGGAGATGGAGTAGTTCATGGCAGCCACGCCGCCCTTGTTGATGAGGTCGATGATGAGCTTCATCTCGTGGATGCACTCGAAGTAGGCGTTCTCGGGCTCGTAGCCGGCCTCGACCAGCGTCTCGAAGCCGCACTTCATCAGCTCCACCACGCCGCCACACAGCACGGCCTGCTCGCCGAACAGGTCGGTCTCGGTCTCGTCGTGGAAGGTGGTCTCCATCACGCCGGCCCGGGCGCCGCCGATGCCGGCGATGTAGGCCAGGGCGATCTGATAGGCGCGGCCGGTGGCGTCCTGCTCCACGGCCACCAGGCAGGGCACGCCCTTACCGGCGACATAGGTGGAGCGCACGGTGTGGCCGGGACCCTTGGGGGCGGCCATGAACACGTCCACGCCGGCGGGGGGGACGATCTGGCCGTAGCGGATGTTGAAGCCGTGGGCGAAGGCCAGGGCCTTGCCCTCGGTCATATAGGGGGCGATGGACTTCTTGTACACGTCGGCCTGGATCTCGTCGTTGATCAGGATCATGACGATGTCGCCCCACTGGGCGGCCTCTTCCACGGTCTTGACGGCGAGACCGGCGTTCTCGGCGTTGGCCCAGTTCTTGGAGCCCTTGCGGAGGCCGACGCACACGTCGCAGCCGGAGTCCTTCAGGTTCAGCGCGTGGGCGTGGCCCTGGGAGCCGTAGCCGATGATGGCGATCTTCTTGCCGTCCAGATAGCTCTGGTCGCAGTCCTTCTCATAGTACATTTTTGCCATGATGAAACACTCCTTAAAAAATGATTTTATATGAAAATGGGAATGGCTGACAAATTAGAGGATGTTCTTGCCCAGGTTGTACTCGCCGCGCTCCTTGTTGTCGGCGTTGTCGTTGATGGTGGACTCGCCCCGCTCCAGGGCCACCATGCCGGTGCGCACCAGCTCCAGGATGCCGAACTCCTGGAGCAGGCTCTCCAGGGCGTCGTCCTTGGACTCCTGGCCGATGATGGCCAGGGTCAGGCTGTGGGGGGACACGTCGATAATGGAGGCACGGAAGATGTTGGCGATCTGGATGACCTCGTTGCGGATATCCCGGCCCTCGGCCCGCACCTTGATGAGCACCAGCTCCCGCCGGATGGAGGAGGCGGGGGGGAGGAGGCGGACGGAGTACACGGGGATCAGCTTGCGCAGCTGGTTGGTGATCTGCTCGATCTGGTTCTCTCCGCACAGCAGCTCTATGGTGATACGGGACACCTCCGGGTCGTCGGTGGTGCCCACGGCCAGGGACTCGATGTTGTAGCCCTTGCGGGAGAACAGGCGGGACACCTGGCTCAGCACGCCGGCGGAGTTCTCCACCAGCACCGACAGGGTGTGGCGATGTTTCACGGTATCCATGGTGTTCCTCCTCTCAGTGCAGGATAAATTCGGTGACCGGGGTGCCGCCGCTGACCATGGGGTGAACCATGGCGTCGATGTCGATGGCGCAGTCGATGACGCAGCCGCATCCGGCGGCCAGGGCCTCCTTGAAGGCCGCCTCGAACTCCTTCTGGTTGGAGGCCCGGAATCCCTTGAGCCCGTAGGCCTCCGCCAGCTTGACGAAGTCGGGGCCGCGATCCAGGGTGGTCTGGGAGAACCGCTTGTTGTAAATGAGGTTCTGCCACTGGCGAACCATGCCCAGCGTGCGGTTGTTGAAGATGATGGTGATGATGGGCAGGTGGTAGTGCTCCACGGTGGCCAGCTCGTGGCAGTTCATGCGGAAGCAGCCGTCCCCGGTGCAGTGGACAACCACCTTGTCCGGGTTGCCCACCTTGGCGCCCATGGCGGCCCCCAGGCCGAAGCCCATGGTGCCGAAGCCGCCGCTGGTGAGCAGCTGGCCGGGCCGGGTGAAGTGGTAGTACTGGCACGACCACATCTGGTGCTGGCCTACGTCGGTGGCGATGATGGCGTCGTTGTTGGTGAGCTCCGACACCGTCTCCAGCACCTCGTGGGCGTGGAGGATGTTGTCCTTTTTCAGGGGCACCTCCCGCTGGGAGAACACCCACTCCTTCCAGCTCTTGTAGCTGTGCCTGGGCAGGCGCTCGTTCAGCAGCTCCAGCACCCGGCGGGCGTCGCCGATGATGTGGTGATAGGTCTGCACGTTCTTGTCGATCTCCGCCCGGTCGATGTCGATGTGGACGATCTTCGCGTTCTTGGCGAAGGAGGGGGGATCGGTGGCAACACGGTCGGAGAACCGGCAGCCGATGGCGATGAGCAGGTCGCAGGAGCTGGTGGCCATGTTGGAGGCGTGGGAGCCGTGCATGCCCACCATGCCGGTGAACAGGGGGTGGTTGCCGGGGCAGGCGCCGCCGCCCATGATGGTGGAGGCCACGGGGGCGTCCAGCGTCTCCATGAACTTGCGGAACTCGGGCACCGCGCCCTTGGAGCGGATCACGCCGCCGCCCACCAGCACCAGGGGCCGCTCGGACTGCTCGATGAGCTCCAGCAGCTTGTCGATGTCCCCCATGTCGGGATCGGGGTTGGCCAGATCCCGGTTGGAGCGGCGGAGCATATTGGCCAGCCGGCCGTGGTTGGCGTGCTCGGACACGGGCAGGAAGGAGTAGTCCGCCTCCTCGGAGGTGACGTTCTTGGCGATGTCCACCAGCACCGGGCCGGGCCGGCCGGAACGGGCCACGGCGAAGGCCTCCCGGATCACGTCGGCCAGCTGGTTCACGTCCTTCACCAGGTAGTTGCTCTTGGTGATGGGCATGGTGATGCCGGTGATGTCCACCTCCTGGAAGGAGTCCTTGCCGATCAGGCTCTCCGACACGTTGCAGGTGATGAACACCACGGGGGAGGAGTCGTAATAGGCGGTGGCGATGCCGGTGACCAGGTTCGTCGCGCCGGGGCCGGAGGTGGCGAAGCACACCCCCACCTTGCCGGTGGAGCGGGCGTAGCCGTCGGCGGCGTGGGACGCGCCCTGCTCGTGGCTGGTGAGATAGTGGTGGATCTTGTCCTTGTAGTTGTGGAGCTCGAACTCGTCGTAGATGTTCAGGATGGTGCCGCCGGGATAGCCGAACACCGTGTCCACGCCCTGCTCCAGCAGGCACTCCATCACGATTTGGGAGCCTTTCATGATCATATGGGAACCCTCCTTGCCATACAAAAAAACATGGCTGTCATCCATCATAGGACGAAGCCATGCTCCGCGATACCACCTAAGTTCCTCCACCCTCGGGGGAGACGCTCTTGCCCGTTAACGGCGGGAACCGTTTCGGCCTACTTACCGTTTCAACCGAACCGCTCGCAGGGGACGTTCGCCGCGCCGTGCTCACGAAGGCTCGCACCGTCCGCCTTCTCTCTGTGCTTGCGCGCAGGGGCTACTCGTCTGGTCATCGCGTTTGGATATTGTGGATATCATATGCTTTTTCGTACAAAATGTCAATGCAAATCCGCTGGAAAATTTGAAATTCTGTCCCTCCAACAAAGAACCAACCGCGCAGACGGGGATTTTTGCGCTTTTTATCAATAATGAGGGCGGGAGGACGCAGCGCCCTCCCGCCCTTCGGTGCCGCTCCGGTTACTTGCAGCCGCAGCTGGTGCCGTGGTCGCCCAGCCGGAAGGAGGCGCACTCGGTCTCCTTGCACTGGCCCACCTCGTTCTGGCAGCAGCCCACCTGGATCTCGTTCAGGGTGCAGCGCTGCTCCTTGTGGTAGGCGCAGCTGTTCACAGCGCACTTGATGCTGGGATTGGTCTGTTCGATCATGGTGATGTCCTCCTTGTCGTCGTCGCTTCCGAACAAGGACATGATGCCCGGATGCGGGAAAAATATGCGCGGCCCGCGCCTCTCCCGCATACAATGTGACGGAGGCGATCCTTTATGGACTTGAAAAACAATCAAATCACCCTGGGGGAGCTGTGGGACGATCCAAAGAGCAGAGCGGTGTTTCAGAAGCGCATCCCGACCCTGTCCAAGCACCCGGTGAAGGGCGCGGCCCGCACCGTGACCCTGGCCCAGCTGGCGGACTTCCTCTCCGGCTGGGTGCCCCAGATGATGATCAACGGCGTGGTCAGCGACCTGAAAAAACTGTAATACATGAAACGCCGCCCCGCGGTCCATGATGACAGCGGGGCGGCGGCCTGCCCGGCCGGGATCCCGATCGGGGCGTTACAAATTTTTGCGCGATCTGATACCGTTTTTTAACTTGACATAATTTTCGCATTTGTCTAAACTAAAGGGGTCGACATAATTCGATAGAACCGGACAGGGCGAGGCAGACAGATGGACGAGAAAGAGAAAAAAATCGTCCCGGAGGAGGAACCGGGCGAACTGGATATGGAGGACTCCCGCGCACCGGAAGAGGGGGTTGAGGGGCCCGCGGAGGGATCCCGCGACCTGGGAAAAGAGTCCCGGGAGCTGGCGGAGAAGCTGGACGAGCTGGCGGCGGCCCCCGTGGAATTTTCCGAACTGCCGGACAAAGCCTCCAGACGGGCGCGCGACAGGGCGAAGCGCTTCAGGGCGGCCAGACTCAGGTCGGTGGCCGCCGCCGCGCTGTTTTTGGCGGCCGCCGCGCTGGCAGGGCTCTCCGTCTTCCTGGGTGTGCGGAACAGGGAGGAGCGGGCGCTGCGCCGGCAGTCGGAGGCCCAGGTGCAGGATCTGGAGGGCCGGCTGGCGGCGGCCAACGACTCCCTGAGCCAGGCCAACGACACCATCGGCGAGCTGGAGCGCAAGCTGGAGGAGGATCCCTTCGTCCCCGGCCACCCGGACTATGAGGATCTGTACCCGGATTTTTACGCGCCCCAGAAGCTGGACGCCTCCGCCTCGGCGGAGGGCACCATCTACCTGACCTTTGACGACGGCCCCTCCGACCGCACCGACGAGGTGCTGTCCGTTCTGG
>CANQZJ010000050.1 GCA_947628315.1 uncultured Oscillospiraceae bacterium
GCCTTCCACGACGAGGCCACCCACCCTCACGTCCACATGATGATCTGGTCCGCCGACCCGAAGGAGGGCCATCTCACGAAGCAGGGCATCGAAAAGATGCGCTCCGCCGTGACCAACGAGATCTTCCAGGACGAGCTGCTGGAACTCTATCAGGCGAAGGACGTCTCGTACAAGGAGGTGGTGGAGGAGGCCCAGCGGTCCATGCGCCAACTCATCGGGGAGATGGGTTCCACCCTGACGGCCTCGCCTGTCATCGAGGAAATGATCTCCGGCCTGGCCGCCGAGCTGGGCGGCGTCAAAGGGAAAAAGGTCTACGGCTACCTCAAAAAGTCTCTGAAGGAGAAGGTGGATGCCATCGTGGACGAGCTGGCGAAGGTGCCGGCAGTGGCAAAGTGCTACGAGGCGTGGAACGTCCTGCGGGATCAGGTGGAGAGCTACTACAAGGACAAGCAGCGGGAACATCTGCCGCTGTCCAGACAAAAAGAATTCCGCTCCATCAAGAACATGGTCATCCGGGAGGCGGAGCGTGTGCGGCTGGGCGAACACACCTTCGAGGACGATCAGGTCGTGTCCCGGCTGACGGCGTCCGCCGCCCAGGGGAACGAACAGGCTCAAGTCTTCCTGGACCGCTGGGTCAGTAAAGGGCGGCCGCCTGTGATGCTGTCCGTCACCCGGTTGCTCCATCATCTGAGCCGGGTGTTCCGGGACAACGTCCAGTCCAAAGACGCCGTCAGTATGATCCGGAGCATCGACCGCAAGCTGCGGCAGAGGATCAGAGAGAAGAAGATCGCCATGGGGCACAAGCCGGATGACCATGAGGAGTATCAGGGGCCGACGATGTCCATGTAAAAACGGCACGGGCACAAGTTCGGTTTTCAATCTTAGAACCTCGCTGTATGATATGTGACCTGACGGCAATGCAAGAAGTTCCACGCCTGAAACAAGAGAAAAGCACACCCACGGCAAATGATAACAGTTTGATAACTGTGCGCCTAAACCCTGGCTATTCTCTCTGTTTACTGGTATTGTGTGTCGCTGGAAAAGGAGGCGACCGCCATGCCCGAATATCTGAGAGCCCTGCACGAACGGTTCACCACAGTGTCACCCGAAGCGATGAGGGTACAGCGTGAGCGGGACAAAATCCTCGCCCGCCTGCGGGGACGGCTGGGCAAAAGCCAACGAGTCCTACTGCTCCATCTGCTGGATTTGGAGGACGACCTGCGGGATCAGACCTCCCTGGACAGCTTCCTCGCCGGCATCCGCCTGGCCAGAGGAATCGAACAGGAGCTGGGCGAACTGCCGCCCTACTCCTTCGACGATGAGAACGAGGAGCGGGCACGAAAACTGAACGAAGGGAGGTGACCGGCCATGCCAAAGCGCAGACCCAGCGGGGACGGCAGCATCCGTAAACGTGGGGATGGCCGATGGGAGGGCCGCATCGTGGTGGGCCACAAGGAGAACGGCGATCCGATCTTCCGCTACATTTACACCGGCACCCAAAAGGAGCTGACCGCAAAACTCCGGCAAAACATTGAGATCTATCAGGGCGCCGACCTGAAAGAGCAGTGCCGGATGGTTCTCTCAGAATGGCTGGATCAGTGGCTTGAACAAATGTCACTCACCCTCCGTCCGGACACATTGGAGCGGTACAGGCACAATATGAAAAACCATGTGACGCCCTACCTGGGGCAAAAGCGGCTCAACCAGATCACGGCGGCGGATCTGCGGAAGCTGTACGACACCCTGGCGCAAAACGGCAGAATGGGCCCCCGCCCCGGCCAGGATCCCGGGCTTTCCGGCGCCACCGTTCACGGCATCCACACCACTCTGCACCACGCGCTCAAAGCGGCGGTGGAGCAAAGGCTTCTCCCCTCCAACCCCGCCGACGAGGTGGAGCCGCCCAAAATCTCCCGCCCTCCCATGTCAATCTTAAACGAGGAACAGCTGGACAGGTTCATGGAGGCCATCAAGTCCGACCCCATCTGGCATGACTTCTTCTATACGGAACTCACCACCGGCATGCGCCGGGGCGAGATCTGTGGGCTGCGGTGGATCGATTTCGACGGGCGCGGCGGCACCCTGAAGGTCAGCCGCACCCTCCACCGGGAAAAGGGCGGCAGGCTGGTGACCGGGGAGCCCAAGACCTCCGCCGGCGCAAGAAAGATCGTCCTACCGCCCAGCACGGCTCAACTCCTGCGGGAACGGAAAAAGCAGTCCTGCTCCCTCTGGATCTTCCCAGACCCCCTGAGGCCGGAACTGCCCGTCAGCCCGTCCGCGGCCTACCTCCGGCTAAAGTCCTTGCTGGAGGAGGCGGATCTCCCCGACCTCCGCTTCCACGATTTGAGGCATACCTTCGCCTCCCATGCCCTGGCCGGCGGAGTGGACGCGAAAACGCTGTCCGGCATCCTGGGCCACACAAAGGCGTCCTTCACGCTGGATACCTACACCCATACCACCGGCGATATGCAGAAACGCGCCGCTGAAATTGTCGGCGGCTTTCTGACTGACTACCTCGGAAAGGAGTTGAAGCCATGGCAAGGCGCAGAAAACGGGGCGACGGCGGGATCAGTCTGAGAAAGGACGGCCGCTGGGAAGGCCGGGTGGTCGTCGGCTACGACGAGAAGAACCTGCCCATCACCAAAAATGTGCTGGCGCGGACTAAGACCGAGTGCGCCGCGAAGCTGAAAGCTCTGCGGGAGAGTGTGGAAAAGCCCGCCCCGGCGCAGCCCAAGCCCGATATCCTCCTGCGGGACTGGCTGGATCAATGGTACCAGAACAGGAAAAAGCCCGGCCTTCGCCCCAACACCCAGATGTCCTACGAGCGCCGCATTTACCAGCACATCATCCCCGCCCTGGGGGATGTCCGGCTGGATCGGCTGACCACGGCGGACATCCAGCAATTCTATACGGAACTCAAGAGGAGCGGACGGCTCCTTCGGGCAGAACGCTACGGCGAGGGCCTCTCCAACCAGACTGTCCGGGGCGTCCATACCACCCTCCACGCCGCGCTGGACAAAGCGGTATCCGAAAAGCTCCTCCCTCGGAACCCGGCGGACAACTGCCGGCTTCCTCCCGCCAAGGGCAGGGAGATGCAGATCCTGGCTCCGGAGGAGATCCAGCGGCTGCTCATCCAGGCCAGGGAGGACGGGTGCTTCGAGCTTCTCCTGCTGGAGCTGTCCACCGGCCTGCGCCGGGGCGAGATCTGCGCCCTCCAGTGGGGCGACCTGAACTTCCGCACCGGGGCGCTTCGGGTGGAGCGGCAGATCCACCGGGTCAGAGGTGAGCTTGTGGTCTCCCCGCCCAAAACCAACGCCTCCAACCGAAGCGTCATCCTTCCGCCCCCTGTCCTGAGCGTACTCAGGGAGTACAAAAAAGCCTCGACCTCCCGGTGGATGTTTCCCTCCCCGGTGGCGGAGAACGCTCCGAGGGACCCTGCCGCCGTCCGAAAGCGGCTGCAAACGATCCTGGAGCGGGCGGAGTGTAAGAAGATACGGTTCCACGATCTGCGCCACACATTTTCCACCGTCTGTCTGGAACACGGCATGGACGTGAAAACCCTGTCCACCATCATCGGCCACGTCTCCAGCAGCACCACCCTGAACGTCTACGCCCACGTCACCGACGAGATGCGCTGGACGGCGGCGGTCAAGATCGACCGGGAGATCGGCAAGGCCGAACCGCAGGACGAGCCAGAGGCAGCCCCGCAGAAGCCCGCTCCGAGCGCGTTTCAAGCCCGCAGAGGCCAGCGTCGCAAGGCGGGCACAGGCTGCGTCAGCCAGGTCAACGAGAAGCTCTGGGAGGGGCGTTATTCCCCGATCTGGCCGGACGGCAGGAAATACGCCTGCAACGTCTATGCCCACACCGAGGCTGAATGTGAGGTACTGCTGAAAAAGCTGATCATCAAGACGAACGCGGAGCTTGCCAAAGCCAAACAGCTGGCCGCGGAGGGGAGGCTCAGTGAGGCGACCATGCTGGCGCTGGCGAAATCCCGCTCTTAACACTTCTACGGAAACATTCTCTGTTGCAGTCTGATTAAACTATGATAGAATAGTGTATAAACACGAACAGGGAGGCAGCGCCATGACCAACATTCACCCCGTAACCGATTTACAGTACGCCGCACTTACTGACGAAGTGGAAGTGAAGCTGGATGAAGCAGATTGCGCCGCCGACACCTCTGATGTCCGATATACCGGGCCGGAAACCTTCAAGAGAGCGAGGGAACGAGTCTGTGGATCGGAAACATGATAGGCCAACTAAAATATCCCGCTTTATCGCCCCTTGGACTCAGAACTCCGAGGGGCGATTTTTTCTGACTGTGGCTTGTTATGTGGTCAAACAAAACACGCCGAGTTCCTACCAGCTGAAAAAGTTAGAAAAACCGCCGTTTTCTTGCGAAAACGGCGGTTTTTATGGAGCTGCTGGGCAGATTCGAACTGCCGACCTCATCCTTACCAAGGATGCGCTCTACCTACTGAGCTACAGCAGCGGATGGCGACGCGGATGGGACTTGAACCCACGACCTCCGGCGTGACAGGCCGGCGTTCTAACCAACTGAACTACCGCGCCATCTCCGTTATGACACTGTTGATGCCGCCGTCTCAAAGCGGCCCCGCATCAACAGAACGGATTGATTATACTCTGCCGCCCCCGGTTTGTCAATCCCCTTTTTCGTTATTTTTGCCCGGCGTCCGCCGCGCCCGATTCCCTGGCAAAAAAATCAAAAAAAGTGTTCTCTGTCGGGAAAATATATGCTATAATAGGGCAACCGAGCAACGGATAGCCCACACAAAAAAAGAGAGGAGATCTAACCATGAAAAGAATCGGCATGCTCACCAGCGGCGGCGACTGCCAGGCGCTGAACGTCACCATGCGCGGCGTGGCCAAGGGCCTGTACACCCTCTACGGCCCGGAGGGCGTGGAGATCATCGGCTTCATCGACGGCTACAAGGGCCTGATGTACGAGGACTACCGCAGGCTGACCCCCCGGGACTTCGCCGGCCTGCTCACCGTGGGCGGCACCATCCTCGGCTCCAGCCGCACCCCCTTCAAGCTGATCCGCGAACCCGACGAGAACGGCCTGGACAAGGTCGAGGCCATGAAGTACACCTACCGCCGGCTCCGTCTGGACTGCCTGGTGGTGCTGGGCGGCAACGGCAGCCAGAAGACCGCCAACCTCCTCTCCCAGGAGGGGCTGAACGTGATCGGTCTGCCCAAGACCATCGACAACGACCTGTGGGGCACCGACACCACCTTCGGCTTCCAGAGCGCCATCGCCTGCGCCACCAACGTCATCGACTGCATCCACACCACCGCCTCCTCCCACAACCGCATCTTCCTGGTGGAGGTCATGGGCCACAAGGCCGGCTGGCTGACCCTGAACGCCGGTATGGCCGGCGGCGCCGACATCATTCTGATCCCCGAGATCCCCTACAACATCGACGCCATTGTCAAGAAAGTGGAGGAGCGCTCCCGCCGCGGCCACGGCTTCACCATCCTGGCGGTGGCCGAGGGCGCCATCTCCAGGGAGCTGGCCGAAATGGACAAGAAGGATCGCAAGAAGGCCCTGGAGAAGCGGATGAAGAACTACCCCTCCGTGTCCTATGAGATCGCCGCCCAGATCACCGAGCGCACCGGCAAGGACGTGCGGGTCACCGTCCCCGGCCACATGCAGCGCGGCGGCGTGCCCAACGCCTATGACCGCGTCCTGTCCTCCCGCCTGGGCACTCAGGCCGCGCTGGAGATCTCCAAGGGCAACTACGGCAATCTGATCGCCATCCAGAACCACAAGATCGTCACCGTGCCCCTGGCGGAGATCGCGGGCAAGCTGAAGACCGTGGATCCCAAGGGCGACATCATCGAGGAAGCCCGTCTGCTGGGCATCTCCTTTGGCGACGAATGATCCCTTGATTTGACGGAAAAGAGGCTTTGGGGGAGATCCCAAAGCCTCTTTTTTGTCATTTGCCTCTGAACCGCCGGAACAGCTTTCCGAAGAACCCGCCGGTCTCCGGCTTTGCCGCTTCCGCGGCTTTCCCCTCCGGGGTCTCCTTCGCGGCGGCCTTCACTTTTTTGGGCGGCCTGGGCGCGTCCCTGCGGTCGATCTTCCACGCGCCGTCATAGGCCTGCTGGATGAAGTGCTCCTGGGCGTTGAAGGGCTCCTGGTCGCCGCCGGCGTAGACATACACGCCGTCCGGCCCCTGCACCCGCCGCTTCACGTTGTCCCGGAGCTGGTCGAAGAACATCCGCTCCAGCTGCGCGCACAGCGCCGGGTCGTAGACCGGGGCGGCCACCTCCACGCGGTGCCGGGTATTCCGCTCCATAAAGTCCGCCGAGGAGATGTACACCTTGCGGCGCCCCTCCGGGCCGAACAGGTAGACCCGGGCGTGCTCCAGGTACCGCCCCACGATACTGCACACCCGGATGTTCTCGGTGGCCCCGGGCACGCCGCCCACCAGGCAGCAGATGCCCCGCACCAGCAGGTCGATCTTCACCCCCGCGCAGGAGGCCTCGGACAGCTTTTCGATGATCCTCCGGTCGGTGAGGCCGTTGAGCTTGAAGCCCAGATAGGCCGGGTTGCCCGCCCTGGCCTCGTTGATCTCGTTGTCGATCATCTCGGTGACCCGGCTGGCCAGCCCCGCCGGGGCCACCAGCAGGCAGCCGGCATCCTCCACTACCTCGCCCAGGGCCAGGCTGTTGAACACCTTGGCCGCATCGGCGCCGATGTCGTGGGAGGCGGTCATCAGGGCGTAGTCGGTGTAGAGCCGCACCGTGTCCTCGTTGTAGTTGCCGGTGCCGATCTGGGTGATGTACTCGATCTCCTCCCCGTGCTTGCGGGTGATGAGCGCCAGCTTGGAGTGCACCTTCATCTGATCCAGCCCATAGATCACCCGGCAGCCCGCCTGCTCCAGCACACGGGACCAGCCGATGTTGTTCTTCTCGTCGAAGCGGGCGCGGAGCTCCACCACCGCCACGACCTCTTTGCCGTTTTCGGCGGCGTCCACCAGCGCGTCGATGATCTTGCTGTTGTGGGCCACCCGGTACAGGGTCATCTTGATGGACACCACCTCGGGATCCTGCCCCGCCTCAGTCAGCAGCCGCAGCAGCGGCCGTACGCTCTCATAGGGATAGGCCAGCAGCCGGTCGTGCCGCCTGATCTGGGCGATCATGGGCTCCTCCGGGTCGATGTTGGCCGGGGGCTGAGGCACCCGCCGGGGGTAGAACAGCTCCGTCTTATCGCGCATCACGTCCCGCAAAAACCCCATAAAGGACAGATCCAGCGGAATGGAGGACTGGAACAGGTGCTTTTTGCCCACCTTCAGGTAGCCGCAGAGGGTCTCCCGCAGGGAGTCGTCCACCTTGCCCCGGTAGTCCACACGCACCGGGCCCAGACGGGTGCGCCGCCGCAGCAGCTTCTCCACGTTCCGGCGGTAGTCGTCGGCGCTCATGCCGTCGGCGTCCGCGCCGTCCTCCACGTCGATGTCCGCGCTGCGCACCAGCCGGATCAGCACGGAGTCCTCCACCTTATAATGCGCAAAGATCTGGGGCAGGAACTTGCGGATCAGATCCTCCATCAGCACGAACCGCAGGCCCTCGCCGGGCAGCGGCACCAACCGGCGAAGCGTCCTCTCGCCGCAGGGCACGACGCCCACCCGCTGGGCCCCGTTCCGGGTGCGGAGCATCACCAGGGCGTAGATCTCCTTGTTGCGGAGGAACGGGAAGGGCTGCTTGCCCCCGATGATCTGGGGGGACAGCAGGGGCAGCACGTCGCCGGTGAAGTACTTCGCCATGTAGGACTGGGTCTTGTCCGGCAGGCTGCCGAACCGCACGATCTCCGCGCCGTTGTCGGACAGCTCCCCCATCAGATCCTTATAGATCTCGTCCCGCATGGACAGCAGCTCGCCGGTGCGCGCCAGCACGGCGCTGATCTGCTTGGCGCTGGTCAGGCCGGTCTTGTCGTCGGTGACCTCGTTCTGGGGCGCGTCCATGAGGGCGCCCACCCGCACCATGAAAAACTCGTCCAGGTTGCTCTGGAAAATGGACAGGAAGTTCAGCCGCTCGCAGAGGGGGTTGCGCCGGTCGCGCGCCTCCTCCAGCACCCGCTCGTTGAACTGCAGCCACGAGAGCTCCCGGTTCACAAAGCAGTTGGCGGTCTGGGTGTTCTCCTGTACGGTCGCGTTTTCAGACATCCTGCGTCACATCCTTGATCTCATGTGAATTTGTCTGGAATCCGCACCTATTATACTCTGTTTTTTCCCGCCTGGCTACAGGGAAATGAAAAAAAGCGGCAAAACTTTCCGCCCCGCACGGCGCGTACTCCGGCGAACCCTGGCACCCCCCTCTCCGCCCCGCCGTATGATGAGTGGGAGGTGTGCAAGTTTGAATCATCTTGTTCTTATGGCGTTGATCGCGACGCTTGGTACATGGTTCGTGACCGCGCTGGGCGCGGCCACCGTGGTGTTTTTCCGGTCTCCGGATCCCAAGGCCCTCAACCTCATGCTGGGGTTCGCCTCCGGCGTGATGATCGCGGCCAGCTTCTGGTCGCTGCTCCAGCCCGCCATCGAGCGGGCCGAGGCCGTCCCCGGCCTGCCGGCCTACTTTGTGGCGACGGCGGGATTTCTGTTCGGCGCCGTGTTCATGTGGGGCTCTGATAAGATCGTCACCTTCGCCCGGCGGAACGCCGACCGCTCCCTGGGAGACCGGTGGGATCGGCTGAACCGGATCATCATGCTGGTGCTGTCCATCACGCTCCACAACATCCCGGAGGGGCTGGCGGTGGGGGTGGCCTTCGGCGCCCTGAACCGGGACGGCGGCTCCATGGAGAGCCTGATGGGGGCCATCACCATCGCGGTGGGCATCGGCCTGCAAAATTTCCCGGAGGGCGCGGCGGTGTCCGTCCCCCTCCGGCGGGAGGGGTTCTCCCGGAAAAAGAGCTTCCTGCTGGGGCAGGCCTCCGGCCTGGTGGAGCCGGTGGCCGGGGTAATCGGCGCGCTGCTGGTGGTCTATGTGGAGGCGATCTTGCCCTACGCCCTCTCCTTCGCGGCGGGGGCCATGATCCTGGTGGCCGTCCACGAGCTGATCCCGGAGTGCCAGCAGAACCAGAAGGATCAGCCCTACCTTGCCACCATGGGCATCGTGCTGGGCTTCGCCGTGATGATGCTGCTGGACGTGATGCTGGGGTGACCCTGCCGGCACGTGAATAAAAGCGCGCTCCCCGGGATGGCAAAGCCGCCGTCCCGGGGAGCAAATTTATGATCCCGCCCGCCTGCCCTCAAACCATATTACATATCTTGACACCCGCACCCCCGCGAATTATAATACGCATGATGGACGGAACGATCCCGCGTTCGCCCGCATAAACGCCCACACAAATACACCATATGGGGGAGTACGAGGATGAATATTTTTGAGCAGTATGAGTCTGAGGTAAGGTCTTATTGCCGCAACTATCCTGTCGTGTTCGAGTATGCCAAGAACGAGATCATGACCGATGAAAACGGGAAGTCCTACATCGACTTTTTCGCCGGCGCCGGCGCGCTGAATTACGGCCACAACAACGACTACATCAAGGGCAAGCTGATCGACTACCTCCAGGAGGACAGGATCATCCACTCCCTTGATATGTACGCCACCGCCAAGCGGGACTTCATCGACTTCTTTGAAAACGAGGTGCTGAAACCCCGGGGCCTGGACTATAAGCTCCAGTTTGTGGCCCCCACCGGCGCCAACGCGGTGGAGGCCGCCCTCAAGCTGGCCCGCAAGGTGAAGCAGCGCCCCGGCGTGTTTGCGCTGATGGGCTGCTTCCACGGCATGACCATGGGGGCTCTGTCCCTCACCTCCGACGCCGACTCCAGGGCGGGCGCCGGCGTGCCGCTGCACTATGTCACCCACATCCCCGCGCCCTATATGTTCCCCGAGCTGGACACCATCAAGTACATCGAGACCATCCTGACGGACGACCACTCCGGCATCGCCAGGCCGGCGGCCTTTGTGGTGGAGCCCATCCAGTCCGACGGCGGCGTGTACCCCCTGGGCGCGGACTTCCTGCGGCGTCTGCGCGAGCTGTGCGACAAGTACGACATCCTGCTCATCGCCGACGATATCCAGGTCGGCTCCTGCCGCTCCGGCTCGTTCTTTTCCTTTGAGGAGGCCGGCATCGTGCCGGACATCGTCACCATCTCCAAGTCCCTGGGCGGGTACGGCCTGCCCTGCTCTCTGGTGCTGCTGAAGCCCGAGCTGGACATCTGGAAGCCCGGCGAGCACAACGGCACCTTCCGCGGCAACCAGCTCTCCTTCGTGGCGGCCAAGGCCGGCCTGGAGTTCATGATCGAGCACGACGTGCCCGCCATGGTTCGCGCCAAAGAGCCCATTGTCCGCGAATTCCTGGAGAAGGAGATCCTCCCCCTGGACAGCCGGATCGAGGTGCGCGGCGTCGGCCTCATGTGGGGCATCGACCTGAACGCCATCCCCGGCGCGGCCAAGGCCCTGGTCTCCGAGTGCTTCCAGAACGGCGTGATCGCCGAGCGGGCCGGCCGCGGCAACAACGTGCTCAAGCTGATGCCGCCGCTGATCATCAGCGAGGAAAACCTGAAAAAGGGCCTTGAGATCGTCAGGCAGTCCCTGATCACCGTGCTGGCCGACTGCAGGTAAGAGCCGCGCGGTTCCGCCACAGCATATACACGCGGGAGGATACGGTATGGCCGATGTGAAGTATATCATGCGCGTTCTGTCGGGCGTGAAGTTCAAGAAAATGCGGAATGTGATCGATCGGATCCATCAAAAAACGGGCAAGAACAAGGTCTTCCTGTTTTTTGACATTCTGAACTGCGCCGTGCGGTACGGGGCGGGGTACTACGACTACCTCATCTTCGCCTTCTACGACATGAACCACGCCCAGCGGGAGACCTATCTCACGCGCATGAAGAACAAAAAGATCATCGCCCAGATCAACGACCCCGCCTACAGCGAGATCTTCAACCAGAAAAACCTGTTCAACGAGCGCTTCAAGAAGTATATCCGCCGGGACTTTGTGGACGTGGCGAAAATGGACATGGACGCCTTCCGCACGTTTATGGAGGGCAAGGAGTCCGTCTTCGCCAAGCCCAACAGCTCCGAGAGCGGCAAGGGCATCGAAAAGCTGAGCCGGGCCGACTTCGCCGGCCTGGAGGAGATGTACGCCTACGTCAAAGACGAGTCAAAGCACTTCGGCGTGCTGGAGGAGCTGATCGTCCAGCACGAGGACATGGCGAAGCTCTATCCCCTGTCGGTCAACACCATCCGGATCGGCACCCTGGTGGCCGGCGGCCAGGCCTACTGCGCCTATGCCACCTGCAAAATGGGCAACGAGGGCAAGTTTGTGGACAACATGGAGAACAGCGGTCTCGCCTGCCCCATCGACTTGGAGACGGAGCGGATCTGCGGCGTGGCCCACACCTCCGCCCTGATCAATTACGACACCCACCCCTACACCGGCGTCAAGCTGGTGGGCTACAAGATCCCCTACGCCAGGGAGGCGGTGGAGCTGTGCAAGCGGGCCGCCATGGAGGTGCCCCAGATGCAGTATATCGGCTGGGACGTGTGCATCATGCCGGACGGCCCCGCCATCGTGGAGGGCAATAACTTCCCCGGCTACGATTTTGCCCGCCTGCCCGAGCACACGCCGGACAAGATCGGCCTGGTTCCCTTCTTCAAGGAGCACCTGCCCGATTTGAAGGTGTAATGGGGGTATTTGACAAAAGTAACAATTTTTTGTTGAAATTTTGTCGGGGACAGTGTATAATGTGAACATCCGGACGATGAGGAAACGGTTCCCTCAGTGAGAAGTTCTGAGCGCCGGTAATTCCATCAAAAAATTGAGGAGGAAAACACATGTCACTGTTTGCGATGATCGGGGATGTAGTGGGTCAGCTTCACGATATGAAGCAGCTGGCCAAGCACCAGGATGAGATCGGCGACGCCATCGACCAGCTGGAGAGTTCCGGCAAGTGCCCCGCCGACCTGAAGTCCGCCTTTGAGGCCGTCAAGAACGCCAGCAAGGACGCCAAGCTGGACGACACCATGGCCACGCTCAAGAACTTCGCCACCACCCTGAAGGCCCACGAGGGCATCCTGCCCGCCAACCTGAAGGGCGCCATCGACAAGTACGTCGAGGTGGCGGCCGACCTGGAGGCCAAGACCAAGGACTTCGAGAAGCTGACCGGGGCCAACAAGTGATCCCGGACATTTCGATCAAAAAAACGCGCCCCGCCGGCCTGATGGTTCCGGCGGGGCGCTAAAATCATTTCTTGCTTTTTCCCCTGCTGATTTTTGTGACGGGTGCGCAAAAGTTGCTCTTGTTTTTCCCTCTGAAATGTGTAAAATGGAAGTAAGCAATAAATTGCCAAAGGAGGGGATCGGATGAAGTATTACCTCGCCATCGACATCGGCGCGTCCAGCGGCCGGCACATCCTGGGCCACGTGGAGGACGGAAAGCTGGTGCTGGAGGAGATCCACCGTTTCGACAACAAGCAGGTGCATCTGAACGGCCACGACTGCTGGGACATGGACAACCTGTGGTCCGGCATTGTGGACGGCTTGAAGGCCTGCAAGGCCGCCGGCAAGATCCCGGACACCATCGGCATCGACACCTGGGCGGTGGACTACGTGCTGCTGGACGGGAACGGCGATCAGATCGGCGACGCCGTGGCCTACCGGGACAACCGCACCGAGGGCATGGACGCCGTTGTGGACGCCATCGTGCCCCGGCCGGAGCTGTACGCCAAAACCGGCATCCAGTACCAGACCTTCAACACCATCTACCAGCTCATGGCCCTGAAGCGGGAACACCCGGAGCAGCTGGAACAGGCGGAGGCCCTGCTGATGATCCCAGACTACTTCAACTACCGGCTCACCGGGGTGAAAAAGCAGGAGTACACCAACGCCTCCTCCACCAACCTGGTGAACGCCGCGGAGAAGAAGTGGGATCTGGAGCTGATCGCCAGGCTGGGCCTGCCCACAAAGCTGTTCGGCGAGCTGTCCGTGCCGGGCACCGTCGTCGGGGAGCTGACCCCGGAGATGCAGGCGGAGGTGGGCTTCAACGCCACGGTGATCCTCCCCGCCACCCACGACACCGGCTCCGCTTTCCTGGCCGTCCCCGCCCGGGACGACAAAGCGGTGTTCCTCTCCAGCGGCACATGGTCTCTCCTGGGGGTGGAGAACGAGATCCCCATCACCACCGAGGACAGCCGGGCGGAGAACTTCACCAACGAGGGTGGGGCCTGGTACCGTTACCGGTATCTGAAAAACATCATGGGCCTGTGGATGATCCAGTCCATCCGCCGGGAGCTGAACGGCGTGGCCTATGTGGAGGGAAAGACCAGCAAGTACGCCTCCGGCCGCACGTACTCCTTCCCCGACCTCATCGCCGAGGCCAAGGGCGCGGCGGATTTCCCCTCCATGGTGGACGCCAACGACGACTGTTTCCTGGCCCCGGACAGCATGATCGACGCCATCAAGGACTCCTGCGCCAAGTCCGGCCAGCCGGTGCCCCAGACGGTGGGGGAGATCATGCAGACCGTCTATTCCTCTCTGGCTATGGCCTATGAGAACGGGATCGCCGCCCTGGAGGACATGACCGGAAAGCATTACACCAGTCTGAACATCGTGGGCGGCGGCTGCCAGGATATGTACCTGAACCAGATGACCGCCAACGCCACCGGCCTGCCCGTATTCGCCGGCCCGGTGGAGGGCACCGCCATCGGCAACCTGATCGTCCAGATGATCGCCGGGGGCGAGTTTACATCGTTACAACAGGCGCGTGACGCCATTAAAAACAGCTTTGATATCAAGGAGGTAACGCCATGTTAGTGAACACCAAGGCCCGGGTGGGCGTATTCGCCATCGCCCTGGGGGCCTATCTGCCCCAGTTCCCCTCTCTGGTGCCCGAATTTGAGGGCCAGTACGCCGCCTTCAAGAAGACCCTGCCCGACACGGTGGAGATCATCGACGGCGGCATCGTCACCACCAAGGAGCTGTCCCAGGCCGCCGGCGACAAGTTCCGCGCCGCCGATGTGGATCTGGTCATCCTCCAGCTGCTGACCTACGCCACCTCCTACAATATGCTCCCCGCCGTCCGGGATCTGGACGTGCCCGTGGTGCTGGTGAACCTCCAGAAGAAGATCGCCCCCGACTACGCCAATACCGACACCGCCACCTGGCTGGGCGAGCTGTACGCCTGCGGCGCCGTGGGCGAGATGGTGGCCGACCTGGAGCGGGCCGGCAAGCGCCACGCTGTCATCACCGGCGTGGTGGAGGGGGGCGACCCCCACGCCCAGGCGGAGATCGAGGACTGGTGCCGCGCCGCCCAGGTGCGCCGCCGCTTCCGCGACACCAATCTGGCCCAGATCGGCCGGCCCTATCCCGGCATGATGGATCTCTACATCGACGAGACCAACCTCTACCACCGGATGTGGCTCTACACCAAGCAGTTCGACTGGGAGAAGATGTGGGCCATCGCCGACGACGTCACCGACGAGGACGCCATCCGCGCCAAGGCCCAGGATATCCTGGACACCTTCGATATCGAGGGCGGCGGCACCGTCGAGAAGGTCTGGGATATGGCCAAGTACGTGGTGGCCTTTGAGCGCTGGGTGAAGGACGAGCAGCTGGGCTTCGTGGCCTCCCACTACGACGGCTTTGCCCAAGGCGTGGCCGGCAAGCTGGACTCCATGCTCATCCCCGCCTTCTCCATGCTCATCAAGCAGGGCACCGCCTGCGCCGTGGAGGGCGACATCAAGGTGGCCATGGCCATGAGCATCCTCAAGACCATCTCCGGTACCGGCCAGCTCTCCGAGATGTACTCCATCGACTTTGAAAAGGACATCTGCATCATCGGCCACAGCGGCTCCGGCGACGCGGACATCTCCCAGGCGAAGAAGCCCACCATGAAGATCGTCCCCGTGTTCCACGGCAAGACCGGCGGCGGATACCTCACCCAGTTCTATCCCCCGGTGGGCCCCGTTACCTATCTGGGCATCACCCAGGACAGGGACGGCCACTTCAAGTTCGTGGTGGCTGAGGGCGTCAACGAGGAGGGCCCCATCTTCACCTTCGGGGACACCAATATGCGCACCCGCTTCACCTGCGGGGCCCGGGAGTTCTGTGACCGCTGGAGCGAGGCCGGCCCCACCCACCACATGGCCGCCGCCGTGGGCCGCCACATCGACACCATTTTGAAGGTCGCCAAGATCTTCAACGTCCCCGTGGACATTATCACCCGCTGACCCGCAAGCGGGCCGCCGGGGGCGGCGGCCCCTACAGACAACTACATTCAATTTTAAGATAAAGGGGAAATCACCATGAAAGTTTTGGACGCTGAATTTGTCAAGGGCTTTATGCGCATGGCCGACGACGGCTGGCAGCAGGGCTGGCACGAGCGCAACGGCGGCAACCTGTCCTACCGCATCAAGCCCGAGGAGGTCGAATCCGTCAAAGAAGAGCTCCACCCCGGCGAGTGGAAGCCCATCGGCACCACCGTGCCCAAGCTGGGCGGCGAGTACTTCCTGGTCACCGGCTCCGGCAAGTACTTCCGCAACGTGACCATCAAGCCCGAGGACTCCTTCTGCATCATCGAGCTGGATCAGGCCGGCGAGAACTACCGCATCTGCTGGGGCCTGGTGAACGGCGGCCGGCCCACCAGCGAGCTGCCCTCCCACCTGATGAACCACGAGGTCAAGGTCATCGCCACCGGCGGCAAGCACCGGGTCATCTACCACGCCCACCCCGCCAACACCATCGCCCTCACCTTCGTGCTGCCCCTCACCGACGAGGCGTTCACCCGGGAGCTGTGGGAGATGGCCACCGAGTGCCCGGTGGTGTTCCCCTCCGGCGTGGGCGTGGTGCCCTGGATGGTGCCCGGCGGCCGGGACATCGCCGTGGCCACCTCCGAGCTGATGAAGCAGTACGACGTGGCCATCTGGGCCCACCACGGCATGTTCTGCTCCGGGGAGGACTTCGACCTCACCTTCGGCCTGATGCACACGGTGGAGAAGTCCGCCGAGATCCTGGTGAAGGTGCTCTCCATGGGGGCCGGTAAGCGCCAGACCATCCAGCCCGACGACTTCCGGCACCTGGCGGTGGACTTCAACGTCACCCTGCCGGAGAAGTTCCTGTTTGAGAAGAAGTAAATCCGGTGAAGCTCACCACAAATTTATAAAAGGAGTGTATGTATCATGGCTGACCGTATCGTTCTGAATCCCGTTTCCTATCACGGCAAGGGCGCGCTCGAGAACATCGTCCCGGAACTGAAGGGACACGGCTGCACCAAGGCCTTCGTGGCCACCGACCCCGACCTGCTGAAGTTCGGCGTCACCGGCAAGGTCACCGCCCAGCTGGACGCCGCCTCCTTCCCCTATGAGGTGTACAGCAACATCAAGGCCAACCCCACCATTGAGAACGTCCAGTCCGGCGTGGCCGCCTTCAAGGCCTCCGGCGCTGACTGCATCGTGGCCGTGGGCGGCGGCTCCGCCATGGACACCGCCAAGGCCATCGGCATCATCATCAACAACCCCGAGTTCGCCGACGTCCGCTCCCTGGAGGGGGTCGCCCCCACCAAGAAGCACGCGGTGTTCACCGTGGCCGTGCCCACCACCGCCGGCACCGCCGCCGAGGTCACCATCAACTACGTCATCACCGACGTGGAGAA
>CANQZJ010000051.1 GCA_947628315.1 uncultured Oscillospiraceae bacterium
TACGACAAGACCGACCTGTACTCCGGCAGTATGCTGGACAGCTTCAAGCTGGAGGGCTATCGCTTCTCCCGGGTGGACGTACTGGATCGGCGCAACCAGGACAGGGCGGAGGAGCTGGTGAAAAACGCGGACTTTATCGTCCTCATGGGCGGCCATGTGCCCACCCAGAACCGGTTTTTCAATGAGATCGGCCTGCGGGAGCTGCTGTCAGGCTTCGACGGGGTGATCCTGGGCGTCAGCGCCGGGTCCATGAACAGCGCCGAAGTGGTCTACGCCCAGCCGGAGCTGGAGGGGGAGGCCGTGGACCCGGACTATCAGCGGTTCCTGCCGGGGCTGGGGCTGACGAAGGCCATGATCCTGCCCCACTACCAGGAGATCAAGGACGATCTCCTGGACGGGATGCGGCTGTTCGAGGAGATCGCCTTTCCGGACAGCTTCGGGCGGCGGTTCTATGTATTTCCCGACGGGACGTATCTCTATCTCCACGACGGTCTGGAGGAGATCCGGGGCGAGGCGTGGGTCATCGAGGACGGGGCCATGAGAAAGATCAGTGAAAACGGGGACGTGACCGTCCTCTGAGCGACAGGAAAGGGGGGAGAGGCCGTATGATCCTGACCATCGACATCGGCAACATCAGCACCACCATCGCCCTGTTCACGGAGAAGGGCGATCTGCGTTTCCAGTCTATCCTGAACACCGACGGGAAAATGACGGACGACCGCTGCGCCATCGACCTGACCGGCGTATTTCAGCTCTACGGGGCCAAACTGTCCGATGTGACGGGCTCTATCCTGTCCAGCGTGGTGCCGTCCGTCACCCGGGTCTACACCCGCACCATTGCGAGGCTCACCGGAAAGCCGCCGCTGACGGTGGGCGCCGGGCTGAAAACCGGCCTGAATATCAAGGCGGAGGTCCACAACCAACTGGGCAGCGATATCGTGGCGTCGGCGGTGGCGGCCTCCGAGCTGTACCCCCGTCCGGTCATCGTCATCAACTGCCGCACGGCCATGACCTTCTCCTATCTCAGCGAGAACGCCTTTGAGGGCTGCTCCATCATGCCGGGGGCGGAAATCGCCCTGGACACCCTGTCCCGCAACGGGGCGCAGCTGCCCCAGATCGCCCTGGAGCGGGTGGATACCCCCCTGGGGCGCAACACGGTGGACTCCATGCGGGCCGGGGTGCTGTACGGCTACAGCGGCGCCTTTGACCGGGTCATCGAGGAGCTGGAGCGGGCCGCCGGAGCCCCCGCCGCCACGGTGGTGGCCACCGGGACTGACCTGCCGGAGCTGTACCGCCTCTGCCGGAGGGAGGTCAAATTTGACCACGATCTGCTGGTGGAGGGGCTGTATCTCCTCTACAAAAGGAACACGGAGCACCCCCGGAAAGGGTGATAAACGGCTTGATTGCCCCGTCTGCTGTGCAGGCGGGGCAAAAAACGGTCGTTTTTGCAAGGCGTTTTATTCAAAACTGCAAATCTTTTGATTTCCAGGAAAAAGTCCTTGCCTTTTTGCAAGTCAATACATATAATAATCGAGAACGGAATTTACCGCATTTTGTTTTGGAGGGATCACCGTGAAAGAATTAGCGAGCATCGCCGCCCATGTGCAGGCGTCCAGCACCATGGCCATCGACGCGCTGGCCAAGCAGATGAAGGCGGACGGCATCGACGTGGTGGGCTTCGGCGCCGGCGAGCCGGACTTCAACACCCCGGACAACATCAAAGAGGCCGGCAAGAAGGCCATCGACGACAATATCACCCGTTACACCCCCGCCTCGGGCACCGTGGCGCTGAAGCAGGCCGTCTGCGACCGGATGCGGCTGGACTGCGCGCTGGACTATGTGCCCAGTCAGGTGGTGGTTTCCAGCGGCGCAAAGCACTGTGTGTACATCGCCTTGCGGGCGCTGATCAACCCCGGCGACGAGGTCATCCTACCCGCGCCCTACTGGGTCAGCTATCTGGAGCTGATCCACATGGTGGGCGGCGTGCCCACCGTCGTCACCGCGGAGGAGTCCGCCGGCTTCAAGATGACCGCCGAGCAGCTCCGGGCCGCCATCACCCCGCGTACCAAGGTGCTGATCCTCAACAACCCCTCCAACCCCACCGGCATGGTGTACAGCAGGGAGGAGCTGGAGGCCATCGCCGAGGTGTGTGTGGAGGAGGATATCTACATCATCTCCGACGAGATCTATTACGGCCTGCTGTATGACGGCGTCCACTTCACCTCCATCGCCGCCCTGGGCGAGGAGATCAAAGAGCGCACCGTTCTCATCAACGGCGTGTCCAAGTCCTATGCCATGACCGGCTGGCGCATCGGCTACGCCATCGCCAACCCCAAGATCGCCAAGGTCATGGGCAACTTCCTGAGCCATTCCACCGGCTCCCCCTGCGCCGTGTCCCAGGCGGCGTCCGTGGCCGCCCTCACCGGGCCCCAGGAGACCATCGAGTCCATGCGGCAGGCCTTTGAGGAGCGCCGCAACTACATCGTGGAGCGGATGAACAGCATCGACGGCGTCAGCTGCATCAAGCCTGAGGGCGCCTTCTACGTGATGATGAACATCGAAAAACTGCTGGGCAAGACGATTCACGGGGAGAAGATCAACTCCTCCGACGACTTCTGCACCGCGTTTCTGAAGCACGCGCTCGTGGCCACCGTGCCCTGCAGCGGCTTCGGCGCCCCCAACTTCGTCCGCTGGTCGTACGCCACCTCCATGGAGAACATCCAGAAGGGTATGGATCGTCTGGAGGCTTTTTTGAAGCCCTGAGGGGAAAAATCGGGAAAACCTCTTGCAAAATGCCGGGCACTTGGGTATACTATGGGTGTTCGACAAAAAGTAAGGAGGTACCCCCTGATGGCCAATATTACGAAGGATACCGTGATCGGTGATATTCTGGATATCGCCCCCGACGCCGCCCCCATTTTTCTGTCTATCGGCATGCACTGCCTGGGCTGCCCCGCGTCCCGGGGCGAGACGGTGGAGGAGGCCTGCATGGTTCACGGCGTGGACGTCGACGCCCTGCTGGAACAGCTGAACGCCGTCATCGCCTGATCGAATCTCCGAAAAGAGCGGAAATTTCCGCTCTTTTCCTTTATCCGCGGGAGGGGAACCATGGAACTGACACCCAGACTGAAAGCGGTGGCAAGCCAGGTGCCGGAGCGCGCCCGGCTGGCCGATGTGGGCACCGACCACGGCTATCTGCCCGTGTGGCTGCTGCTGAACGGGCGCATCAGCAAGGCCGTCGCCTCCGACCTGCGGGAGAGGCCGCTGGATACCGCGAAGGAGAACGCCCGATCCTATGGCCTCACGGAGCGGATGGACTTCCGCCTGTGCGACGGACTGTCCGCCATTGAGCCGGACGAAGTGGATGCTGTGACCATCGCCGGAATGGGAGGGGAGACCATCGCCGCCATTCTGGAGGCCGCGCCCTGGACAAGAGAGGGCAAAACGCTGGTGCTCCAGCCCATGACCTCCTTCCCGGAGCTGCGGCTGTGGCTTCAGCAGCACCAGTATTCCATTGAAAGAGAAACTATCGCCCGTGAAGGGGACAGACTTTACACTGTGTGGACTGTCCGGGGAGGGGAGATGCCTCCGCTGACCCCGGCGGAGCTCTGGGCAGGCCGGCAGAGCGACGATCCGCTGAGAGGGGAATACCTGGACTATATCCTGTCAAAGGTCACCCGGGCGCTGGAAGGGCACCGGGCGGCACAGAAGCCTGATGAGGCCGCCATCGCCAAACTGGAGGAAGTGGCCGCCGGACTGAGAAACATGAAGGAGGAATTGGCATGACCACCGTCGGCGACGTGTTCCGATTTTTACAACTGAAAGCGCCATTTGAACTTCAGGAGGGCTTCGACAATTCCGGCTTCCTGGTGGGGCGAAAAGATTCTGTGGTCACAAATATCCTGATCGCCCTGGACATCACCGACGCGGTCATCCGGGAGGCGGTCATGCGGGGGGCGCAGCTCATCGTCTCCCACCACCCGGTGATCTTCGGGGACAGCGTGAAGTCGATCACCGACGAGACCGTTACCGGGCAAAAGCTTCTGGCCCTGGCGGAAAACCACATCTCCGCCATCTGCGCCCACACCAATCTGGACGCGGTGGAGGACGGCGTCAACGACGCGCTGGCGCTTAAGCTGGGCCTGTCCGACATCGGCCAGTTGAAGCAGGATGGCGTGGACGACCAGGGGAGGCCCTATGGCATTGGGCGCATCGGCTTTGTGCCGGAGCAGCCGCTGTACGACTTCGCCGTGCGGGTGAAGGAGCTGCTGGGCTCCAACGGCATCCGCCTGGTGGACGGCGGCAAGCCCGTCCATCTGGTGGCCGTGGGCGGCGGTTCCTGCTCCAGTATGATGGAGGACGCCATCCAGCAGGGCTGCGATACCTTTGTCACTGCGGATGTGAAATACAGCGCTTTCCTGGACGCCAGAGCGATGGGTTTGAATCTCATTGACGCGGGCCATTTTCCCACGGAGGATGTGGTGTGCCCTGTGCTGCAGGATTGGCTGTCAAAACAGTTCCCCGACGTGGCCGTGACCATCTCCAAGCGCCACAAAGAGGTGTTCTCCTACCTGTAAGCATGAAGCCGCCCCGCCCCTCATAAGTTGGAGGGGAGAGGGGGACTTGCTGTGAAACGGGACTTATTGCTGTTGACGCTGTGCCTGTGCCTCGTCGGGGCCGGCGCGTGGACGTGGGGCCTGGGGAGTACCATCCCCGCTGTCAGCCCTGTCAACTCGGAAAGCCGTTGGACGCTGATCCTGGACGCCGGACACGGCGGGGAGGACGGCGGGGCCAGCTCCGCCGCGGGGCAGCCGGAGAGCGAGATCAACCTGGCCATCGTCAAGCGGACGGAGCAAGTGATGGCGTTCCTGGGCGTGAGACCGCTTTTGACCCGCGAGGAGGACGTCTCTATCCACGACAGCACGGCCAAGACCCTCCACGAGAAGAAGGTCTCCGACCTGAAAAACCGGGTGGCATTCATCAACAGCGTGAAGAACGCGCTGCTTATCAGCGTACACCAGAATTACTTTACAGACTCCAAATACTCCGGCGCCCAGGTGTTTTATACTGCCGGCGACATCAGCCGCCAGTGGGGCGAGGAGACACAGAAGCTCCTCGGTAAAACACTGGATCCGTCCAATGACCGAAAAGCCAAGCCGGTGCCGGGCAGCGTCTATCTGTTCAGCCACATCAACTGTCCCGCCATCCTGGTGGAGAGCGGCTTTTTGAGCAACGGCCAGGAGGCGTCCCTGCTGGTGACGGACACCTATCAGCGGAAGATCGCCGTGGCGCTGGCCGGCGCGTATTTTGACGAATTACAGAGGATACCCACAGTGTGGGAGGGAGAATCATGATGGCAAAGGCTAAGACTCTGTTCTACTGCACCGAGTGCGGCAATGAGACACCCAAATGGCAGGGAAAGTGCTCCGCCTGCGGCGCGTGGAACACCATCGTGGAGCGGCCGGCTGTGGAGGCGAAAAAAAAGCCCGCGGCCGCCGCGGGAATGGACGTGTCTTTTCGTAAGCCACGCGCCATTGCGGAGGTGGAGGCAGCCGACGAACTGCGGTTCGACACCGGTATGGCGGAGCTGGATCGGGTGCTGGGCGGCGGCGCGGTGAAGGGCTCGCTGGTGCTGGTGGGCGGCGCCCCCGGTATCGGTAAATCCACATTAATGTTACAAATTTGCGATAATTTGTGCCGTTTTGCCAATGTTTTATATGTATCTGGTGAGGAATCGGAGCGGCAGATCAAGCTCCGGGCTCAGCGGCTGGGCATCCGTGACCAAGGGCTTTATCTGTACGCTGAGACGGAACTGGACGACATCATCGCCGCCGTCCAGGAGCAGCGGCCGGACATCCTGATCGTGGACTCCATCCAGACCATCTACAATGGCGACGCCACGTCGTCGCCCGGCAGCGTGGCCCAGGTGAAGGAGTGCACCATGGCGCTGATGCACCTGGCCAAGGGCATGGGGATCACCGTGTTCGTGGTAGGTCACATCAATAAGGAGGGCTCGCTGGCCGGCCCCAAGGTGCTGGAGCACATGGTGGACTGCGTGCTGCTGTTTGAGGGGGAGGAGCACAACTCCTACCGCATTTTGCGTGCGGCCAAAAACCGGTTCGGCGCCACCAATGAGATCGGCGTGTTCGAGATGGGGGACAAGGGACTGGTGGAAGTTCCCAGCCCGTCGGAGGCGCTGCTGTCCGGCCGGCCGGAGAATATGCCCGGCTCCTGCGTCACCTGCGTGATGGAGGGGGCGCGGCCGGTGCTGGCGGAGGTGCAGGCGCTGCTGTCGCCGTCGGCCTATGGCAATTCCCGCCGCTCCTGCAACGGCTTTGACTACAACCGGGCCATGATGATGCTGGCGGTGCTGGAAAAGCGCGGCGGGTTGAACATCGCAAATTGTGACTTTTTTGTCAATGTCATCGGCGGGTTGACCCTGGACGAGCCCGCCGCAGACCTGGCGCTCATCGTGGCGCTGGCTTCCAGTTTCAGGGACAAGCCTGTGCCGTTCGACCTGGCGGCCATCGGGGAAGTGGGGCTCACCGGGGAGCTGCGGGCCGTTCACGCCATCAACCAGCGGCTCAGCGAAGTGCGGCGCATGGGCTTTACCAAATGCCTGGTGCCGGCGCGGAACAGTATGAAGCTGACCCCGCCGGAGGGCTTACAGCTCATTCAGGTGCACAATATCCGGGAGGCCATCGCCGCGCTGCTGGTTTAAGTCCAGCAGCTCCTGGGGCGAGAGCCGCGGCGTGTAATTGAGGCAGGCGTCGTTTGGGACAGACTGACTGACCGGCGCTGACGCCTGGTCTAAGGTACAGACGCCGTCGCGCTGATAGCGGCAACTCTGTGTGCACGGAATAAAGCTCATTGTTGATCACTCCAATTCTGTAAGATTCGGAAGGCTCAAAAGGAAGGAGGTGCGGGCGGAGACACAGCGAACTCAACAAAATAAAAATTTTGTTGAGTTGGGAGGAGGGGGAAATGCCCGTAGAGGGCGCTCCAGCCGTTTTCAGGGTCAATTCCCCACCCAGACCCCATTGACGGCTGTTCCAGCGGATTCGGTTCTTTTCTATACAATGAACTTGTTTCGCTCCATAGTCTGTCCAACTTCCTCTCAAGTATGTTTCCCCAAATTCTATGATCGACTACCGCACCGACGCGCCGCCCATCCTGCGTGACTTTCTGGCCTACCATGAGACCATCCAGGGTCATTCCCGAAAAACCGTTGACGAATACTACTTAGACCTGCGCAATTTCTTTCGCTACATCAAAATCGAAAAAGGCCGTGTGCCGCGCTCCACGCCGCTGGACGAAGTCTCCATCGACGACCTTGACGTTGACCTGGTCAAATCGGTCACACTGGCCGATATCTACGCCTATCTGAGCTTTTTGAGCCGTGACCGCCAGAAAAGCGCCAAAGATCCCTCCAAGGGATATGGCCTTTTGGCGTCCTCCAGAGCCAGAAAAGTGGCCACGATCCGGTCATTTTACAAATATTTGGTAACAAAAGCGAAGCTTTTGGACGAAAGTCCCATCCAGGAATTGGATTCTCCCAAGCAGCGGCAGGTTCTGCCGCGGTATCTGACCCTGGACGAGTCCATCCAGCTGCTGGAGTCCATCGACGGGGACAACGCGGAGCGGGATTTCTGCATCATCACCCTGTTTTTGAACTGCGGCATCCGTATTTCGGAGCTGGTGGGGCTCAATCTGACCGACGTGCGGGGCGACCGCCTCCGGGTGCTGGGCAAGGGCAATAAAGAGCGCATCGTGTTCCTGAACGTGGCCTGTCAGACCGCCATTGAGGATTGGCTGGCGGTGCGGGACAAGTCCGGCGCGGCGGACAAATACGCGCTGTTCATCACCCGCAAGCACACCCGGGTCACCAAGGCGGGCGTCCACTATATGCTGAAGCAGCGGTTCACCGCCGCCGGGCTGGACAGCTCCAAGTACTCCGCCCACAAGCTGCGCCACACGGCGGCCACGCTGATGCTCCAGAACGGCGTGGACGTCCGCACCCTCCAGGAGGTGTTGGGCCACGAACATCTCAACACCACCCAGATCTACACCCATGTGGACAGCGACTCCCTGCGGGACGCTGCCCAGGCCAACCCCCTGGGCGGCATGAAGCGCCGTGGCCGGCCCCGGAAAACTCCCGTTCAGGACGATGAATAACGCCAAAAGCGGAGGGTCTTACAAGCCCTCCGCTTCTCCGTTTTCTGTCATTTCACCGCTCTCCGGCGGCGGCGCCTCCTCCGGCAGATCGTCCACCTCTTTCAGCACCCCGACGATGTGCAGGAACCGCATCTCGGTCACGTTCTCATAGGTGTTCAGCGGGCGGTAGTCGGCGTCGTTGGAGTGGGCCGCCACCAACACGTTGGCCCTGGTGGGCGTCTCGCCGGTGGACACCACGATCGGCGTGTGGGCGAATACCTCGCCGCTGGCCTCAAACCTGAGCTGGATGAAGTCCCCCGGCTGCAGCAATTCAATGGGCACCCGGACGCCCACCGGTCCAACGGTGGACTGGGCCCGGGTCATAAAATTCCAGAAGAACGGGACTCCCGTCCAGGCGGGCGCCCGGTTGGCGGGGTCGATGTAATACCAGCCAAACGTGGGTGTGAAGTTCATCACCGGCGCGCCGGCGTAAAGACATTGGGACGCGAAATTGGTGCAGTCTCCGCCGATCTCGTTGAAGCTGTAATAGGCCGGGTTGCGTCCGAAGGCCCATTTATGGGCATAGGCCACCGCCGACCGGCGGTCGTACTTGAGCAATTTCAGCACAGACCCTCTCCCCTTTCCGCCACCATTCTATGCCAATGGTCAAAATGTTGACAGCGCGCCGGGATTTTCTCAGTTGAATTGGCGCTTTTTGCGATTGAAAATGAGAGCTTTCCCTTGCTTTTTTTCCCTTTGAATGTTAGAATCAAAGCGTGTAATTCCACCCTTAAAATTCTTACAAAGGAGTTGTTCATTATGCCTCTGGTTACCAGTGCCGAAATGTTCAAGAAGGCCTACAACGGCGGCTACGCCATCGGCGCCTTCAACGTCAACAACATGGAGATCGTCCAGGGCATCACCGAGGCCTGCCGGGAGGAAAAGGCTCCCGTCATCCTGCAGGTGTCCAAGGGCGCCCGCGCCTATGCCAACCACACCTATCTGGTGAAGCTGGTGGAGGCCGCCGTGATCGAGTGCCCCGAGATCCCCGTGGTGCTGCATCTGGATCACGGCCCCGACTTTGAGACCTGCAAGGCCTGCATCGACGGCGGCTTCACCTCCGTCATGATCGACGCCTCTTCCAAGCCCTTTGCCGAGAACATCGAGATCACCAAGAAGGTGGTCGAGTACGCCCACGACCACGGCGTTGTCGTGGAGGCCGAGCTGGGCTCCCTGGCCGGCGTGGAGGACGAGGTCAAGGTGTCCGCTGAGGACTCCTCCTACACCCGTCCCGAGGAGGTTCAGGAGTTTGTGGAGAAGACCGGCTGCGACTCCCTGGCTATCGCCATCGGCACCAGCCACGGCGCCTACAAGTTCACCGCTGAACAGTGCACCCGCAACGAGAAGGGCATCCTGGTTCCCCCTCCCCTGCGCTTCGACATCCTGGAGGAGGTCTCCAAGCGTCTGCCCGGCTTCCCCATCGTGCTCCACGGCTCCTCTTCCGTGCCTCAGGAGTATGTGAAGATGGTCAACGAGAACGGCGGCAAGATGCCCGACGCCGTGGGCATCCCCGAGGAGCAGCTCCGCAAGGCCGCTACCCTGTCCGTCTGCAAGATCAACATCGACTCCGACCTGCGCCTGGCCATGACCGGCACCATCCGCCAGTTCTTCAGCGAGCACCCCGACAAGTTCGACCCCCGCGAGTACCTGAAGCCCGCCCGCGCCAACATCAAGGAGCTGGTCAAGCACAAGCTCGTCGATGTGCTGGGCTGCGCCGGCAAGGCCTAATCACACATACAAAAGGAGAGCATCGCTATGTCGAAACTGATCGGCGCCGCCGTCATCGGCCAGTCCGGCGGCCCTACCTCTGTCATCAACGCCAGCGCCTACGGCGTCATCCGCACCGCCCTGGACAACCCTGACATCACCGCCGTCTACGGCGCCGCCCACGGCATCAAGGGCGTGCTGAACGACAGGCTGTACGATATGGGCCAGGAGGACGCCCACGAGCTGGAGCTGCTGCTGAACACCCCCTCCTCCGAGCTGGGCTCCTGCCGGTACAAGATCGCCGACCCCGACGTGGACGACACCGACTACAAGCGCATCCTGGAGATCTTCAAGAAGTATAACATCCGCTACTTCTTCTACAACGGCGGCAACGACTCCATGGACACCTGCGCCAAGGTCAGCCGCTTCATGGCCAAGTCCGGCTGGGAGTGCCGGGTCATGGGCGTGCCCAAGACCATCGACAACGACCTGTTCGGCACCGACCACTGCCCCGGCTTCGCCTCCGCCGCCAAGTATATCGCTACCTCCTGCGCCGAGGTCTACAAGGACGCCCGGGTCTACGACACCGGCATGGTGACCGTCATCGAGATCATGGGCCGCCACGCGGGCTGGCTGGCCGGCGCCGCGGCTCTGGCCGGCGTGGTGGGCTGCGCCCCCGACCTGGTCTATCTGCCCGAGGTGGACTTCGACATGGACAAGTTCCTGGCCGACGTGGACGCCATCTACAAGAAGAACGGCAACTGCATCGTGGCCGTGTCCGAGGGCATCCACTACGCCGACGGCTCCTTCGTGTCCGAGGCCAAGACCTCCGCCACCGACGGCTTCGGCCACGCCCAGCTGGGCGGCCTGGCCGCGCTGCTGGCCAACATCGTCAAGGAGCGCACCGGCGCCAAAGTCCGCGGCATCGAGCTGTCCCTGCTCCAGCGCTGCGGCGCCCATCTGGCCTCTGAGACCGATATTCAGGAGTCCTTCCTGGCGGGCAAGACCGCCGTGGAGGCCGCCGTGGCCGGCGAGACCGACAAGATGGTGGGCTTCGAGTGCACCCGCGAGAACGGCAGGTACACCTGCAAGACCAAGCTGTTCAACCTCTCCGACGTGGCCAACTTCGAGAAGAAGGTGCCTCTGGAGTGGATCAACGCCGAGGGCAACGGCGTGAACCAGGGCTATATCGACTACGCCCTGCCCCTGATCCAGGGCGAGAACCACCGGGAGACCGAGAACGGCCTGCCCCGGTTCGCCCGGCTGAAGAAAGTTCTGGCGAAGTAAGCAAATGGCATACGGAAATCCCCCGGACGTCTGTCCGGGGGATTTCTTATGTCCGATCCATTTATTCCATGCCGGTCAGATCCCGGAGCACCTGCAGGCCCTCTTTGTCCAGATCTTTCTTCATGGCAAGCGCCTCGTTGATGTCGTAGTCCACGACTTTATCGCCGTCCATGGCGACCACCCGGCAGGTCTTGCCCTCCGCCAGCAGACGGACGGCCTCGTGGCCCATATAGGTCGCCACCAGACGGTCACGGGCAGTGGGAGAGCCGCCCCGCTGGACGTGGCCCAGCACGGTGACCCGGGTGTCCAGGGACGTGGCCTCCTTGATCTTGTCCGCCACCTGATAGGCGCTGCCCTCCACGCCCTCGGCCACGATGACCATGAAGTGGGTGCGGCCGCCCAGCCGCGCCTCCCGGATGGGCTCGATGACGTCTTTCTCATAGTCCACCTTGCGCTCCGGCACCAGAACCACCGTGGCGCCGCAGGCGATGCCCACGGATACCGCCAGATGGCCCGCCCGGTGGCCCATGACCTCCACCACGGAGCAGCGCTCGTGGGACTTCATGGTGTCACGGAGCCGGTCGATGCTCTCCAGCGCGGTGTTGCAGGCGGTGTCGTAACCGATGGTGTAGGTGGAACAGGCGATGTCGTTGTCGATGGTGCCGGGGATGCCGATGACAGAGAGCCCCGCGTTTGCCAGGGACAACAGGCCTTTGAAAGTGCCGTCGCCGCCGATGGCGACCACCGAGTCCAACCCCAGCAGCTTGCAGGTGGCGAGGGCCTTGTTGCGGCCCGCCTCCTCCTTGAACTCCAGGCTCCGGGCGGAGTACAGCACCGTACCGCCCCGGCGGGAGATGTCGCTGACGCTCTCGAAATCCAGCTTGACGAAGTCGCCGTTGATGAGGCCGTGGTAGCCCCGGCGGATGCCGATGCACTCAATACCAAAGTGCATGGCGGCACGCACCACCGCCCGGATGGCGGCGTTCATGCCGGGGGCGTCGCCGCCGCTGGTGAGGACTCCGATTCGTTTGACCGCAGATTTCATGGGCAGTACCTCCTCTTACACTGTCAGTTCGACCGCTTTGCCGTTGAGGGCGGCGGCGTGGGACTCCAGCACGGGCCAGACGCAGTCCCGCAGAAAGTCCTCCACCTGCTCCGGGCAGCGGCCGATGTATTTCGACGGCTCCAGGTGGGCGGAGAGCTCCTCCTTGCTGAGGCCGAACTGCGGGTCGGCGGCGATGAGATCGATCAGGTTATTTGACAGACCGAGATCCTTTACATTCCGCCCGGCCTCCTGGGAGAGCACCCGGATGCGCTCGTGAAGCTCCTGACGGTTGCCGCCCCGCTTCACCGCGTCCATCATGATGTTCTCGCTGGCCATAAAGGGCAGCTCCTCCATGATGTGCTTCTCAATGACCTTCTCGTGGACGACAAGCCCGGACACCACGTTCAGGTAGATGTTCAGGATGGCGTCCACCGCCAGGAAGGCCTCCGGCACGGAGATGCGTTTATTGGCGGAGTCGTCCAGCGTGCGCTCGAACCACTGGGTGGCGGCGGTGACGGCGGGGTTGCCCGCGTCGATCATCACGTACCTCGCCAACGAACAGATGCGCTCGCACCGCATGGGGTTGCGCTTATAGGGCATGGCGGAGGAGCCGATCTGGCTCTTCTCAAAGGGCTCCTCCACCTCTTTCAGGTGGCACAGGAGCCGCAGGTCGGTGGCAAATTTGCTGGCGGACTGGGCGACGCCGGACAGGGTGTTCAGCACGGCGGAGTCCACCTTCCGGGAATAGGTCTGGCCGGACACGGGGACGGTGGCCTCGAAGCCCATCTCTTTTGCGATGCGGCGGTCAAGCTCACGGCACTTCTCATGGTCGCCCTCAAACAGCTCCAGGAAGGACGCCTGGGTGCCGGTGGTGCCCTTGCAGCCCAGCAGCTTCAGGTTGGCGATGCGGTACTCCACCTCGTCCAGATCCATGAGCAGCTCGTTCATCCACAGGGTGGCCCGCTTGCCCACGGTGACCAGCTGAGCCGCCTGAAAGTGGGTGAAGCCCAGGGTGGGCAGGGCTTTGTACTGATCCGCGAATTTGGCGAGGGCGGCCAGCACACGGATCAGCTTGTCCCGAACCAGCTCCAGTCCCTCGCGCATGATGATGACGTCGGTGTTGTCGCCCACGTAGCAGCTGGTGGCTCCCAGGTGGATGATGGGCATGGCCTTGGGGCACTGGGCGCCGAAGGTGTGGATGTGGGCCATCACGTCGTGGCGGAGTTCCCGTTCCTTTTTGGCGGCCAGGTCGTAGTCGATGTCGGTGATGTGGGCCTCCATCTCGTCGATCTGCTCCTGAGTCACCGGCAGGCCCAGCTCCATCTCGGCCCTGGCCAGGGCGATCCACAGCTTCCGCCAGGTGGAGAACTTCTTGTCAGGGGAGAAAATGTACTGCATCTCGTCGCTGGCATAGCGGGAGGACAACGGGCTCTCATACACGTTTTTGGACATTGAAACCACCCTTTCTCTGCTGCCAGCAGTATACCATATTTTTTCCCGGCGCACAATAGTTTTGCGTGCAAAGAGAAAGAGCTGTGCGGACGCACAGCTCTCTCCTGTTTGTTGTGTGGTTCGATCAGGCCTCGCCGCGCATCTTGGCGAAGCACTCGCTGCAGTACACAGGACGATCGGACTTCGGCTCGAAGGGAACCTTGGCCTCGCCGCCGCAGGCAGCGCAGACAGCAGTGAAATACTCACGGGGACCGCGGGCAGCGGCCTTGCGGGCATCACGGCAGGCCTTGCAGCGCTGAGGCTCGTTCTGGAAGCCGCGCTCGGCATAGAACTCCTGCTCACCGGCGGTGAACACGAACTCCTGGCCACACTCTTTGCAAACTAAGGTCTTGTCTTCGTACATGGAAATACCCTCTCTTTTGATGCCCAGAACCGGAAAGCACCTGCTGGGACTCATTTATTTGCGTCAGCTTTCGCTGAAATCGCCAAAGGTACCGGCGACTTTGCGACGGATCCGCTGTACCGCGTTATCCACCGACTTGACAGTCCGTCCTACCTGTTCGCCGATCTCACGATAGGACAGTCCCCGCAGGAACAACGACAAAATTTCGCGCTCCAAGGGAGAGAGCGCCGCATTGAGCCTCTCAAAGCGCTCGTTCTCCTCTTCCCTGCTGATGTATAGCTCCTCCGGGCTCACATCGCTGCCCAGCATGGGCGGCTCGATGGGCACGCTGTGATTCAGGGGCGCGTGCTTGTCCCGGTTTGCCATAGCAACAGCGGAACGGATACGATTGCGGATACACACCTCCGCAAAGGAGTGGAAAGCGGCGTCACGGCCGGGATCATACTCCCGAATGGCCTTCAGCAGACCGAACATGGCCTCCTGGATCAGATCCTCGCTGTCCCCGCCGGCCAGGAAATAGGGCCGGGCGCAGACGCGCACCGTGCGGAGATACCGCTTGACCAGTTCCTCTTCCGCGGCCCGGTCACCCGCCGCGGCACGCCGGCAGAGGACTTCGTCCGCCGGCTCACTCAGTTGTAAACTCATCGTATCCATATATATACCGAGGAACGTTTTATCACAATCGATTGCAAATGTCAATAATTTTATGCAACTTTTTGAAAAAAATTGAAAAATTACTTTTTGCTTTATGGCTTTTGACAAAATCAAACGTCAAAAACCCGCGTCAGCGAGGCCGTTCTCCCCTGTCAGATCGTGAGCTGGTCAAGGCCGGAACCGGCGGGCGGCTGAAGGCCAAGATGGTGATAGGCCTTTGGGGTGACGCACCGGCCCCGGGGCGTCCGGGTCAAAAAGCCCAGCTGCATGAGGTACGGCTCATACACGTCCTCCAGGGTCACCGACTCCTCGTTGATGGTGGCGGCCAGGGTGTCCAGCCCCACGGGGCCGCCGCCATAGTTGGAGATGATGCTGCCCAGCATCCGCCGGTCGATGTTGTCCAGACCCAGCTCGTCGATCTCAAGGGCTTTCAGCGCACGGTCGGCCACCTCACGGGTGATGACGCCGCCGGCGGTGACCTGGGCGAAGTCCCGGACACGCCGGAGCAGCCGGTTGGCGATCCGTGGGGTGCCGCGGCTCCGGCGGGCGATCTCGATTGCTCCAGTGTCCTCGATGGGCACGTCCAGAATATCGGCGGAGCGCTTGACGATCAGCGCCAGCTCCTCCGGGGAGTACAGCTCCAGACGAAGGGTGACGCCAAAGCGGTCACGCAAAGGCGCGGACAGCTGACCGGCCCGGGTCGTGGCCCCCACCAGGGTGAACTTGGGCAGATCCAGGTGGATGGAGTTGGCGGAGGGCCCTTTGCCGATGATGATGTCGATGGCGAAGTCCTCCATTGCGGGGTAAAGGATCTCCTCCGCCTGGCGGTTCAGCCGGTGGATCTCGTCCACAAAGAGGATGTCGTTCTCCTGGAGGTTGGTCACCAGGGCAACCAGGTCGCCGGGCTTCTCGATGGCGGGGCCGGAGGTGATGCGGATGTTGACCCCCATCTCGTTGGCGATGATGTTTGCCAGCGTGGTCTTGCCCAGCCCCGGGGGGCCGTGGAGCAGGACGTGATCCAGCGGCTCATCCCGCATCCTGGCGGCCTGAATGAACACGCTCAGGTTCTCCTTGGCCTTGGTCTGGCCGATGTACTCGCCCAGCCGTCTGGGGCGCAGGGAGTACTCCCCCTCGTCCTCCCGCAGGAGTGAGGAGGTCACAAGAGGCTGCTCGGTGATAAACTCACCGCTGTCGGAAAAGTCGATGCTCAAGGTCTCCCCTCCTCTCTCACTGCACCATCCGCTTCAGCGCCTGTTTGATGATATCCTCCAGCGCCAGGTTCTCCATATCGACGCCCTTCAGCGCAAGGCCGATCTCCTGCTGGGAGTAGCCCAGCACCGCCAGAGCGGCGGAGGCCTCGCTGACCTTGTTCTCCGGGATGACGGTGACGCCGGGGGTGAATGCCTCGCCGGAGACGCTGGTGGTGAGCTGGCCCTTTGCCAGCTTATCTTTCAACTCCAAAATGATCCGCTGGGCGATCTTCTTGCCCACGCCGGGGGCGGAGGTCAGCGCCTTGGCGTTCTCCGACACGATGGCCAGCGCCAGGTTCTCCGGCGTGTTGGAGGACAGAATGGCCAGCGCCATTTTGGGCCCCACGCCGGACACGCCGATGAGCATTTCAAAGGAGGACAGCTCCTGCTCCGAGGCGAAGCCGTACAGTTCAAAGGCGTCCTCCCGGACGTGGAGATAGGTGTAGAGCCTGGCCTCTTTCCCCACGGTCAGAGCGCCCAGCGTGTAGCTGGTGGTGCGGCAGGCGTAGCCTACGCCGTTGCAGTCGATGACCGCCAGATAGGGGCCCATATGGGCCACTTTGCCGTTCACATAGTAAAACATCTGCTCAAAGCCTCCCGGCTCTATTTGTTGACCTGACCCAGC
>CANQZJ010000052.1 GCA_947628315.1 uncultured Oscillospiraceae bacterium
TTCGCCGACAGGGATTCGGACTCCTGCTGCGCCAGCGCCGCCATGATCGTCATAAGCACCTCGCCCTTGGCGTCGAGCGTATTGATGTTCTCCTTCTCGAAGAATACGGCTATATTCATTTCCTTCAGCTTCCGCGTATATTTGAGGCAGTCGACTGTGTTGCGGGAGAAGCGGCTGATCGACTTCGTAATGATCATGTCGATTCGGCCGGCCTCGCAGTCCTTTATCATGCGGTTGAAAGCCTCCCGCTTTGCCGTGCGTGTGCCGGAGATGCCGTTGTCCGCATACACCTCGACCATTTCCCATTCCGGGTTGCCGTTGATGTAGGAGGTGTAATGCGCCACCTGCGTTTCGTAGCTCGATTCCTGTTCCTCGAACTCCGTGGAAACACGGCAGTAGGCTGCGACGCGCACCTTCTGTTTTTTCTCCGCCGGCTTCTGCGTTCCCACAGTTTTTACCGCTGGAATGAATGTGATATTCTGAGCCATTGCCATTATTCGTTCACCTTGCCTTCGATCCGACTGTATGCGTACTCAGCCTGCGCAATTGGGTCGGTTATTTTCTTCGTTGCTTTTTTCATTCTGAACTCCGTAAATATTACGGGAACGGGTTTTTCCTTCGGCGGAATGTTGTCTCTGCCGAGTGCCTTCTCCCGCCGCTGCCGTTCAGCCTGCACGGCATTAAAAATATCATCATCGATGATCCGTGGGTAAACGTCGTCCCCAAGATAATGCACGTTCTGAAGCATGCGCTTGACCTCGGTGTGATTTGCCTTTATGCCCGCCACCTCGGCGGCACTCTCGCGTGACAGTCCGAGCAGATACGAAGAGTAAAGAGTGGTCAGCCTGGCCGCTTCCATTTCATGTACCTTCGGTCTGCCGTCAACGATCACATATCCGAACGGTGTGTGTTCCATAGTCTCATATCCTTTCCCGGAAGACGGGACCGCACTTCATGACGAATCCGACTTCCTTTCTGCTGACAATGATGACGCGGTCAACGTGCTTAGTGAAGACCTCGTCGGAAAATGCAGTCAGCTGTTCCGCCTTTGCCGTGTACTTCAGCAGTTCGTTCAAAGCCAGCTGACGGTCAAAATCCAGATCCGGGTCTCCCTCAATGCCGTTGCGGGCGGCGTTGATTTCCTTTTCCTTCTGTGCCAAGGCATCGAGTTCCTCTCTGTACACGGCGGCGTCGAGCAGACCTTTGGCAAAGAATTTATCCGCCGCCTGTCTGCGTTCGGCTACCATCGCAAGTTCGGTGTTCAGCGACTCAAGGCGGCCAAGGACTTCTGTGTTCCCGCCGCCAAGCAGTCTTCCGGACATGGGAAGAAGCACGGCGTCGCGTCCATAGATCAGCTTATTCATCATATTCACGAACGCGGCTTCGACCATATCCGCCCGGACCGGGAGCTGCCTGCATCTCTTTTTATCCTTGACGTGCGTGTCGCAGCCGTACCAGACCTCGCCGTATATCTTTTTGCGCTTGCATTTTCCGCCGCACTCGCCGCAGAACACCTTACCGGACAAGGCGTACCGTTTCGTGTACTTGCGGCTCTTGGTGATGCCTTTCTCCCTGGCGTTGTTGTCGACTGCGAAGTTTGCCGCCCGGAAGACCTCCTCGCTGACGATAGGCTCGTGATGCCCCTCAATGCGGTACATGCCTTTCTCGCCGTAGTTCACACGGGAATTGAACTGATCGTCTTTGTAGGTCTTCTGAAATACGGCGACGCCGATGTAGGTCTCATTGCGTATCATACCGATGATGACCGAACTCTGCCATTTTCCGCCCCGCGCCGTCGGTATTCCTTCCGCCTGCAGCTCATTTGCGATTTTCGCGCCGGACTTGCCTTCCATGACCGAGGCGAACATACGCCTCACGATCGCAGCTTTTTCCTCATCGATCACCATTTTCCCATCCACGTTTTTGTAGCCGTAGGCGGGCGTACCTATCACATAGGTGCCGTTCTGAAAACGCTTCTGGATGCTCCATTTGTTGTTTTCCGAAAGGGAGCGGGATTCGTCTTCCGCAAGGCTCGACATGATGGAAAGCATCAGTTCGCCCTCCATCTTGCCCGTATCGATGTTTTCCTTCTCGAAGAAAATGTAAATTCCCATCGCGCTGAGCCTGCGGACGGTCTCCACGCTCTCCACCGTGTTGCGGGAGAAGCGGCTGATGGACTTTACAAGGATGTAGTCGATAAGACCTCGTTCGCAGTCGGCAAGCATACGGAGCAGGCCGTCGCGCTTGGCCATCTTTGTGCCGGAGACCCCTTCGTCGTAATAGAGTCCGGCGAACTCCCAGTTGGGGCAGTTTTTGATGACCTGTTCGTAATGCTCCTTCTGTGCGTCAAGACTGACGAGCTGGTCGGCGGAGTCCGTGGAGACCCTGGCATAGGCCGCCACGCGCAGCTTTTTCGTTTCCTTCGCCGCCGCGTCGATCTTTGTTATCCGTTTCATTGTCTCGCCTCCTGTCCTTAAAGGGGTATAGTATATATCACTCTGAAAGCCCGGAATAGCAAGTCATTCAGGGCATAATCTTTGCGATTGCCGGCGAGAATTTTTCGCGGTTTTTCGCCATGATCTTGTCGAATTCGCCGGGGGTGATAAGCCCTTTGTCGAGCAGTTTCTGAGTGATCTGACCGGCAGCGATGTAGTAGAATTCACGGCGCATATCGTCGTCGGTGCGTTCGACTTTCTGTTCCGGATGGAACACGCCCTGTATCTCTGTTACGTTCATAAAAAAACGCCTCCTACCGGGTAGCCTTGGCAGGAGGTGAAAACTGACGGTTTGATGGAAAATATCAGTCTTTTTTATAAAAATCGCAGACATACCCGTCGGCGCGGAGCAGAAGCCCCTCCGCCCAGGGCGGAACGCGTCCCATCTGCTCACAGAGGACATCAAGGCTCATACGCGGGTCGGCTTCGATGATGATCTCATCGTGGACGTGGGCGACGATCTCACAGCACCGCAGAGTCTTCATCGCGTACATCAGAATGTCTCTGGCGGTCGCCTGCACGATGTTCTCCACGAACTTGGGACCGTATGATTCGATGCGTTCCCATTTCTTCGTGCCGCCGACTCCTTCATAGGTGACGGACTCGCCGCCGAAGCGGTTCTCTCCGATACGGGGCTTGACGTAGACAAGGTTTCTGCAGGACGGAAGCGTTATAAACAGCATTCCGCTCTGGTAGAACATCTTAACGCCGCCTACGTTCTGCGGCTTCCGTTCCTTCACGACCTTTTTCACGGCGGAATCGACGTCCCACCAGAAACGGACGATGTTCGGATTGGACTGACGCCATACGTTCACAAGGGGCTGAAGCTCCTCCTCTGCAAGGCCCATCTCAAGAGCGCCCATTGCTTTGAGAGCGCCGACCGATCCGCCGTAGCCGAGCGCCAGTTCAGCTATCTTGCCTTTCTGGCGCAGGTGTCCGTTCACACCATGCTTTTCCACGGGGACTTTGAACATCTGGGAAGCCGACGCGCAGTAGATGTCGCCTCCGCTGCGGAAGACCTCCGTACGCCACGCTTCGCCGGCATACCAGGCAATGACCCTCGCCTCGATGGCCGAGAAGTCCGCCACATAGAATCTGCAGCCGTCCTTCGGAATAAAGGCCGTGCGTATCAGCTGTGAAAGCGTGTCCGGGATATCATCATAAAGCATAGACAGTGCGTCTGTGTCACCGCTCCGCACAAGCGCCCTCGCCGCGTCAAGGTCCGGCATATGATTCTGCGGAAGATTCTGCAGCTGAACGAGCCTGCCGGCGAAGCGCCCGGTCCTGTTCGCGCCGTAGAACTGGAACATCCCTCTGCATCTGCCGTCGGCGCAGGCCGCGTTCTCCATTGCCTGATACTTTTTGACGGACGATTTGGCAAGCTGCTGACGGAGCAGGAGCGCCTCAGAGACATTGCCGTCCGTTTCGCCAATCAGCGCCGCCACAGCCTTTTTGCCGAGTGTGTCGGTCTCCACGCCGTTGTCCGACAGCCAGGTCTTCATCTGCGCCACGGAGTTGGGGTTGTCGAGTTCGGTCAGTTCCCGCATCGAGGTAGTAAGGCTGTCCCTTGTTTCTGCGTCAAGGTCAATGCACTGTTTTACGAACGGCATATCCACGCGGATGCCGCGGTCGTTGATCTCCTGGTCAAGATGGTATTCATCCCACACCGCATCCGGAACGGGGAACTTCGACAGCTTCGCCTGTATCTGCATTTCGGTCTCCACATCACGGAGGTTGTAGGCCTTGTATCTGTCCCACTTTTCCGGGTCATGCTCCGGCAGGTTTCTTGTCCGTCCGCCGTTTGCCTTCGTGGGAGCGCACGGCGTGGAGAAATAACGTATCAGATCCCGTCCCTCTGTCAGCTTCTGCTTCTCAAGCCCCAGTACAGCGCCGACCCCTTATAGGGACAGCGGCAGACCCATATACGCCGACCACACCATCGAGCAGCGCCACGCCTCCGGGTTCAGGAAACGGGCGCATTCCGTGGAAAGCGGATGACGGTCGTGAAAAGGATCAAGGCTGACGCCGAGGTCTGACAGATACCGTGAAAGGCAGACGCGCTCGAACTGAGCGTTGAACGCCCACTTGGTCACGGAATCGTCGGTCAGCGCCGACAGGACGTCCGCCGGCAGAGTCTCCCCGGAAGCGAGGTCTATGACGCGCACCTCACCGCCGTCCGCGCTGTATCCGAACAAAAGGATCTCAAAGTCCGGGCTTTCCGCGTATTTGTACACGCCGCACTTCTGAAGGCTGACCGATGAATACGTCTCAATGTCGATTTCAAGATTTCTCATACCGATCCTCCATAATGAAAATGAGGCGGCAGAGGGAGAAACTCCATGCCGCCCCGGAAGCCTTACTTCGTGAATTCCTTCATGCGTTCCGCATGGTATTCGGCATCGCGCTTTTCGCGTTCAGCCTGACGCTTTTCGTTTCTGCGATCGTTGATGAACGTCTGGATTCCGACGAACACCCATGTGAGGGTCGCCAGGGAGAAAGTGCCGATGAGGATGTTGACGAGCAGTTCGGTGACTGCGCTTACGGTTGAACCTTCCATGTCCGCACCTCCTTACGCCAGGAAATCGTCGTCGGCGAGGGTGGCGAAATCGTCAGCCGCCGTGGACTTGCCGCCGAGAGGCTCACCGTCTCTGACCTTCTGAATGTTGCCCAGACCGCAGGCGATGCCCTTGTTGCCGTTGGAGTTAAAAGCGAAGAAGTTCAGCGAGACGCGGGCGTAGCACCCGGAGTAGACTTCGCTCCTGTCGAGGATGGGCTTGACCTGTCTGTCCACGATCTGCGGAGCCGTGGTGGAATTGGCGTTGATGAACCAGTGTCCCTTGTACGCTTCATCATCGCGTTCGACGTCGCCGTCGCGCAGAGGCAGCTTGATGGCTGCCTTGTTGGGTTTCTTGCCGCCGAACTTCGCCACGCCTTCCTCGATGGCGGCGTCGATTGCCGCATTGATGGCGCTGACGGTCTCGGTGTCGGACTTGGGGATGAGGACGGATACGGAGTATTTCTCCGCGCCGCCGTTGATGGATACGGGCTCCCAGCCGTGGAAGTAAGAGAGGCGGGTGCCTGTGCCGGTGATAACCTTGGTTCTGCTTGAATTGTTAGCCATTTTAAATATCCTCCTTGATTTCGTAAAATTCGTTAATGGCGTTTGAAACGTTCATGGCCGGACGCCTGTCCGATTTCGGAACGAGAGTCGGCCTGCCCGGCGCTTTGGTGATGAGGCCGCCGAGAATTTCCTCAAACCTGTCTTTGCCCATCAGTCTCTGCATTTCGGTCAGCGGGATAAGGGACTGACGGTAGATATCCTTATAACCCGCTTCTTTTGCCGCTTCCGCGACGGCTGCCTCATCACGGTACTTGCGGACGGAGCGTCCTTGGACCACCTTGAAGCCGTTCCACTCCTTGCCGTGGTTCAGCGCGGTGTCAAGAGCGTAGGCGGTGATCTCGTTCGCCCATTTGGTCAGATCCGGCAGCACGGCGAGGATGTCCTCGATCTCCGCGTCTGTGAGCAGAGGCGGCATCCGGAACTCGGTCTGCGCCAGCTTCAGCTTTTCTTCGGCTCTCGCACGGCAGCGGACGGCGGCGCGACAGAACGTACACCACTCGCCGGGGAGATACTCGCCCTCACCGTCATAGGCCATCTTCGCTCTCGGCTTCAGCTCGTTTTCCGCCCAGGCTTTGAGGTCTTCAACCGGGATCGTCCAGGTGCTGACGTTCTCGCGGCGCGGCTGGAAGATGGTCATCGACACCTCGCGGATATCGTAGAGAGCGTCGTACACCGCCAGAGCGCCGAGCGCGTACAGCTTCATCTGCGGATTGTCCTCCGCCTCAACGAGGACTCCCATACCGTACTTGAAGTCGATGATGTGAAGCCTGTCGTCGGAGATGATCAGACAGTCCCCAGTGCCGAAGCCGTCCGGCACGTAGCAGGAGAAGTCCAGTCTCTGCTCGATGAGGATGACCGGGTCTTCACAGACCTGCTTCGCCGTCTCGTACTGCTCCATGACGAAATCGACATAGGCATCGGTGCATTCCTCCATCTCATCGGAATCGTAGTCCGATGCAGGGCGGCGGCTCCGCATATGGAGAGCGCGCTTCAGCTTGTGTTCACACAGAGCGTGCGCCGCGGTGCCTTCTCTGGCGGCTTCTGAGCCTGTGTTCTCGAACTCAAGCTCCAGCCTCGCCGACGGTGTGCAGTTGAGCCACCTGTGAGAGCCGGACGCGGACAGGACAGCGTGTTCAGCCATTGCCCAGCACCTCCGCTTTCTTCAGCACCGCTTCGTACTGCGAAGGATCGATCTCACTCAATCGCTCCGCTCCGAAGCTCTGAATGATCGCTCTGACCTGCGCCGTGTATCCGTTGCGGCTCTTTTCGGCGAGAATGCCTCTGACCTTTTCAAGCGGGATCGTCTGCTTTTCCTTCGCGGGCGCTTCCTTCGCTTCCGCCTGCGGACTGTCAGCAAGGGACGCGCATAACGCCCTCACGCTGTCCGCAAGACCGGACAGGCTGTCCGCCGTTTTCAGAAGCAACTGTGCGACTTCAGCCTTCGTTTTCTGTTCGCTCATCTGTTTTCACCTCCTCGCTGATGGCGATCTCATCGACCTTGTCTCCGGGAATGAGAACTACCACTCTGCGCATCTCGCCGAGAAGCAGGCGCAGAAGACGCTCACGGACGGAGACTTTACGGACGGCAGCAATACCGCCCGTCTTCGGTTCTTTTGAAACACTGACTTTGAGTTTGTGTCTCATGGCTTTGCCCCTTTCCGAGGACTTTTTTCTGCCGTCCTCTACCTGGTAGCCTTGGGAGAAGGTCAAAACTGACGGTCGGACGAAAAAATTGAGAAAATAAAAAAGACCCGCCGGGGACTTAAAAAATCCTCGACGGGTCAATGTGTATATGCGGTTATCTGAGCAGTTCGTTCACGCGGCGCTGAACAGCTCTGTAGTCGTACCCGGCTTCGGTAAGACGGTTTTTCCTCTCGGTGCCGTTGCCCCACAGACCGCGAATAACTTCACGTGCAAGCTCGTCTACTGTTTTTCCGGGTTTCGCGTTCACAAGCTGAAGGTCGGCGGCGTTGACGGGGCTGCAGATGGCGTTTTTACCGTCCTCGCTCTTATCGATGACGACTCTCGCGCCGTCAGTCTGGAGAACGTACCAGTTTTTCCCTTTCACCCACTTGGGGATGCTCTTGCCGTTGTAATAGGTGCTGCCCGTGATAGTCACAAGGTCACCGACTTTGATTGTCGCAGAGGGCTTGACGGGCTTTGCAGGCTTCACATCACCGCCGAGAGTCGCCGTGACCTTGGATGCCAGCTCACCCATGCGGGCATACATCCAGTTACCGGGGCAGCTCTTGTTGGCAAACCACCGATGGACGGTCAGCACCATCTCGTCGGATTTCGGCGTATAGTTCAGCGTCTTGGTCTTATCGCCGAGCCAGAGCAGCTTCGTCTTGCCGTTGCGCTTGCAGATGTCGGTGCAAAGCTCGATGAGCCGCTGGTACACCACATCCTTGAACACATTCGGCTCAGTATTGTCGCTGGCGCACTCAATGGTGACTGCTCTCTGGTCGTTGGCTGCGGAAGAGGAACACCAGGAGCGGTTCTTCTCCTCTACATACATACCGACACGACCGTCCACGCCAATGCCATAGTTGCTGCTTGCCTGCCGTGAGGTCGGCAAAAAGATGTTGCCCAGCGTTTCCACACTGCACTGACCCACCACGCAGTGAGGCGTGATGCGGTCAATGCTGTGGGTGCGCTGCCCGGAGTGGTTCGGGCTGAGTTTGGTGTAGGACACCAGGGGGCTGTTCGTGTAAGCCATGTTATTCATCCTCCTTTTCACTGCGGTCATGAAGTTGCTCCAGAACGGATTTCAGCTTCTGCGGAATGGGCAGTCCCAGGTATGCGGCGTTCTCCAACAGAGACACACCCTCATTCGACAGGTAGAAGAAAATGACGGCGGTACGCATCACCGAGCCGCTGCCGATGACACGGGTGTCGAGAATATGCCCGATGCCGACCAGGGCGAAGATGAGCACCTTTTTGAAAATGCCCTTGAAACCGACTTCGCTGGACAGCTTCTTATCCACCACAGCGCACATGATGCCGGTGATGTAGTCGATGACCACGAAAGCCAGAAGCGCATAAAGCAAGCCGTCACATCCTCCCAAGAACCATCCGAGCCAGCCGCCGATACCGGCGAACACCACCTGAATGGTCGTCCAGAATTCTTTCATGTTGTTTGTCCTCCTTTGAAAGTTGAATTTGTGTATGAAAAAAAGCACTCCGCAGAGCGCCTTGATTCCGAAAAAGTTATGTTACTTTGGTCAGCGACACCGTGTGCCACGAAGACCATGTGCCGCCATAGTTTCCTCGGATATACATCCTTGAGCCATCATAGACGGTGTACCGCTGCTGAATAAAGTAGCTCTCCGGCAGAAAGACCTCCAGCATACCAATTGTGGTGGTCGGAAAGTGCTTTTCCGTGGAAGCGGAATACGCAAAATAGTAGCCGGGAGTCTTTACATTGTTGAGGTCGGTGGTCGAGCCGTCCACTCTGCCCATTTTGCCGTGGACATTGACGCCGTTCATGTGGATGCTGCCGTCCACATCCAGCGTGGCCTGCGGGTTCGGAGTGTTGATGCCGACCTTCTTTTTCCGCAGTGCAATGAGGGGCGTACCCTGCGGAACAGTAAAATACAGATCCAGACTGCTCAAAGAATAGAGCTTGTCTTGGATCTGAAGATGAAGGTCGTAGGAACTGTTGGCATCCAAACTGCACAGTTCCAAATTGGAGTAGCTGAAAGAGGTTCCGCTTTTTGTCGTGCCGGAATAGATGCTGGTGTAGCTGCCGTAACTGCTCTCACTGGTTTTCTTGTACCGATACCGCACATAAACCACGCTGTTTTTCTGCGTCCCGTCAACGGTCACAGCGGAAATAGAACCGCTGAATTTGAGCTGCATTTCCGCTTCGATATCGTTGGTTCTCCGGAGCGTTATCGAGGATATTTTCGGCTTGGTGTACGGAATGACCGTCACCGTCTGTGAAGTTTCGGCGGTGTAGCCGCGGGAGTCCGTGACCGAGAGCGTGACCGTCACACTGCCGGACTTGGCGATCTTTCCGACTGTGATAGCAGCCCCAGTTGAATTGGATGCGGATAAACCGTTGCAGGAAGCGGTATAGTTGGAAATGGACGCTCCGTTCTTCGCAGTCGCCGTTCCGGGGGTGACCTTGAGGGTTGAGTAGTCCTGTACGAACAGCTGATCGTTGCCCGTGAGGTTCTTTGTGGTCGTGTAGCTGTCGGCATAAGTGAATCCGCTTATGGTTGGAGCAGAATTGGTCGCCGTGGTCAATACAGTGGCGGTTTTGCTTGAAGTACTGCCGATCTGCGTAGACCCACTGTAAGACGAAACCGCAAAGGTACCGGTGAACGACTTGATGGATGCCATTGCATTCAGCAGTGTCGTCCTCTGCGCCGATGTCAGCGTGACCGTGCGGTTCGCAGTGCCCTTCGACCAGGAAAGCCCGGAAATAGTCAGGATGGTCGTGCTGCCGTTTTTGAGCACCAGCGAATTGGTGTAGGAGGCTTCGTACACGGTCACATTGATGGTAATGGAAACCGTGGCATTGTCCGCCGTCACCGTGTTGACACTATTCACCACAGCACCGCCCAGTGTCTTGACCGTGGAACTGCCGGAAGTGCCGTAGACATGGTTGTACTGCCGCCTTGCTCTGACCCTCACCGTATAGCTTGTGTTCGGCGAAAGCGAGGATAGTGTTACGCTTGCGCTGGTAGATGCGGTCGTTGAGAACTGCGTCCAGCTCGAACCGCCGTTTGTGCTGTATTGCCAGATGTCCGCCGTGGCAGAGGATGTAGCGGAGATTTTGAACCCGTTTGCCGTGACATTCGATGTACTGAAGGTCACGGTAGGTGCGGAACGGTCGATGGTGGTCAGCGTCATACTGCCGCCGTACTCCTGGGGACCGTAGATATAAACACGGGTCGAGAATCCGACCGCAATCGTTTTGCTGCCGTTGCTGTTGTGAGCTACAGTAATCGTGCCACTGACAGAACCTTTCTTTGCCGGGAAAACACGGTCATCCCAATAGGTACGTTCCTTTGAGTAGACGGTCGTACCATTGATCGTTACAGTGGTCGTGTCAATGGTGTAGTAAGTGGATGCGCCGCCGGTAGAGGTCAGCGTCCAGGAAAGTGTCGAGCTGTTACCGACCACATTTACGCTTTCCGAAATGTCCAGTTGAAGATAGCGCCCATCGTATGCTGCACTTTTCCAAGTTGCCATAGCTTTCCCTCCTTAATCCAGAATGACGATATTCAACCCCTCGGACGCCGTGGGCATCGGGACAAACTTCGTTTTGCCCACAGTCAGCTCGCCGTCCACCGTGGTTTTCTTGGTTTGCGTTTCGTCCTTGTTCAGGGTGAAAATCACCTCGTCGTTGTAGTAACCGGCGAACTCCGTGTTTGTGATGACCGTCCGCTGGGACGATGCGCTGTTGGACACCTCGATGCCCCGCTTGTCGATCTTGACCTCCTGCGTGTAGATTTCGTTGGGTGCGGGTGTCCACTTTCGGGGGATCGCCCCTTCGGAGATCATGATGTCGGCGAGGTAGATGGACGCATCCCGACAGTAGCAGTAGATTCGCAGCGTAGGGTCGGTCACATCCGTGAGCGTTACGGAGTAATCCGTCCAGTCAAACGCCGTGGACTTATTGAACAGGTACTTGGTTTTGTTCCCGTTGTAGGTCACATAGAAATACCCGGACATGGTCGAGGTTTTCTTTGCCCGAACCGAGATCGTATAAGTGCCGGGAACCACCCCTCGGATGTACTGCGACAACGAGGAGTATGCGCCCAGCACAAAGCAGGAGTCGGAAATGGTGTTGTTTTGCGTATCTGTGGAGGCATCCGTTTTCACCGTACCGGAGTAGCTCCAATCATCCGTGATGCCGTTCAGCCCGGAAGAGTTCTGCACATAGTTGATGCCGCCGATGTACTGCTCCTGCATGGTGATGGACAGTCCATCCACGGTGTGTTCCAGCTCCGAAACACGGCTTTCGGAGTTCAGTACCCGTTCCTCCAGGACGCCCTGGTCGTTGGACACTGTTTCCACCGTTTCGGTAAGGGTCGCCACATAGCTGTTCAGCCCGTCGATGGTCTGCTGGAACTGTGCGTCCTTCTCGGTCAGAATGGAAATGGTGGTGCGGATCGTTTCAATGTCGTTCTGCACCACCCATTCATTTCCGTCCCATATCTTCGTTTCCGGCGGGGTCACGGAGGTGTCCACCCAGAGCTGCCCCTCATAGGGGTTCTCCGGCGGCGTGTCCGAGGTGACCACATCGCAGAGACTGATAATCGTGAACTGTGCCGATGCGATCATCTCACCACCTCCTTAAAGTGCCACAACGACCATAAAGGTTGCCTTGGTATCCACATCGGCGCTGGATACCGACAGGGTCTTGCCGGTCTTGCTGCCGTTGGTTCCCCAAGAGGTATCGACAACACCGTCTTTGTTATACTTCGTCCAGGTGTAACTGCCGTTTCCGGCTGCGTCCACCTCGGAGCCTGCCTGATAGCAGACGGCGGTCAGCACAGTCGTGCCCTGGCCGTTCTTGAACACATCGCCGCCCGTGGAGGTGACGATGATCTGCAGCGGGTCAGAGTTGTCAATGAAGGTCGCCACGTCGAAAAACTTCGTGTTATAAGAAGCGGATGCGGAATCCGTGTCCTGGGCACAGCACTTGAACACAGCGTAGCTGTCCACCGCTGCGGCGTAGACCGTGAGCGTATTGGTGACCGTGCCGGTGTATTTGTCGGCGGTATCCGAGAGCTTGCGCCAGCCGATACCGAAGTCCGCATCATAGCCGGTGGAAGAAGTAGCGGTGACGGAAGTGTCCATGACCGCCCATTTGTAGCTGACCTTGGTGGTGTCCACCGTTGAGCCACGCCACAGTTCGGCCTTGGCGGCCAGACTGGCGACCTCCTCGTTCTTGAACACATTTCCGTTGGGTGTGGTGACCAGCAGGTCAACGATGCCGGAGCCGTTGACCACGCGGGAGAAGGAAATGGTCAGCGGATGGGTCAGCGACAGACCGGTGCTTTCGTCCTTGTAAGTGATGACACAGCGATAGTCGATGCCGGGCAGCTCCGCCATGACATTGGCCTTGACCGTGAGGATGTGGCTCTTGGCACCACTGAGGGCGTAGTTCGTGCCTGCGGTGATGGCGGTGTTGCTGTCGCCCACATACCACTTGACCGAGGTGACATTGGCGGTGGCGATCTGGTCGGCGGTGGTGCCGATGACATACAGGCTGGGCGTCAGAACGAGGTTCTTCGTTTTCCAGTCCGGGGTATAACTGCCGTTGTCGGGGTTATACATCTGAGTCTTGGCGAGGTTCGAGCCGATGTACCCCGTCAGTGTCAGTGCGTCATTGTAGTCGATGATGGTAAACTGACCTTGTGCTTTGCTCATGTGAGAAGCCTCCTTTAAAGTTGTTGTATCTGAACCGGACACTGTACCGGTTCCTGTTGTGGGTTCTGCGGTTGCCATAGTGAATTCCTCCGTTATAACAGGCTCTGCCTAGTCGTGGTGTCGATGAGGTCACAATAAAAAGTGGCGCGGATTTTGACATCCGCACCGGTAATGACCACGGACTTTGCACCGCCGAAATGCTGTTCATTCCAGACTTTGTCCGCTTCCGTATCCTCCGACACCCTTGTCCAGATAAACTGGTTGGCATCCAGCGTATCGGTGATGTCCTCGTCCCAGGAGTACACCTTAGCGGAAAGCAGCGTTTTCACATTACCGTTCTTGAAGATGTTCCCGTTAGATGAGATGATAACCAGCCGGAGCATTTTCTGTTCCTCAATGGTGGTAATGCGGTCGCTGACCTCGGTGACCTCCTTGCTGGTGGCGTAGGCTCGAAGCACGACTTCGCCGCTCTCCAAATCCCACCAGGACGAGCCGTCCTGCGACTGGATGACACCTGCCTTGATGATGTTCGCCACCAGTGAGCCGGAGGTGATGAAGTCCGCGACGATCTGACCGTCTGCCGTGATGGCGGTTTCATAGGGACCGTTGTAGCCGTTATGGGAAAAGCCCAGACCGCCTACATTCCACCGCCAGACATTCACGGCTTCGTCAATGGAGGGAGCGTCCAGAATGAGCAGCTCATAGGGCTGTCCGTTTTCCTCGCTGGTGTGGATGACCACATAGCCGCCGCTCTGGCCGGTGATAAGCCCTGTAGCCTTGCCGATGGCGGTTTGGAGCAGCTTCGGAAAGCGTCCCACTGAGGACTCCACCTTATCGACCGTGGACTGTACCTCGGAGATGGTGGTGATCATGCTGGACTTGCTCTGACCGAGGGAAATGCTCTTGTACCGCTCGGCGAGGGTGTCGTATACGGTTTCGATGACCATAGCCGACACGCTGATGCCCAATAGCGAGTGCCGGATGGTGACGGTATCGCAGAGGTTGACCCGCTCCAGGAGTGCCGAATACTCCGGCTGTTTCCAGAGCGGCTCAAAGGACACCTTCACCGTAGGGATGGTCGCTCCCAGCGGATTGGCTTTGATGTAGCTGTTGGCTTTGGCCCTGAGGGTTTCCTCGGTCACAACTCCGTCAAACTGGTCGGAGAAATCCATGATGAGCGTTTTCGCCCGGACGATCTCCGAGGTCACAATGGGGAGCGTTACCTCCGGCAGCGTGACCACCGTTTCGGTGTCCGAGCCTTCCGGGGTGTACACGGCATACGGGAGCAGTGCGGTATATACGCCGCTGTTGTCCTCGTCCTGCTCCATGGCGGTGAGGTTCTTGCCGTATTCAATGACCACTCCGGTCTTCTGCCCACGGTGCGAATGGAACTTCACCGTGAAGTTGTCCCATTCAAACTCACCATACCATTTGGAGAGCATGGAGCCTTCCGTGCCGCCGAGGCAGGCTCTGACGCTTTTCGGCTGCGTGACGGAAAACGCCTTTGCATCCGAGTAATCCGTCCAACCCGTGAAGCGTGTATCTCCGGCAAGCAGCTGCGAGAGAATGAGCTGAGGAGAGCGACTCTCGGTCGAAAAAGGCAACACCGGCACATTGGCAAGGTCATAGGAGATGTGCTGACCGTAGATGGTGACGATGCCGTTCAGAGGCTTTGTGATACGGTAAATGCGGAATGCCTGATCGCCTGCGGTGTCGTTGGGCTTTGCCTTGATGATGCACTCCTTGGCGATAAGTTCGTAATGCTGACCGCTCACCGGGTATTTGAGCAGGCACTCGAACACACCGTTTCGCTCTTCGGTCACTTCGCAGGAAATGGTGTCCGTCAGCACACCGAGACCGAATGAGGAAAAAACCGCAGTATTTGCGGCGTAGAGTACAGGGATCATAGACAGCACCACCTCGGAATGACTTCAATCCTCGTTACATCGCCATTGCAGTTAATGGTGCAAACACCCGGCTTGAGGGCTGGAAATTCCGCTCCTTTGACTGTGTCGTTTTTAATGGCAGTGCCTTTGAAGCAGTTCATCAGCTCACTGTCGATCTCGATGTACTCATCCAGATTGGAAATCATCATACCTCGACCTTGGGGCTGTATCATTATTACCACCGTACCGCTGCCATAGAGCTTAATATACGGTCGACTCTCAAAAGCAGTGGGATTTGTAATCGTCAGTTCAGAAGCGTCTGCTGCCACGGTTTTCTGTCCCGCGAAACTGTATTTGTAAGGTTTGCAGTTGAAGGTCACGGTGAAACTGCCGACCTTGTTCAGCTGCTCCTCAATGTCCAGACTGCCGGAGATGACGCCGTAGCGGAAATACTCCGCATCGTAGGAGTCAGTGATTTCGTGGTATCTGTCCGGCTCGGAGTACAGCCAGCCCTTAATGTTCCGTAGAACATCGGCAAGGGCGGGTGCGTTCTTCCGTGCGAGGAACACCGTGTAGGTCACCTTGATGTTGGAAAATCGGCGGTTGGGATTGATGATGTCGCCGCTCCGACCGGGAATGGAGATGAACTCCGCATCGTACTCCGGTGCGGAGAACACGTCCTTCTTCTCGATATGCAGACCGAAATCAGCGGAACTGCGGCCGTTGTAGGTAAAATAGGTCATGCGAATACCACTCCTTTCCGCTGGGCGAACTGGTTCGCCGTTTCCATGACTTCATTGGTGAGCTGGCGGATGTCCTCGCTGCTGTAATTGTTGAAGGTGGCGATGTTCAGGGCAATGGTGAAAGCGGATGCTGCCTTGCCGGTCACACCGTCCACCGCCGAACGGAAGCTGCCGCTGACATCGAAGTCCGTGGGCAGGGCTGTCTGCATATCGTGGGCGAGATCGCCCATGACGCCGTTGATGTCCTCTGCCATCCCTTCTGCGGCTTTAACCGCTTCATCGCCGTTATCTTCAATGGACCCGGACAAACCTTTGACCAGCATTTCACCGACCCATGCCATTTCCTTTGAGGGCGAATGGATACCGAAGAAATCGCAGATGCCGTCCCAGATGGATGAGATCCACCCGGACACCTTATCCCACAGCCACGAGGC
>CANQZJ010000053.1 GCA_947628315.1 uncultured Oscillospiraceae bacterium
GCTCCCCAGGCTGGTGGCTGTGCCAGCTTGGGGAGCGTTTTCTTTGTATCAGCATCTCTGTTTTTGAGCCGCTGAGCAACTCTGCTGTTTTCGGCGCAGGTCTTTTTGCACTATTCAGGTCAATCGATCGACCACCAGTAGTCGTACATTTTCCGATAACCGTTTCCCCGGTGAGGGAGCTCCTTGCGGTGGCGAACAACTTTGGCGGAACGGCGTTTGTGGTATGCTTCGACCTTTGAGCTTTTCTTGTGCTTCGGATATTTTCCGATAATTCTCCACTTGCCGTCTTCCAGGGTCCGCACCACATAGACGGACCTTGGATACGCCATATATCCGGCCATGCCCAGGAGCCTGTCACGGGCCTTTTGCCGCATCTTGCGTCGGTACGCCCGGCCTCTCGCCGTTTGATTCGTCATAGCGACCACCTCCTCTTGTGGCAGCGTTTTCAGTCAGTTCTCCCGCTTTCATACGCCGATATGGCCGCCCGCTCTTTCTCAAGAAAAGTCAGCAGACCCGCCCGATCCACCCGCTCCCGGTCTGCCCGGCTTTCCAGTCGTTCAAACAGACAGGGTGGTTCGATGATGCGGGAAAGATTCAGTTCCCACAGTGTCCGCCCTATCCCATACAGGAAGTCCCGCTCCTCCGGATCCCGAATGTCGGGGATAAAGTAGAGACAGTCGTCCAGGTAGCCGCTGACTTGAAGCACACATCTGCGGGCACCTGTCTCGTTCTCCGCCCGGAGCCGGTCAAGATCTTCCTCGGGAACGGAGCCCGCGGCATCCTGTGCCTGTTCGGCGTCCAGACGGCTTTTCAGATCGGTCAGGTACTCCCCGGGCCCCAGGGGGATCTGGACGACCCCCTCGCTCTCCCGGATGCGGGACAGTATGTCCGCCCAGCTGCCGATAAAGATATCCAGAAAATTCTCAGAGTTCCCCCAGCGCAGAAAGCGCTGCCGGTACTCCTCCTTACAGTCATCGGTGGGGCAGCAGACGACCACTTTCCGGCCATACCTTTTGTGCAGCCTCTCAATGACCCAGGTTTGGGTGGGGATGATGACATAGCGGTACTGCCGCTCCGCCCGCAGTACCGCCTCAATGTAGTTATCCGGGTAGTTGGGATCTCCCAGCAGCCAGGGGGCGGCCTTCTCGCCCTCCGTTTCCCCATCCGTCCTTTCCGGCAGGATCCATCTGTATGGCATCACCGCCAGGTCGACGGCATCCTCCACCTGGGCGGCGAACGTGGATTTCCCTGTCCCCGCATAGGCCGCGATGATCATGCGATCCCTCCCTGCTCTTTCACAGATATCTCCCGCCGCAAGCCTCCTCACGGAGTTGCCTGCCGCGCCAAGTTATCTTCCTTTGCTAAAACGTATTCCGCCACCGAATTCTCGGTAAAATTTCCGTCATCATCGATAAAGCCGACCATGAGAAGCACCGGCCCGTCTTCAGGTGTGTTTCTCTTGAAACCCAGCTTTTCAAGAACCCGCACCGCCGGGATATTGTCCACGATCGTCGAGGAGTAGAGACGGTTTTCGGTCAGTGCGGCGCCGTCCACGCTGAGGCCCTCCCCAAAGAGCTGCCCGACAGCCGCCCGGGCCGCTTCCGTGCAGTAGCCCCGGCTTCGGTACGGCTTCGAGATGTAGAACTCAAGCTCATAACGTTCCTCCCGGTGGAAGCCCACATACCCGATGAACCGCTCCGGCGCATCCTTCTCGAAAACGGAGTAGATGCACTCATCGTGCCCGGATCGCTCGAAGTAATCCGAAAAGCTCAAAAGGCGATCCTCAGAGAGATCCACTCCGCAGAACATACGGAAATCTCCGTCCTCCCGGAGCATTTGGAGAAAAGACGCGCTGTCCCGGGCGTTAGACCCCGGCCGGAGCAGCAGACGCCGCGTCTCAAGCATTTTTCCCGTGTTCATTTTTGACCCTCCTTATCTGCACCGCCGTTCTCATCGGCGGCCAGCAGCTCTGCCAGCGTCCGGGGCGTATAGTCCACATAGGGCAGCATACAGCCCACATTGATCATCCGACATGGGATGTTCCGCGCCCGCAGTTCCCGTTTCCACTGCTCCAGCAGCACCCAGTCCCGGCTGTTGTGGACGTGGCCGTACAGCATCACCGCCCCACGGTGCTGCCGATTGTAGAACGGGATCGGATAGTGGCACAGCACCACGCGCGTGCCGCCGTCGTCGATCTCCGCGTAGGGCTCTACGCTCTCCCAGAGGGAGAGCAGTTCGCCCCGGTAGTCGTGGTTCCCGCGGATCAGACGCTTGTGCCCGTTGAGCCGCCGGAAGATTTCAACGCCGCTGCCCTTCCAAAAGGCGTCGCCCAGCACGTAGACGGTGTCATCGGCGGCCACCCGGCTGTTCCAGTTGCGGATCAGCGTCTCATTCATGGCGGCGACGTCGTCAAAAGGGCGGTTATCGTGACGCAGCACGTTCTTATGGCCGAAATGCAGGTCTGCGATGTAATAGATCATAGCGCTCCTCTGTTTCTTAAAGCTCGATGTACTCCTCAAACAGGATGGTCACCTTGCTGTCCCGCTTATTGCAGTGGTAGTGGCCCAGATACCAATGGTCGTAGTCCAGCCGATCCTCGATGCCGTCCAGCCACCGCTCGGTGGTCTTGTCCACGGCGGACTGATCCACGCTGGGCAGGAATTCCTCTATCGGCTCGTATTTCAGCGGCGCGGTGTGGGACAGCACTACGTCCACCCGCCAGTGGACACGATCCAGCGCCCGCTCCACGTCGTCCATGATCTCCTCCGAGGGCTGCTCCGTGGGGAACCAGCGGGCGCCGTTGGACAGCCGCCAGTATTTGTCCACGCTGTACGCTCCGCCGATGACCAGCGCCTTCCTGCCGTCCAGGTCGTAGATCTCGCCGTCTTTGGCGAAGAGCAGGTTTGGGAATTCCGGCTCCCAGTACACCGTGCCGCCGCGCCACTTCTTTTCCTGGTAGCCTGGGATCATGAAGGGCCGCTCCTCATGGTTGCCGTGGACGCAGAGGAGCGTCACCTCAAGTCCCGCCAGCCACTGTTTCAGCGCATAATCGTAGGCGTCAAGAAAGTAATTGATCCCCGCGTCACCGAGGATCACCATGATGTCGTCCCGTGTTGTCCCGTACTCCGCGCAGAAATCGAAGATGCGGTCGAAGTCTCTGTGGGTGTCTCCTGTCAGTATGATCATGAACGTCCTCCTTTTTGCGCCGGGTCACGCCCGGGGTGTCTGCTCCGTTACGCTGTCGATCGAATGCGGCTGCGAGACATCTACGGACAGGATGTATTTGGATTCCCAGATCCATGTCAACCCGTGGCTTGAGAAGATGTCCAGCAGCTCCTTCCGCCGCTGTTTGGCAACAGCCGCGCTGCCGTTGTAGATATAGAAATCCGGCAGGTCGTACTTCCTCGGGTCTACATATTCATTCAAGTAGTATTCCTGGAACTCCTCGTAGGTATCGAACTCCAGCTCATCATGGGAGGAGGGCAGGCCGTCCGGCCCAATCTCCACCACAAGCCCGGTGACGGGATCGACGACGAATTTGTCCAGGTAATGGTCTGCCTCCAGGATCGCCCATTGGCTCTCCTTGGAGAGGTCGTCCCACATCACAGTGTAATCGCAGTAGACCAGCAGGAACCACAGCCTTTCACTGAGATAGAGGGTGAACATATGAGACTGTTCGGCGTCAGAGCGGATCATCCGTATCTCCTCCAGATCCCGGAAACCGTGCCGGATCTCATTGTCTGCCTCTTCGGGAGAATGGATCAGGCCCCGGATCTCCATCTCATACAAATCAGCTTTTGGGCCGGCGTAGATCCAGCCGTTAGACAGAATGTACATCTCTTCCCACAGGCCCCACTTGAGGCAGAACTTGATCAGGTCGTACAGAAATTGCTCGGGCTCGGTATGAGCGGACATGGGAGACCTCCTTTCGAAATCTGTAAGAATGCATTTTGACTTGTCAATGTGCGATGGGGCAACTTCCTCATCTGATCATAACGCCGTCGGGGGCGAAATGCAAGGTAGACCGAACTACCGGAGTTTTGAGAAAAACGCATGTCCTGTTCCACTCAGCCGCCCCCGTTGATATTCATTGAATTTTCGATAATTATGCGGTCTCGCCAAAACCTGTTTAATATTAGGGAGGACGCCGCAAAAACGCCGGATAAAAATTCAAAAAATGAAAGAAGGTGATGCTTCAACGCGGCGGCCAACCACATACCCATTTTAAGAGCGTGCAGGAGGGATGCGTATTGAAAATCATTCCGAAGGAGAAGTTTTACACCGATGAGCGCGGCGGGATCTACCGTTTCCTGTGGCGCGAGTTCCGGGAAAGCGCGGATCGGGCCGGCAAAACAGAGGGCCGGGAGGAGATGAAAGAACGCCTGGCGCAGGCCGGGAACGTGTCGGTCGCCGCCGTAAAGAACCACCTGCGCCCCCGCACGGCCCGGGGCGCCAATTTCCCCAGCGATATCGTCATCATCCGCGCCTACGGCAGGATCCTGGAGGGCGACGAGACTGCCTTCCTTGAGCCGTATATCCTCCGGCCCCTCGTCCCCGCGAACGTGACCACGGGCACACGGGCGGCCGGTTGATCCGGCTGTCAGCGAGTGGGTGGGAAAGGAGGATTGCGTGGAAGGAGGAGATAAGGTAGAATGAGGGTAGGCAGGGAAACCTGCACAGACTAAGAATTAAACAGGAGGCTCAATATGGATAAACGGTGGACAAACTCGGATAGTGAAATCAAGACTTGGACAGGCGGCTTGGGCATTGGCAAGGTTTTTCTTAAGGATAAGGAGAACGGGTACGAAGTACTGGGTAAGGACAAGGAAGAAACAGCCTATATTTTTGACACGAATACCGGTAATTTTCATTTCCTGCCTGTTTTGAAGACGGACGAAATCGTTGCTGACTTGCAAGACTACCTAGACACAGCAATGGATGTAATAAATCAGATCAAGAAAAAACTCCCACCTGAAAATTACACAGTATGCCCTGAGAGAACAGGAAGGCTTAATACCGGATTACCGCAAGACTACGAAAAATGGCAAATAGATAATGCTTTTTTCAAATACGTTCAGATTGAGAAAAACGGTCGCTATTTCACCATAAATTTCATGCGGTGGTATGTAAAAAAAGAAAATAAGACAATCAATTGCATTATGGGCGGGATACAGTTCGATTCAACTGCAACGAAGAATCAGAGCGTTAACTCACAGGGTTCAATAGGCTATCCCAATACTGATGAAGCACAGGAATTGGAAAATCTAGAGCCCAAAAATGAGGTTTACGTTTATAACCCCCGCGTAAAGGATATCTGGAAAGTGGCAGATAATGGCGCGAATCAATTAGTTGAAGAGTTTATGAACTTTATTGATAAAGTTAACAAGGCAGAAAATGCATAATTTTTATCATTTTAGGAGATATATATGTGCTTCTCCAAGCCCACCTTGAAGCTGTGCGCCTGCGAGGTGGACGAGTGACCCGGAAAGGAGAACTTCGCCATGACGAATATAGAGAAGACGGAGCTTTTTTTGAAAGAACAGCTTGACGGCTGTGAGTTTTATCAGTGGCACCCGGACAAGAAGGCGCGAGAGCTGGAGCATGCCTACCGGACGGCCCACGCCGCCGGAGAGATCGCCAGCAGGGAGGGGCTCGATCAGGAGGGACTGATCATCGGGGCTCTTTTGCATGACGTCGGGTATTGCCGGTGCACACCTCATAACCTGGAGGAGCACGGGCGGATCTCGGCCCGGATCGTGCGGCCGTTTTTGGAGCGGCTGGATCTGGGCGCGGAACGTGTCCGGGAAATTTGCTACGGGATCGCCATTCATGAGGACGGAAAGGCCGATTTTCCCGGCGAGGATACGCCCTTCGCCCGCAGCATCCGGGACGCCGAGGACGTGGATCGCTATGGCGCATACGGGATCTATGACACTATGTCGAGGATCGATTTTCTCAGGCTCGACAGCGGCACCAGAAAAGAATGTATCGTGGACAGATTGGGCTTTATACAACGTGCGCTTGAGAAAAAGCGCGGTACGGAAACCGGCCGGCGCATGATCACGGAGTGCTTACTGTTCCAGCAGCAGTATTACGTGAGACTGTTGAAACAGACAATGTGTGGTGAAGGGATAGGATCGTAAAATCAGGTACATAAAGGAGGCGGCGAATGCTCTACGCGATGTCTGACATACACGGATATATGCTCCCGCTGAAAAAGGCGCTGTCCCGCGTCGATCTGTACGGCGATAACCGTCTGGTCCTGCTGGGGGACTACATCGACTACGGCCCGGAGAGCGGCCAGGTGCTGCGGCTGATCTATGACCTGCAGCGGCGGCATGGGGCGGGGAAGGTGATCGTCCTCCGGGGCAACCATGAGGAGATGCTGCTGGAATGGCTGGACGCCTACGGGAGCCCCAGGGCGGAAGAGCCCGACGGGTACGGCCTGCTCTCCTGGAGCGACTGGCTGAACACCGACCCGGACTTCCGGACTTTCCGCACTCTGATCACGGACGCCCAGTGGGCATCCTTTCAGCAGGTCAAGTACACGCTGTCGGAGGACGCCCTGAACCTTACCGCCGCGAAGATGGTTCTGGAGAGCGGCCGGGAGCTGGTCGCCTGGCTGCGGGGGCTGCCGTACTACTACGAAACGGAGCGGCAGATCTTCGTCCACGCGGGCATAGACGAGGAGGCGGGGGAGTGGTGGTCTTTGGGCACGCCGGAGTACGTGTTTACCCAGAAATACCCCCCGACCCGGGGCCGGTTCTGCAAAGACATCGTCGCGGGTCATGTGGGAACGGCGAACCTGGCCGGGGATCCTGAGTTTCACGGCGTCTATTTTGACGGGGAGTCCCACTACTACATCGACGGGACGGTGGCCGTCAGCGGGAAGCTCCCCATACTGGCGTATGATGAAGCAACGGGCCGGTATCGCTCATTGTAACAGAACGCAGGATCTTTGCCGCAACAACCGATAGCGTCCCAGCGAAAGGCTCATCACTGAATAGTCTCAACTGAGAGTAGCATCAAAATAGCATCAACCACAGAGGAATAAAGCGAGCACTCTTCCGCAACCGTCCGAACCGAGCGGGACACCCTGCACCCCAGTATTTTTCCAACAGCCACTCCAAAACCGAGTGCCGAGGGGCGGTGCCCGCCGGTGGCGGGCGCCCACCGCACGACCGAGCCGGCAGGCGAGACCGAATCCTTCTGCCCCTGCCGCGTCGGAGCAAGCTTCATAACGCTTGCTCCGGCGCTTTGCGCCAGAGCGCGCTCATTCCGCTGCTCCTCCTTTCCCCACAAAGCCAAAGGCCGGCTTTGCGGGGGCCCTGTTCCGTCGGGTACAGCACCAAAATAGCATCAAAGTTTCGCTCCCCAGGCTATTGGCTGTGCCAGCGTGGGGAGCTTCTTCTTTGATTATGTGTCCCAATTTTTGAGCTGCTGTGAGGGCCTATTGTTTTATGCAGGGTAATTTTTGCAGGCTCACAGCTCAAACCCCGCCGTGATCCCGGCCAGTCTTGACGTATCTTTGCGTACCATGTAACGATCTCAAAGAGAAGTTTTCCGCATAATGGGAAAAACTTTTCTAACAGACGGAGGGGGGCAAGTACTATTTTGGCCTGCGATAAGGTGTTTTCGAGCCGTCCACCTGCACATACTTCAGCCAGAATTTGTGGTGGGTGCAGTAGTGCCGAATGGACTCCACAACTTCCTTTTGGTTTTCGCAGGGTGATACAAGGATGCTACGGACAGGGATGTGACCCTCACACCACAGCTTGACGTGTTCAAACAGGCGGTTTTCTTTGCTCTCGTCTGCAGTCAAAATTCGGTCAATGCTCTCAAAGGTTTCTTTCTGCGCACTGTCTTCCATCTCTCCAATAATAATCTGGGGATTATTGCTCCAATCTCCCTCGAGCGTTTCAAACTCATACTTGAACAGATGGTTTTCCAGTGATTGTTTTAACTCCTGCTCCGCTTCGCGGCTCAGACCGCAGAGCTTGAGTTTTCTTACTTCATCGGTACAGGAGGAGGCCAGGTAATTTGGCCCAAAGCTGATAGTGATATAAGGGCGCTTCAAGCCATCCTCGTCGATATACTTCACATAGCGGTTCAGCGGGAACGGTGCCTTTCCGCCGTACTCGGTCTGGGTGTTGCGTATCAGCAGGCGGACCTCGTTTTCCTCGCAGAAGCCGGCGTGTTTAATGAGCGGGATGATGGAGTATATAAACGACTTGCACGTCTCCTTGTCGGCTAACTCATAGATATCACTCAGCTTATCTCGAAGGTCGTTGGCCAAATCTTCTCTTGAGATTGTGCTTTCGCCGCCGCTCGTGTGCCCGCTGTCATTTTCCCGCACATACCACACCTTATAGAGTCGTATTTCATGCGCACACTGCTGTTCAGCAGGCTCATCCTGGAAGAAAAAATGAGGTGTGGTCTGGTCAAAGGCGAGTCCGATGCTCACTCCGTCATTGCGGCAGTATCCTCTCCACTGACTCAAGATGTCGTTCTGTTCGCAGAAGCAGAGAATATAGCAGTCGATATCTGTACCTTCCTGTTTCCATAAGTGCTCTGCGTGTATTCCTGGGGCATCAGAGCCTTTTCCCTGCGTGATGTCTTTGCAGATTTCGGCCAAAATGCGCGTACCTTGTTTGAGTTCCTCGCTGTCATTGGAAAACCGGGCCTGAGTTGCCCGCATAGAGTCGGATTCAAGAATGGCCCACAAGGTATCCAATGAGGTATAGTGATAGAAGATTCCGGGCGGTGCAGGGGCTTTACAGTCCAAATCCAGGCGTTTAATCGGAATACCAGAGACATAGTTCATTGAAACCGCTCCCATTATAGTGTTTTAAAGAACTCCAGATACCCCTTTGGCAATGCAATCGGCTGGTTTTTCTCGTCTTCGCTTGCCGTTACCTCAAAGTGTTCGTCTGTTGACTCACAGCAGTTTCTGCACCAGGAAATATTATTGAACAAAACGCAGTCTTTTGGGAAATACGCCTTGTCCCCCTCTGCCTGATTGTCGTACAACTCCTGCAGCACCGTCATGACCACGCCGATGCTGGCATCTGAGCGGGAATAGATAATGTGGAAGAATTTTTCTGGATTCACCGTCCATTTCCCAGCTTTTCCGTTTTTGAATCGGAGCAATTCAGCATACAGTTCGCAACTGTACTCTTCATCTGCCCGATATCGCTCGTAGGACGGCGCACTGATGTTCGTGGAATTCAAAAGCACATCAATCATAATCAAGACGTTTTCATTCGTGTGCTCACTCAAAAATTGGAATACTGAGGAAAACACCTCTTTCTTTTTTCCGACCATGAGGAAGTGGTCACTGTCCTGCCCCAGTTCACTCAGGGACAGAAGGCGCAGATTTCCATCCTGTGAGGCAAAGCAAAACGTGTTGTCCTTCGAAAAACTTTGGTTGATTTGTTGCATATACTCCTGTATGATCCCGGCCATTTTTATTTGGTCATCTACGATCAACAATTTCGCCATCTGACACACCCTCCTTGTTTTTAATAATTGGAAGTTTAATGCTAAAATAGACATTCTCGTCCTCTGGAATATAGCTCACCACAAGCCTGCCCGCCCACTGCACACAGTGAGCGATACACCCCAGGGAGATCCCTTTGGGAATCGCGGTATCAACATGGTCAAACTCAATGGCCTGCTTCAGCCTGTAGTTTTCCCTCTTGCACCACGCGGTATGATCATCCTGACCGACATCAACCTGATTTTTGAACACAAGATAACCAGGGGCATTTTCTCGGGTTTCAATGTAAATCTCTGCTTTTCCGTTTTTTGCGCCGTGGGTCTCGATGTTGCAGAGGATATCCACCAAAAACGCCCGCAGGTATTTGCTTCGAAAGGTGATTGACTTGGACTCGGGTACTCCGCCAGTATATATGCCGTCGTTTTTGATCGGGACATTGTCTGCCCCGTACAAGTACGCGTCGTTAATCTGCTGGGCACTTTGGCTGCGTCCAAAACCGATACTGATTCCAGAGAAGGTTCCCTCCGAAAACTCGATCAGGTCCCGGATCCTGCGATAAGAGCCGCCCTTGCCGCTCTCATTGCTCTCCTCAATATTGTCCGCCGCAATAAACTGCTTGCGCTCGTCACTGATGACCGCCCGATAATACATCGCAATGATGATGTTATAGGTGAGCCTTAGGAGCTGACTGCTATCATCCGTTCCCCCGCCCTCCTTTCCAAACAGAATATTGAGGATGTCTGTTTGCTCCCATCGCCCTCTAATCAGCCTGTTGACATTGGAACTGTCCGTGTGGGCACCCGCCTTCTCGATAGACAGCCAGTCGATGCGCCAGAGTTCTTCTGTGCGCTTCCCGAACAGGTTGCCGTTGAAGTCTTTCTCTATGCGCAGCTTTAGGCTGTGCCTGAAGGACAAAAACCCTTGAAGATACTCCAGCACCGCCTGTAGCTGGTTTATTTGCATTTTCTGGTAGAAAAAGGCAAAGAAAATGTGCCCGGTCTTATTATCGTTCAGCTGATCCGTATAGTCCAACCGGACATAGGCGATAGTGCATGACTCCCTCTCGTAGCTTTGGACAGACAAATCGCTCTGCGCTGACTCCACCTGGACGATGCGTACCGTGTCTGTGATATCAAGCAACATGGTGCTGCAGGGGCATCCCTTCTGGGGATCCTGGTTGCGGTAAAAGTCCAGCAACTCTGAGCGCAGAATATCGACCTTATCCTCCGGTTGCTGCGCACTAGCCAACACTGTGATATCACGGTATTCCACTTCGTTTTTCAAGTCGCCCTGATCTTTGGATTGGAACATGACCGCTTTTTTCGCGCCCATAAGCCTCCGAAACTCCTCCATCAGGTCGCTATAAGTATCCGTCCCGATCCTATCTTGAAATTGCTGAATCTTGCTCTCTGTGCTACCCTGCCCCTGCGACCATTTGGCCAGGAATCGGTTTCTGCTTTCATCGCAGACAGCTTCCAAATACATTGCCGCAAAAAACTCAAGCTCCCGCATCTACACTCCCCTCCCATTTTTTCAGCTCATTTCCAATGCAACCCCGCAGAACCTGTTGCAATTCCGTTACTCGAAAGGAGCAGTCCTGAGTGACAAATAGCATCTTTTTGATTTGGATGCACAAAAATGCTGAAAAGCTTTCCTTTGCCTCAGACGCCTCTCTACCCAAGTTCTTCTCAAGCTGCAGCCCGGTTTTCAGGCAGGCGACCAGTTGTTTTTTGCGACAAAGCACAGTAGAACCCATGGCACACAGCCTGGCAATGACCATCTGGTAGAGCGCATAGGGGAATCGTGGCTGAAGCCCCTCTTCGTTAATCAGCTCGTTCACCGTTTTGTACAAGCCCTCCAGCACAATCTCGTTGTCCCCAATAAAGACAGAGAAGATGGAAAGCAGTATCTTCAGTGCGGCGGGCTGCACGGTTTCCTGATACACCACATGCTCTCTGGAGATGATTTTTAGGAAAGAGATCAGATACTCTACCTGCTCTTCCGGGCCATCCAGCCTGTGCAGGCAGCCATCAATTTCACCTTCCAGAAGATCCTTCGCGTTTTTGCAGGTCATTGTACCTTTTTTGATGAGCGCCCAAATGGCTTCCGAACATTGTAGCCTGCGTAACCCTCTGCTCTTGTAAAAAGTGTCATTCTGATGCGCATTGTTCTTGATTGCTTTGTCGCTTTTAGCGTCTGACAGCTTTTTCAGGCCGTGATACTCCGCCTTTTCCCGCCAATGCCGCTCAACATAGGTCAGTGATGATTCTCTCTCCAGATTCCTGATTCGCTCCACCTTGTTGCAGATTGGGCAGGAATCTCCGTAGGAACGGATAGCGGGAGTATTTAACCAGATGAAGCAGTAGATAGGTAGCAGCAGATTGCCATCTGCGTCACGTTCAAGGCTGTCCGGCACAAAATAATTGCACAGCGTTTCCGTCGAGTTCCTGTTTACGAGTACAATAATGCCCTTGAAAAGATTAACGGAAATGCCGCTTTTCTTCTTGTTGTGCCCCCGGAAAAACTCGCCCAGCATACTGGAGACTAGAGACTTAGCACGACTGAATGTTGCACCGGTCAGGATGATATCGTCAACATAGTAGAAATTAAGTTCCAGTATGCCGTCTCCTACCTCGATCATGTCTTGGTACAGCATCTCTAAGGCGGAGTGGTAATTTTGAAATTTTGCCACGAAACTATCCCGAAACTCCTTCTTCGCATCAAAGCTGATGATATATGCTTCGCCGTTAAAAACGCGATCATTGACGGCAGCCACCAAAGACTCATTACTAAAATGCTGTGGCGAGACAATAATGTTAATCTGCGTCGCGTTGAGGGACTCTCTCGGGTTCTCTACTTCATTTTTTCGAATTTCCTGAAACCAGGCATTGAGATTTTTGTCTTCTTTCTGTAGATAGTCGTTCAGCAACGCAGCCGTTCGAATGTAGAATTGATAGTGATTCCCGGCGCGATTCAAATGGCTATAGTAAAGATACTCCACACTGTTCGGGTCTTTTAAGAACGCCTCATTATAGGTTTCTCTCTGTTTGAATTTAATTCTTGCGGCCGCTCTTCCTTCGGGCTTTATCAGGATCATCGGCACAGTCGAGGTCTCATTTGTCTGAATGAGCGGCAACTCATTGAGGTAGGACTGGGCGCGCAGGCAGTGTGGGCACTCCTGCGCAGAATACCACTTCGCCTGCGCCTCCACCAAGTAGTGACACTTCTTCTCTGTCAGGAAATCGAGTTTTGCCATATTGCTGGAAACGGTATAGGCGCTCCGATCGCACTTGATTTGCTTGTCATTGTTTCCGCCCGACACCTGGATAATGATGAGTCCCTTCTTATACGCCTGTTCTAGCAGCCTCGCCTTATTTCTTTCGCGAAAAGAGTCCTCCAACCCCTCTCTCATGCGCTCACTGATTGTCGCGAGGGTCGTTCCTATTCCAAGTACAAAGACGACGCAGATGTCCTGCCCGCAGTTTGCAAGAAACCTGTCGATATACCTTACCCGCCGTTCGCTGGTCTCCGCCGACGTGATGTATTTTGGGTTCTCAAAAACTGCGTAATATACCTTTCTACCATTTTTCTGGAGTTTTTCCGTTGCAGAAAAAAGCATCTGTTCCGAATAGGTTTCGTAGCCGTACAGGAGGATGTCCTTACTCTTGCCAATCTGCGGATTGTTCAGAATCATCTCACAGATATAGTGCGCAAAAATCTGGTACCAGTATGTATTTGCAAATAGAAGCTGACCCTCAAAAAACGTGTGCAAGTGGATGCTTCCCACCCTCACATGAACGTCCTTTAGGCAACACCCTAAGTCGCCGCCGTGGATATCGTTATACAAGATTGTTTTCAGGTTCTGATGGTACCATTTGTTATGCGGGGAAAGGGTGACCTCTTTCCCGCTCTTTCCCTCTGCCGGTTCCATACGGTTCAGTAGTTCAAAGGGGAACGCCTCGAGCTCTTTGTAACCCACGATGTCCTTTCCAGACTTATCCCTGCTTGCGATATGTGCCAGGATCTTAGATATGCCGGGGGATGTGCCAGTTACCAGGCGTCTGCTCTTGTTGTAATCCGAGATGACGCTCAGCTTTACTCCGGCGAACATTACCTCTGCTCGGTAGTTGCCCGATACTGCATATAGCCGGCAACCTTCCATAAGTCTGTTACCCTCGCGCCGGTGATAAAAGAGCGCAAATTGCCGGGTAAACTGTGCTAGCTTGCTTTCCGAAAGACCGTAGATTACAATGTAGAGCCACTCCTGTTCGCGGTTTTCCTGCGGGAGCTTTTTCTTTAATTCTGCGATTGTCTGCAAAATAATTTTTGCCACGATCTCTGACCTGCCGAATACCTGCTCGGACACATCTGACAGGTAGAAATAAAAGACATTATCCTCAATTTCCCCCAGAATTTCTGAACACAGCTTTTCGGCCAATTGCCGCGCAGAGTTCTCCACTACGTGTTCTTTCAGTTGTTGATATGGGAGGTCGTACTCCCTGTTAACGCGGCGAATTATATCCGAAAGAGGGGTATTGAAGTAATCATATATCGCCTGTTTAAATATGATCCGCTTTGTCACGGACGGCACGATATATTTTGGCTTCAGTAGCAGCGAGGGGTTGCTCCACTGACTTTTGCTCTTTAACAGATTCTCATCAAGCAGAAGCAGGATGTCATATTCGCTCCCGGGGATATGTGAGGAGCCGTCCGCTCGGATGTAAGATATCTTCTCGGAATGCGATGCATACCGATCTATGTGCCCAGTTGTATTCCGCGAATCGCTTATAACTGTAAAGCAGCCTCCGTACTGGTTGACCACATTTCGGAACACCGACAGTCCGTAGTGATGGATGATGTGTGCGGAATCATTTAGATAATTTTCGTATATCTCGGCAGTTTTCCGATATTCCTGTAGCTGGATTCCGCTGGGGGGATTCGAGTCCATAAAAATATGTGAAAGGGTCAGTGCCTCAATACCGGATTTCCGCCTTACATTGTCCAGAATACTGTTTTCAGAAAAGTCCACAAGGGATATGCGCATATACCAATGGCTGCGTACGTCTTCTTTTATGTGGAATGTTTCCTTGACTTTGCTCCAGTTGTCATTGATTCGGATGCTGAGAACACCGCCTTCCGTATGGCTGACAATGTTTTCTGCTACCTGGATAATACAGTCACCGAAATCGCAACATATGTCCAGCAGCTTCTCAGCTTTGTCCTTATCCAGTAAATCGGCATTTTTCCAGATATTTTTACATAAAATGGAAAATAAGAGCTGCGCTATGCCCGACACGCTACAGAGCCGCTCCTCGATTGAAAGTTCGGATAACATTTCGTGGATCCAACCCGCAAAGTAGCACTTCAGATATTCTGTATATTTGCCTTTTGCCGTCATTGACTTCGGGCAAGCAACGTCTGTAAAGTCCAGCCGGTTGGCTTTTTCCGCGCACATATCAAGTGCCGCTTTCAACTCCCCGGTATTCCGAAAGAGAGGGTTGGCCAGAATCTCATATAGTGCCTTATCCTTATTGGATAAGTAAATGGCAGGGAACCACTCCGGTGAAAGTGAAAAAGCCTGCGGTAGGCGTTTTTTCTTCTCCCCATTTTTATGGAGCAGTAAAACCTTTTGATCTTTGGGTAGGGTCTGTAAAAACAGATAACTCCCAATCTTGTGGTAATAGGCGTCGGGACAGTCAAAATAGACCCGATCCTGCTTGCGCAGCAGCTGATTCGTAATGAGAAACAAATATCGGTAGGAAAAAATGTCCAGGCCTGCGTCGTCATTCACTTTTATCGTTAGGATAATCTTAGTTTGCTCCAAAACTTCCCTGCTCAAGCCGATGAACTGCTCCAGTTCTGAGCAGTTCGCGTTATCCTGTTTTTGGACGCGCGGCTGGAGTGCCCCCGTTCTGTCCAGAAATTGAAATCTGAATGACGGATTCTGTTGAGGTTCAAACCGCATGGATTTCTTATGGCGCAGGGCACTGCCTAAAAAAAGAAATAAATCAATAAAGGCCTTTTCAACACACTCACAGGTGATATGTGCCTCATATCTGAACATTGTTCCACGTCCTCCCGTAGTCCTTCAGTTCACGAATCACCGCAACTCCGCGTACCGAGGTAATCTGCTACGTGAACCGATTTGCACTAAAACAGTAAATAATCTTCCCTGAACAAACAAAACTCCCAGGAACCTCAAGACAAATCCGCCCAAATATGGTAAAATAAGTGCAAAG
>CANQZJ010000054.1 GCA_947628315.1 uncultured Oscillospiraceae bacterium
GTGATTTCCTGCAAGATGGAATTGTATTCTGCGATGTTTGCCTCACCCAACTGCGTTTTCAATTCCGCTATGCGATGCAGCTCCTCCAATATTGAAATGATTTCTGCATCTGAATACACAGCCCTGCTGTCCTGGCAAAAACTGTGGACAAGTTCCCTGTCCGGCCTATATTGCTCGTTATAAATTTTGAGAATCGGCGGATACTCAGAGTCGAACCGGGCATACATGGCCTCATAGTCCATACCGAAAACGTCTTGCTTGTAGTCGCAGGAGATTTCCTGGACAGCAGCCCGTTGCTCCTCAATCAGTTCCTTTACACTCAAAAAGAGGCCCTTGACCTTCGTGTGATCTGGATACCCCGCCCAAATCGCATAGCACGGGTCAGAGGATGTAATGTAGGTGCGAATAGCCGCGATATGAGCTTGAACCTCATCCTGCGAGGTAAGAACACGGAACTTTGTAAAATCAGCCGCAGGATCGACTTTGCAGATTTCTGCCTGAATCGCACGCACCTTCTCGCGCTGGGCAAGAAATTCCGTTTGCAGTTGCCTGCTTTCTCCGACTGTTTGTTCTAACTGAACAAAATCACCGTCAATGACCCATGCCGTAGGAATGCTCGGAGCCTGTGCCGCCGTCCGCAGCAACACAATGTTGTGTTCCCATTGTGAATACGATGTATCAAGAGAAATTTCCAAAGAGGTACCAATGGCATCGTATATTTCCTGGACACGCCTACCTTGCGGAATCAAAGAGCCCAAATGGGCGTTGATGTCATGCCGCAGTTCGTTGGTAACAAATTCGACTTTGGCGTCGCGCCATGGATTGGCCTGATAGTCTATGCTCAGCCCGGAAATGGTGTCGGCAAACTTTCTAAGACGCAGAATATAGCTATTATAAGTCTGCTGAGTGGTCTGCCTTACTTCCGAGATCGGGAAAATGATCTCATCATAATCCTGAAGGTTGGCAAGCTCACCATTGACGTCGTAAATGGTTTTGTGTAATGGCTCTATTACGGAAAAAATAGCCGCTGCATAGTCGTTGAGCCTTGTCTTGTCCTCTGTGAGCTGGGTAAGTTTTTGATATGCCTCCTCACTCAGCGCCGCTTTTTGGCTCGCCAAATTCAGCACGCTGCCAAGCTGGGCCAGTGTGCTTTTCTTGTTCGCCTTATGGCTATGTAAGATGAGGCAAAAATCGTCCAAGCCGGCATCCTTCAGGCGCTTGTGAACGACCTCAAGGGCGGCCATCTTCTCGGAAACAAACAGTACCTTCTTGCCGTTTGCAAGGCACTCCGCAATAATATTGGTGATGGTCTGGCTTTTCCCGGTGCCGGGCGGGCCCTGCAGTACAAAGCTGACCCCTTGCTTTGCGCAGACAATAGCATCCTGCTGGCTGGAATCTGCGTCCACCACTTGGAACGTCGTCTCCGGCGGGGTGTTCGTATCATGGTCAAACCCATCTACGAAAGAGAGGTCATGGTTTATTGCGCTGGCATCGCCTGAAAGTGTACGGATAACAGGATTGCTTAAAATGACATCTCTGTGCCGCTCCAAATCGCGGTACATATTGATCTTGAGGAAAGAGAAGAGTCCAAGTCCGACCTCAGCAACAACCTCCCATTGCTGTGTGGCCACCAGATTCTGCAGGCGGTCAAAATAATCAGACAAACCATCGTCAGCATTAAGTTCAGGCAGCCTGATGCCAAAATCGTTCTCCATCTTGTACGCCAAGGTCGGATTGACAACGATCTCATCCTCATGCAGAGAGAGCACAAAGGGTGCGGTGATAGACTCCCAACTCAGCGTGACAGGAACTAAAACAAGTGGGGAATCGAACTGATACCGTGACTGGGCTGCCTCAGTCCAACGCAGAAAGCCAAAAGACAAATAGAGGACGTTGACACCCTGCTCCTCCATAATGGTCCTGGCCTTGTTGCGGAGGTTGCGGAGCGTTGCCTGCTGATCCTTCACGGACTTGTTGGTGAGAACTGCGGGTTCATATACTCCTGCGGTGTCTTCACCATCCAGCAGCGTCAGCTGCTCACCGCTTACCTGTTCATCATCGGCAAGGGGAAACTCCAACGGTTGTTCATTGACCACAAAGCTGTCCCAAAGGCTGAAGATTTCCGGTTTCGTGATTCTGAGATTGGATCTGCGGGTGTCCCGATAGTTTAGCAGCTGATTCCGTTTGCCCAGATCCAGCAGCCGCTTCTTCCAGTTATCCAGTTTGAGATTCATATCAACCACGCAATCACGACCTCGCCCTCATAAGTTCTGACTAGCTCTTTCAAATCCATAGTACAAACATACCACAAACAGGTAGAAATTACAACAAGAAAGGGTTGCGCTCTGGAGTGTTATGAAGTGGGCATGAGGCAAAAAGTGTCTCACATACTATCAGAATAGATCTGTATAAGGCGGGATATCCCTTCTGCCTGAAAATGACCCCCTCCATCAGATGGAGGGCCCCCTCCCACAGTTGCGGACGAACAACACTCATAGAACAAAGAAAAGGCTCCGCCGCCAATCTGCGCCCCGCGCAATCCATCCTCTGCCGATAAAAAGCGCAGGCCAGCCCCCATCCGCTTCACCCCCTGTTTGCCCCGTTAAGCCGATTTGAGGCCCGCCTGCCGATGGGGTGGCATCCGTGCCCACCCCGGCGATTCGCCCCGAAACTCGCCCGCTTTTCGGGGCCACTCGCGCCAAGATTTCCTCCGGCGTTTTCACCAAACAAGGGCAAAGCAGAGGGGGCGAAAGAGGTGCTGGTTAAAGCGCGGGGGTCTATTGCCCCCTCGCGCGGTTCACAGCGCCCCGCAATGCGGGTCGCTTCAAGGGCCTTGTTGGTTTTCACGGCGGGGGTCACTTTTTCGGCGCGGGGGTCGCTTCGGGGATGACTTTCTTGGGAAACGCCCTGTTTTCAAGCCTCTGGCCGGGTTCCAAACGGGGATAAAGGGCGTTTTAAGGGCTAAGACTCCCCCAAAAAGGGCGGTAGCCGTTACCCCGCAGTAATCAAAGATGGACGGGCACCTGCTCATTTACCAAAAGGGCCATGTCACGCTTTTGAAACCCGTTTTTCGAGGGTGGTAAGGTAAGTACACAGGCCCACCTCGTTTCGCGGTTTTGGGCCTTAGAGAATCAAGGGCTGCGAAGCCCCGAAATGCGTAGACAGCAGGGACCCATGTCACGCTTGTAAGTCCGTTTTCCAGAGGGGTAAGGTAAATACACCGCCCCACCTCGTTTCGCGGTTTTGGGCCCTAGAGAATCAAGGACTGTGGAACCCCAAAGCGTGACACTGTGGTCCTCCAGCCAATGAAAAAGTAGCACACCGGTCACCCATAAACAAATGATAACGGTTTGCTAACTCTGCATTTTACCCCTGGCTATTCTCAGCCACAAGTGGTATTGTGTGTCGCTGGAAAAGGAGGCGACCGCCATGCCCGAATATCTGAGAGCACTCCACGAGCGGTTCACCACAGCGTCCCCCGAAGCGGCAAAGACACAGCGTGAGCGAGACAGGATCCTCGCCCGCCTGCGAGGACAGCTGGGCAAGAGCCAGAGAGTCCTGCTGCTCCATCTGCTGGATCTGGAGGACGACCTGCGGGACCAGACCTCCCTGGACAGCTTCCTCTCCGGCGTCCGTCTGGCCAGAGGAATCGAGCAGGAGCTGGGCGAAATCCCGCCCTACTCCTTCGACGATGAGAACGAGGAACAAGCAAGACAGAAAGCGGGTGAAGCATCATGCAAAAGAAACTCCTGACCAACGGCAATGTGTTCAAACGCACCGACGGCCGCTGGAACGGCGTGGTCTGGTATCTCGATGAGCAGGGGGAGCGCAAGCGAAAATCCTTCTGCGGTACGTCCAAGCCGGAGGTGAAGGTCAAAATCACCGAGTACATTGCAGACTTCAAGCACCAGATCGCCGCTTCGGACGAGTCCAAGCAACTCCTCCGAGACAGCCTCGCCAACTGGCTCCAGGTGTTCAAGTTCCCGTCGGTGGAGCGCACCACCTATGACCGGCTGGAGTGGACGGCGGAGCATCTGGTCAACCCGCTGCTGGGGGACAAGGTGGTTGGCGACGTCACCTCCGCAGATGTGAAAGCCACCCTCAACCACTGGATGGAAACAGGCTTTGCCTACACCACCGTGAAGAAGGTCCACAACCTCCTCACAGACTACTTCCGCTACCTCACGCAGCAGGAACTCATCAGCAAGAACCCCATGCAGGCGGCCCCCATGATCAAGCGAGCTAACTTCCTGGCGGCCCAGGGCAAAGAGAATCTGCCTACCTTTGAAACGGTGACGACCTTTTCTCCCGCTGAAATCGAAAAGTTCAAGTCTGAAGCTGTGCGAAGGTGGAGCAACGGCAAGCCAATCTACCAACAGTCCGCAGCCTACGTCCTGATGCTGAATACCGGTCTCCGCACCTGCGAGGTGCTGGGACTGCTGAACAGCGACATCGATCTGGAGCGGAAAGTCATCCACCTCCAGCGGGGCGTGAAGGAGATCGCCAAGCGCAACGGCGTAGAGGCCGCCGGCGGCATGGAAATGAAAGTGGGCAAGCTAAAGACTGCCTCCAGCAAGCGGGATGTACCCTTGAATCAGGCGGCAGTCGATGCCATTCTCGACCTGCGGACGGAGAGATACTTCGGGGAAAACAGTCCGCTGATTGCAGACGAAAAGGGCAGCTACACAAAGCCCGTGAACTTCCGCAAGCGGTACTACCGAATCCTTGAAGCAGCGGGAATAGAGCAAAAGGGCCTCCATAGCCTCCGCCACACATTTGCCACCAACCTGGTCAACGGCGTGAAGCAGCCCGACGGAGCGATAAAGGCTCTATCACCCCGGCAGGTGGCTGACCTCCTGGGCCACTCCACCTCGGAGATCACGGAACTCTATTACGTCAAACGGGACACTGCCCGTCTGGCCGGAATCACAGCGGGATTCGAGCTGTGAGCGATGCAAAATAGTCCACGCATAAAACAAGTGGGACCGCTCACCGGCTCAAAAATAGGGACACAGAACCAAAGAAAAGGCCCCTCTGGTCAAAACCAACCGACCAGAGGGGCCAATAACTTTGATGCTATTTTGGTGCTGTACCCGACGGAACGGGGCGGGATCGTTGACGCCAGACAGCACGATTTGAGCGTCATTCGGGCATCAGACTCGGTCTGCCGGAAACCATCCCGCCGGAAAAGTACCGAAAAAGCTCCGAAGTCAGGTGACTTCGGAGCTTTTGATGGCAGGGGCAGAAGGATTCGAACCCTCGGCACTCGGTTTTGGAGTGGCTGTTGGAAAAACCCTGCGGCACGGAGCTTCCCGCTCGGTTCGGGCGGTTGCGGGGTTTCACTCACTGTGTCCCTCTGTTTTTGATGCTATTATGATGCTGTTACCCCTTTTGGTGGAAAATCAGCCACCGCAAGAGTTCATCATAATCCCGTTCCCCGGAGGCCAGCGCCAGTACGATTTCAGAGAGCTCCTGCTGGGAATAACTTAGCTCTATCCCGTTCAGCGCAAGAAAAACCAGCATGGCGTGAGCGCCGATCCGCTTATTCCCGTCGGCAAAGGGATGATTCTTCACCAGCCCATAGCAGAGCCGGGCCGCCTTCTGCTGGAGGGATGGGTAGGCATCCGTTTCACCGAATCCCTGAAAGGGCGCCTCCAGCGCGGACTCCAGCAACCCCTCATCCCGGACCCCCGGCAGCCCTCCGGTCTGAGCCAAAAGCTGCTCGTGGAGAACAAGGATCTGCTGTTTGCTCAGAACCTTCATTGCGCCAGGACCTCATATGCCTCGCGGTTCTCCTCCATCAGGCGGGCGGAAATGGCAAGCACATCCTCGTCCTCCGCCTGCTGGACCTTCTCCGCCCGGCTGAACTCAACAATGAGATAGCGGGGCACATTGTTTTTCAAAATGACGGCGGAGCCCTTCTCGTCCACCAGGCGGGCTACCTTGGAAAAGTTCTGATTGGCCTCGGTGATGGAGACCAGCGTTCCGGTGCTGACTTTCATACGAACCACGCTCCTTCTATCGCTATTATAGCACAGCGTTAGGAGAAATACAACCTATAAATGTGGTTCAACCTCTTGTCCGCGTTTGCGTTACACGCTCTGTGCAATATTTTCTTGCATTTTTTAAGATATCCTTGACATTTTTTCTGGGCCGATGTACGATACAAATATAGGCGACCATCTCTAAAAGGAGGGATTTACGTGCCGGTCAGCTATAAAAAGCTCTGGAAGTTGATGATCGACAAGAATATCAACAAAACAGAACTGACCCATCTTGCCGGGATCACCACAAACGCAATGGCCAAACTCGGTAAGAACGAGGACGTCAAGGTCAATGTGTTGGAAAAGCTCTGCACTACCCTGGACTGCACGCTGGACGATATCGTTGAATTTGTCCCTGCCTCTGAACGCGGACCCGAAAAAGAATAAGCTATAGGGAAGTAGGTGTTACTATGCCGTACCGTTCTGAGCTGTATATGCACGATCTGGACCGAGAAGTGACCGCCGCCCTGAATACGTTCCCGAAGTTCACGGAACTGCTGGAGACCTATCACGCCAACTTCGACGAAAAGGCTTTTCGGTTCCGTTACCTTTCCTCCGCCATTCGCCTGAGCGAAAAACAGATGCCGGGGATATACAATCTGCTCCCGCCGGTCTGCGACCAACTGGGTATTCCAACACCAGAGCTTTATTATCTGAAATCAAAGGAAATGAACGCCTGGACCTATGGAAGCGTCCAGCCGTGTATCGTTGTGACCTCCAAGCTGGTAGAGACGCTGCCGGTCGATTTGATTTCGAGCGTCCTGGCGCATGAATGCGGACACATCGCCTGCAAGCACACCCTTTATCATTCCATCGCGGCACTGCTCATAAATGGTGTTGAAAACAGCCCCCTGGCGCTGATCCCCGCGATCCGAAGGCTCCTGAAGCCGGCGCTGGTCCAGGCATTGCGGTTCTGGGATCGGTGCAGCGAGTTGTCGGCAGACCGGGCCGCCGTCCTCTGCGACGGCAATGCGAAAAAAACAGTTGACACGCTTTTAAAAGTGCATGGCTACGATGAAAACATCAACCTGGATGAATTTCTGAAGCAGGCTTTAGACCTCAAAGCGTTCGTCAACGATTCCAAGTCCAACAAATTCCTCGAACAGATGATCACGCAGTTTGATGACCATCCGCGGATGGCGACGCGCGTCTATGAGTGTTACGAGTGGTCGAAGTCGCCGCAGTACCAGGGAATCGTCGATGGTACATACACCATCGAGGAAAAGCGGGCGGAGGAACAGCGTTGCTGTGAGGAAGAGATCGTCTCCGCAGAAGTGACCGTCACTGCGGAAAAACAGCAGGACAAGCCCGGCTTGGACGAGATCAATCAGGCGCTTCAAAAGGTCGATTCCGAATTGGAGCGGTACACCAGCCGGGCGGACAAATTCGACTACGCCGTAGCTGTGGGCAGCGGGATCCTCTCCGGTATCATCGACAGCGTTTTTGTGGGCGAATTCGATCTGGAAACAGCTGACGAGTGGGGCAACAAAAAAGCGAGCGACTTTGTGGTAAAGGTCGCCCAGGCCCAGGGATACAACGGAACCACGCCGGAAGGGGCAATAAAATATTTGGAAGATATGTTCCCCATCGCAGCGGATAAGGCGACCAATCAATTCGGCGGGGGCCTCCAGCACCACCTGCGGGACTTCTCCCATCACCCGACGCCGGTGGGCCTGGCGTGTTCCATTTTGACGCAGTTCACGGGAAAGGTCTACGGAACGGACGTTGCGGGAGCGTTTCAGGCCGTCGAGTTGAACGAGGATGGGCTCAGCCTGATCGGGAAGAACTTCCCTGAAAAAATCATGTTCGGCGTCGTCAACTGGGCGTTCCATATGGCCAGCGATATGGCGGGTTCGTCCGGTTCTGTGATGAAGGGCAGTTTTGGAACAGGATTACCTGGCCCGCTGGTTTCTCTCCTGAAGGAACTTTCCGCAACACCGCTGTTCCAGAAAACAGACAGCAGAGGATATAAAGAATTCTCCGTGCGGATCTCCAAGCTGTTCAACGGCACCCTGCTGGGGGAGCGGGATGAGAATAACAAGCTGATCCCACATAAGTTCGACCTGCGGACGGAGCTCGGAGTCGCCCGCCACATCGGGCGTCAGACGATCCCGGTCATCATAAACGAGTGCGTCGTCAGGGCATTCTACTTCATCCGGCGGCTCGCATCAGAGCTCGCAGGCGCCAACTCGGATAAGCCAGAGGATATCGCCAAACTGGATTGGGGTACGATCCTTCCCTTCCGCAACCGGACTGTGGAGCGGATGATCACCATTTCCGCCATGACCTTCACGGTCGCCGATACCGCCGACGCCGCCATTCGCTCCGCCATCGAGTCCGGCGCGAACTGGGTGCTGTTCGCCGGGCGGTTCGTCACAAGGTTCAACTATGTGGGCGCGGGCAGGGCCGCCGTCGCCATTATAAGGGAGGTCTCCAACGAGAAGCGGGAGACGCAGCTGATCCACGAAAAAATGCTCCTGTCCGAGGCAAAGGCGTCCCTGTTCCTGGAGCAGCTCCAGCAGTTCAAGGCACAGCTCGAAGAAGAGGTGTCCAACTATCTCGCGGAGGATATCGAAGCGTTCCTGTCGGGCTTCGACTATATGCGGCAGGGGCTGGACGCCGGCGATTCTGATCTCGTCATTCGCGGGAACGTCATCATCCAGAAGGTTCTCGGCAGGGAGTCGCAGTTTACGAATCAGGAAGAATTCGACGCGCTGATGGGATCGGACGTCCCATTGACGCTGTGATGGGAGGTCAGGCAAATGGCAAAAAAAGAACCCGGCAAAGAGAAGGGCAAAGGCATCATCAACTCGCTGCACGGCGCCGTCGATTCCGTCAAGGCGTCGGTGCAGAATGTGAAGTTGCCGGAGATCAAAGCGCCGGAACTCAAGGTTCCCGGCCAGGTCAAGGAGCTGTTTCAGAAAAAGCCCCGCAAGGCCAAACAGGAGAGCGCCGCCGAGCCGTTGGAGATCAAATCCATCTCCACGCGGAACGCCATAAAGATCATCTACTATCTGATGGCGGCAGACGGCGAAGTGTTCCACAGTGAGGAAGAAAAATATGACGCCATCGGGGCGGAACTGGACCCGAACTTTGCGGGACACAAGGAACAGATCGTAAAAGAGTGTCAGGCTCAGATGGAAAAGGTCATTGACCCGGAGGACTACTATGACGTCCTCCAGGACGGCGTCGAGGCAGCGATCTCCTCCTCCGTTCAGACGGAGGACACCTTCATCACGCCGAAGCTGCTGGTCTGGGATCTGCTGACCGTGGCCTACAGTGACGAGAGCTACGACGAGGCCGAGCGAAAGCTCCTGAAATACGTCGTGCGCAAGCTGAACATTGACAAGGCCGTATTTCTGGAGCTGGAGAGCAGCATCCTGACGCTGCTGGATCTGGAGAAGGAGCTGGCCTGGATCAAGACGACGGACAGGCCGTATCTGACGATCGAGGCCATGGTCAACGAGATCGCGGACAGGAAGAACGTGATCTTCGAGAGCGTGAAGGCTCTGATCGCGCTTTAAGGCGGGAGGGGGAAACAGTATGCCGATACCGGTATTGTTTATTGGCGCCGCCGCGGCGGCGGGGGCGTTTGGCGTCGGGAAGACCGTAAAGGCGGGGGTCGACACGGTCAACGCGAACAGCATCAACAAAACCGCCAACGAGATCGTGGATGACGCCACAAAGCTGGTGAACGCCCAAAGGGAGGCGTGCAGCAATTCCCTCTCCCACCTGGGCAGCGAAAAGCTGTTCGTGCTGAACACCAGCATGACGCAGTTCCTGGATACGTTCACAAAGATCAAAAATGTGGACTTCCGGGAGACGGAAGGGCTCAATGAGCTGAGCCGGCTCCATGTGGATGAAAAAGAGTTCACCGAGATGAAGGCTATGGTGAGCTTCGCCGGCTCCCTGGCGGGCGGGACGATCGCCGGGACCGCCGGCGGGGCGCTGACCGCCTTCGGAGCTTACGGCGCGGCGCAGGCCCTTGCGGTCGCCTCCACCGGCACCGCCATCTCCACCCTGAGCGGCGCTGCGGCCACCAACACGACGCTGGCCTTTTTCGGGGGCGGCGCTTTGTCGGCGGGCGGCCTCGGCATGGCGGGAGGGGTCGTGGTGCTCGGCGGACTTGTGGTGGGGCCGGCCCTTGCCGTCATGGGTCTGGTCACGGGGGCTGCCGCAAGCAAAAACCTTGAGCAGGCGCGCACCAACAAAGCGGAGGCCATCCAAATCGCGTCCCAACTGAATACAGCGTCCCTGCAGTGCGAGACGATCCGGCGGCGCACCTATATGTTCTACAATCTGCTCGCCCGGCTGGATACCTATTTCCTTCCGCTGATCTATCAAATGGAGGACATCGTGAAAACAGAGGGTGACGACTACAGGACCTATTCCGATGCCTCCAAGCAGACGATCGCCTCCTGTGCAAGCGTGGCCGTTTCGGTCAAGTCCGTCCTTGACACGCCGCTGCTGACGGATGACGGACTTCTGACGGACGAATCGGAGAGTACCGCTTCCAGCATCGAGGGCTTCCTGAAGAATATGCGGATCCCGTACTGACTGGCCGCTGTTGCAAAAAGAACGCTTTCAGGCGGACGATCAGCAGTTCAGGAGATGTAAAAAAGTGAACTACGTCAGAGGGATCAAACTTCGGGAAAAGCCGGCCAAAGGATCATATCTGAGTTCAATGCCCTCGGTCCGCTGGTTAGGCCGGACGGAAAGCCTGGACTTCCATATGCCGGTCACCTTCTTTGTCGGCGAAAACGGGACGGGCAAATCCACTTTTCTGGAGGCCATCGCCGTCTCCATGGGCTTTAACCCGGAGGGCGGCTCAAGGGATTTTTCCTTCTCAACACGGGAAACACATTCCGAACTGTGCGACCTGATCACCACGATCAAAACCATTTCGCCTGAGGACGGTTTTTTTCTGAGGGCCGAAAGTTTTTACAACACTGCCAGCTACCTCGATGAAAACAGTGATTTGATGCGGTATGGTGGGGCTTCCCTTCATGAGCAGTCTCACGGAGAATCCTTCTTAGCTCTCGTGAAAAACAGATTCGAGGGGAACGGGCTGTATATTCTGGACGAGCCGGAGGCGGCCCTCTCCCCGCAGCGGCAGCTAAACCTCATGATGGAGATCGATCGCCTCGTAAAGGAAAATTCCCAATTCATTATCGCGACACATTCGCCTATTCTAATGGCATTCCCGAACGCTGAACTATATCAGTTCTCAGATTTGGGAATCGAAAAAGTAGCCTATCAAGATACGGAGCACTATTTAATTACAAAACAATTTCTCAATGCCCCGGAGCGGATGCTGCACTATCTATTTGATGGCAAATAAGACCGCCCAAAACCACAGACGCCCTTCCATCTCCGAGTGGAAGGGCACCTCTCTTTTCCTGACGCCGCTATCAGGCTTGCGACTGCTGTTTCGCTCTGGACCTGCCGCCCCTCCATCTGTTCCTCTCACAGTTGCGGACGAACAATACTCATAGAACAAAGAAAAGACCTCGCCGCCGATCTGCTCCCCGCGTAATCCATCCTCTGCCGATAAAAAGCGCAAGGCGGGCCCATCCGATTCACCCCCTGTTTGCCCCGTCGAGGCGATTTGAGGCCCGCCTGCCGACGGGATGGCATCCGTTGCCCACCCTGGCGATTCGCCCCGAAACTCGCCCGTTTTTCGAGGCCATGTGCGCCCTGATTTCCTCCGGCGTTTTCACCAAATGAGGGCAAAGCAGAGAGGGCGAAAGAGGTGCGGGATAAAAGCAGGTGGTCGCTTCCGCGCCCGCCTGCCGGTCAACACCGCCCCGCAACGCGGGTCGGGGGACTTGCAAAAGGTGGTCGGTCTTCAGCCCTCTGTGCTGTGATAGGTGGTCGGTCGCCCCGCAAACCCGCGCCGTTGACGGGTTTCTGCGCGGCGTGGCAGGTGGTCGGTTTGCCTTTTCTCGCAGTTTCCCGTTTTTTCGGAGAGTTATCAGTTTGTACACCTTTGGCCGAAGCAGTTCTGGTATGTGTTGTCTCTGCAAAGGAGGCGACCGCCATGCCCGAATACCTGAAAGCCCTGCACGAACGATTCACCACAGCGTCACCCGAAGCGATAAAAACACAGCGTGAGCGAGACAGGATCCTCGCCCGCCTGCGGGGACGGCTGGGCAAGCGCCAAAGAGTCCTGCTCCTCCATCTGCTGGATCTGGAGGACGATCTGCGGGATCAAGTCTCTCTGGACAGCTTCCTCTCCGGCATCCGTTTGGCCAGAGGAATCGAGCAGGAACTGAGCGAGATCCCGCCCTACTCCTTCGACGATGAGAATGAGGAACAGGCAAGGCAAAAATCCACAGCAGGGAGGTGACCCACCATGCAGAAAAAGTTACTAACCAACGGCAACGTCTTCAAGCGCACCGACGGCCGCTGGAACGGCGTGGTCTGGTACCTGGACGAGCAGGGAGAACGAAAGCGCAAATCCTTCTGCGGCACCTCCAAGCCGGAGGTGAAAGCCAAAATCACTGAATACATCGCGGACTTCAAGCACCAGCTCACCATCTCTGATGAATCCAAAGCCAAGCTGGAGGACAGCATGAAAAACTGGCTCCGGGTGTTCAAATTCCCGTCGGTAGAGCGCACCACCTACGACCGGCTGGAGTGGACGGCGGAGCATCTGGTCTACCCGCTACTGGGGGACAAGGTGGTGGGCGACGTCACCTCTGCAGATGTAAAGGCAACGCTCAACCACTGGATGTCCCAGGGCTTCGCCTACACCACCGTGAAAAAAGTCCACAACCTCCTCACCGACTACTTCCGCTACCTCACCCAGCAGGAACTCGTCACGAAGAACCCTATGCCGGCAACCCCAATGATCAAGCGGGCCAATTTCCTGGCCGCCCAAGGCAAAGAGAACCTGCCTACCTTCGAGACGGTTACGATCTTCTCGCCCTCTGAAATTGAAAAGTTCAAGAACGAAGCTGTACGGAAATGGAGCAACGGCAAACGGATCTACCAGCAATCCGCAGCCTACGTCCTCATGTTGAACACCGGCCTCCGCACCTGTGAAGTCCTCGGCCTGCTGAACAGCGACATCGACCTGAATCGCCGGGTCATCCACCTCCAGCGGGGCGTGAAGGAGATCGCCAAGCGCGACGGCGTGGAGGCCGCCGGCGGGATGGAGATGAAGGTGGGCAAGCTCAAGACCGCCTCCAGCAAGCGGGACGTACCTCTGAACCAAGCGGCGGTCAATGCCATCCTTGACCTGCGGGCAGAGCGGTACTTCGGAACGGACAGCCCGCTGATTGCCGACGAGAAAGGGAACTACACCAAGCCGGTGAACTTCCGCAAACGCTACTACCGCATCCTTGAGGCCGCCGAGATCAAGCAGAAAGGGCTACATAGCCTCCGGCACACATTTGCCACCAATTTGGTGAATGGGGTCAAACAGCCAGGCGGCACGATCAAAGCCCTATCACCCCGCCAGGTGGCAGACCTCCTGGGGCACTCCACCTCGGAGATCACGGAACTCTATTACGTCAAACGGGACACCGCCCGTCTGGCCGGGATCACAGTGGGATTTGAGCTGTGAGCCGTGCAAAATCACCCCTGCCTAAAACAGTAGGGTTGCCCAGCGGCTCAAAAACTGAGATACTGATACAAAGAAAACGCTCCCCAAACTGACATAGCCGCCGGTCTGGGGAGCGAAACTTTGATGCTATTTTGGTGCTGTACCCGACGGAACAGGGCGGGATCGTTGACGCCAGACAGCACGATTTGAGCGTCATTTGGGCATCAGACTCGGTCTCCTCGAAATCAACCCGCCCAAAAAGTACCGAAAAAGCTCCGAAGTCAGGTGACTTCGGAGCTTTTAGTGGCAGGGGCAGAAGGATTCGAACCCTCGGCACTCGGTTTTGGAGTGGCTGTTGGAAAACGCCTTTGGCGGGGAACTTCCCGCTCGGTTCATGCGGTTGCGGGATGGCAACTACTTTTCTCCTCTGCGGTTGATGCTTTTTTGATGCTGTTACCGTTCAAATATACTGAATATAGGCCTTCCCGTTTAGTGGAGCAGACAACTCGGCGGCAAGATATAATATCAAATCGCAACGTCTAATTATATCATAATTTTAAAAATGATATAATTAACTTGACGCCTGAGCATCTCTGTGCTAAACTACAATATAGAATCGAGAAAAAGGCTGCGGAAATGAGGTGCCTTATGCGCGATTACAGCTATGACGGAGTTTACCAGAAGCTGCTCACCCCGGACATCGTGACCCTGCTGGGGCAAATTCATGAGTACAAAGGGGAGCAGGCCCTGCTCACTGAGGCAAAAGGCGACACCTTGACTCAACTCATGGAATTGGCCAAGATCCAGAGCACCGAGGCGTCCAACCGGATCGAGGGCATTTTTACTTCCGACGAGCGGCTGAAAAAGCTGGTGCGGGACAAGACCATGCCCAAATCCAGGGACGAGCAGGAGATCGCGGGCTACCGGGACGTGCTGGCTACCATCCATGAAAACTATGACTATATTCCGCTGAAGCCCTCGGTGATTCTCCAACTCCACCGGGACCTGTACAGGTTCAGCGGGAAGTCCATCGGCGGGGCCTATAAAAATTCCGACAACGTCATTCAGGAGATCGACGAGCAGGGAAATAAGTTCGTCCGCTTTCAGCCGGTCCCCGCCTGGGAGACGCCGGAGGCGGTGGAGCGGGCCTGCGGGGCCTTTGACGAGGCCACAAAGAATACCGAGTACGATCCGCTCCTGTTGATCCCCGTCTTCATCCTGGACTTTCTCTGTATCCACCCCTTCAACGACGGCAACGGGCGCATGAGCCGTCTGCTCACCCTGCTGCTGCTCTACCGGGCGGGGTATTTCGTGGGCAGGTATATCAGCATCGAAAAGCTCATCGAGCAGACGAAAGAGACCTACTATGACGCGCTCCAGCAGAGTTCTTTGGGCTGGCACGAAAAAGAGAACGACTACGCCCCCTTCGCCCGGTATCTGCTGGGCGTGATCGCGGCGGCCTGCCGGGAATTCTCCGCCCGGGCGCGGATGCTGACCGCCGCGGACCTCAGCAAGCCGGATCGGGTGCGGGCGGTCATCAAAGACACCCTCGGGAAGATCACCAAGGCGGAGATCATGCAAAAGTGCCCGGACATCAGCCAGATCACCATACAGCGGGCCCTCAACGCGCTGGTCAAATCGGGCGAGGTCCTGAAAATCGGCGGTGGCCGCTACACATCCTACACTTGGAACAGGGAGAGAGAACAATGATCACGGGAGAACTGAAAAACAAAGTCAACAGC